>JAIRUU010000101.1 GCA_031254225.1 Candidatus Elusimicrobium euhamitermitis
GTAGCAGCCCAAACTGCGTGTTGGACGCTGTGTTCTAGCGTAACGTGCAGCGGTACTACGCCAGATAAAAACGGACAGACTTATAAGGAAACTACAGGCTCCTGCTGCCAGGCGGCTACAGTTACCTGTACCTCTCCAAAAGTTAACGTTAACGGCATATGTAAAACGCCATGTAAGGTAAAGAGTTGTCTAACGTCAAGCGAGTATGTCTGGACAGGTTACGCCGAAGATGCTCCGGACGGTAATTGCTGCATATGTCCTGGAGGAAGAGTCCCATACGGCCCGTTTTCAGGATGGTGCTGCTCTTCTCCCGAAGACACAAAACAGCCCGTCGGCGGGGGCAGCTGCTCTTGGTCTTCCAATTGCGGCGGCATGGGCGGCAGCTGCTGTTACAATAATCTTCTCTGTGAAATGGTTTCAAGAATTTAATTTATGTCTTTGAAGTAATAAATTAAATAAAACGCCGCCCTGATTTTCATCAGGGCGGCGTTTTAACTAAAACTTTATTTTCCCGTCTTCTGCTGCAGGTAGTTTTTGAAGTCTACTATGTTGGACGAATGGGCGATAGCGTCCTGATACGTAATTTTTTTGGCCAGATATAAATCACCCAGAGCCTGGTTCATGGTCATCATGCCAGCGCCGGAATTTGTCTGCATAATATTAATAACCTGCTCGGACTTTTTATCTCTTATCAGGCTTCTCAGCGCGGAATTGGCGAGCAAAACCTCGGCCGCCATAATGCGCCCTTTGCCGTCCGCCGCCGGCAAAAGCTGCTGGCACATTACCGCCTCAATAACAAATGAAAGCTGCATGCGGGCCTGCTCCTGCTGGTGCGGCGGGAAAACGTCAACAATGCGGTTAATGCTCTGCGCCGCGTCCGACGTGTGCAGCGTGGCAAAAACAAGGTGGCCCGTTTCCGCTATGTTTAGAGCCGCCTGAATAGTCTCAAAATCGCGCATTTCGCCGACCAGAATAACGTCCGGATCCTGCCTTAAAACATGGCGCAGCGCCTCGGTAAAACCGTGGGTGTCCGCGCCCACTTCGCGCTGGTTGACAATGCTTTTTTTATGATTGTGCACAAACTCAATAGGGTCTTCCACCGTCATAATATGATAGTTATTATTTGTATTAAGGTAGTTTATTATGCTTGCAAGCGTGGTTGATTTGCCGGAGCCTGTCGGCCCCGTAATCAGCACCAGCCCTTTGTTAAGCTGAGTAATATGATTAACAGCCGCCGGAAGACCGAGCTCCGCAAAAGTTTTAAATTCAAAAGGAATAGAGCGTATGGCCGCGCCTATAGTGTTTCTCTGTCTGAAAACGTTCATTCTGAGACGGCCGTACGCTTTCATGCCGAAAGCGAAATCCAGCTCCTGGTTAGTTTCAAAACGCTGTTTCTGCTCGTCCGACATAATTGAATAAATCAGACTCTGCGCTTTGTCCGGCGTCAACACTTCAAAAGGAGTGGCAAAAAGTTTTCCGTTTATACGCAGTATCGGCGACGCGCCGACGGTCAAATGTATATCCGAAGCCCCGTTCTCCTTCATCAGTTTAAAAAGCTCTTCCATTATTAACATATTTAAACCCTCTCTTTACATATCTAATAAATCTAACGTCAAATTATTCAAAGCGCCGGTAACCGTTCCTTTTTTTGTATCCACTTCAAAAATATAAACAATAGGCTCCTGGCGCGTTTTCGTCAATCTGTATTTAACTATATAAATATCCTTATGTAAAGCTTCGCTTGACCATGCGGCCGCGTAACCCTGCCGGCGGTACTGCTCAAAATAAGTATTTAAAAAATTGTCAACCGTGGCATTTTTATTTTCCAAAAAATAGTTCTTTGCTATCGCAATCGCCGCATCGCCGATATCATTAGTTTTGGCTTTAGGGCTGGAAGGCGGCGCGGGCAAAACCGCGGGCACTGCGGCGGCGGCAGGAACTTCCGGCGGAAGGATTTGTTTTTCCGGCGCGACAGGCTCAACATACGGAACAGCCATAGCAAAATTCTGCGGCGGCGGAGTTTCCTGCTGGTATTTTTGGTATATGTAAAACATTGAAGCCAAAAACGCAAATATGAATAACGCCGTAATAGCGGCCAGAGTTCTTGTGGAATGCGGTTTTTTTTCTTTAGGCGCGGCAATATCCTGCGCTTTTAGCTGCGTGCGTTTTACGTTAAAAGTGATGTCAGGGTCCGTCTCCGGATTTGCTGTTTTAAGCCGCTCTTCAACACGGCTCTCCGCCGGAACGTCTTTTACAAAAATATCTTCCGGCGAGTCTTGTTTTACGGTTTTTACCGCGGCGGTTTCGGCTTTTTTCACGCCGTCGTCATGTTTAAGTTTAAGAGAGCGCGCCGTGCCGAGCGCAAATTCAGTCACCGTAATAGGCTCCGGCTCCGCAGGCTTTGCCGGCGGCGGGACGGGAGAAACGGCGGCAGGAGCGGCGGCCGCGTTTACTACGGGCTGCGCCGCGGGCCCGCGCTCGGTAATTGGTCTGAAAGTTTCGGAAAAATCAGTTTTTTCTTTAGCCGGCGGCGCGATTTCGCGGCTTAAAATTTTGCCCTGCGGGCCGAAAGTCCTTTCATACTTTCTACGTTCCTTTTCAAGCTCGCGTTCAATGCGTCTTACTTTTGTATTTTTTGTTTTTGAGTCCGGCCGCAGCTCGCGCTGCAAAAAACGGCCCAGATACATATCGGAATTTTCAAGCTCGTCGGGAATTCCAAGAATTTCGCTTAGCCCGCTGTTTTCGTTTTGGTAGATATTTGCAAAATATTCTTCTATTGAAATATTATCGCCGGCCGTAAGTTTTGTGTTCTGCCCGCCGGTAAGACCGCTTTTAATTTCGCCTACTTTTTCCTGCCCGCCGAAATCAATGTAAAAAGACGCGGGTTTCCAGTGCATGGAATTGTCGCCCAGAGTTTCGGGGCAAACAAGCGTCTCCAGCGTAAAACCCTCTATTTTTTTAAGCTCGGAAGATTCAAAAGGGCCTATAACGTCGCCCTTTTCCAGCATCCAATATCTCATTTAATCCCCGTTAAGCCGCAAGCTTTACGGCTTCTTTCAGCCTTTTTACCACAGTATCCCTGCCCATGTACTCTAACATTTTAAAAAGCGTTGGGCCGTGCGTTCTGCCTGAAACGGCCACTCTCACCGGATGAAAAATTTGGCCGGTTTTTAAATTTTTTAATTCCGCGTATCCGCGCGCCGCGCGTTCAAGTTCCGCCTCGGTAAAAGACGCGATATTTGAATAAACTTCCGCCATGCCTTCCAAAATGCTTTTCGCTTCGGGTTTTTTAAAAACTTTTTCAACCGCGGCCGCGTCAAATTCCACGTCTGAGAAGAAAAATTTTATAAGGCCCGGAACTTCGGTAAGTCTTTTATATTTTTCATGCTCAAGTGAAATAATACCTTCCAGCCGCGCGCGGTCAGCGCCGCCGATATTTATGCCCGCTTCTTTAATAAACGGCATGGCCAAATCAGTCAGTTTTGCAACGGGCGTCATGCGTATATATTCGCCGTTCATCCACTCAAGTTTGGCTGGGTCAAAAATAGCGGGGCTTTTCTGGCAGCCTTTGATGTCAAATTTCCGCTCAAGCTCGCCAGGCGCAAAAAGCTGCTGTGAGTCCGGCGTAGACCAGCCCAAAAGCGCAAGATAATTTACTACCGCCGCGCTTAAATAACCCTGTTTTTCATACTCAATAACGCTGGTCGCGCCGTGGCGTTTGGAAAGTTTGGTGCCGTCCGGCCCGTGAATCATTGACAAGTGCGCAAACTCCGGCGGCGTCCACCCGAGCGCGCGGTAAATCTGTATCTGCGCCGGCGTGTTTGAAATATGGTCGTCCCCGCGGATAACGTGGGAAATTTCCATCATATGATCGTCAATAACGCAGGCAAAATTATACGTCGGATAGCCGGAAGTTTTTTGTATAACCAGATCATATAAATCTTTGCTGGCAAAAGTCACTTCGCCGCGTATTAAATCATTCCAGCCGGCGTGGCCTTCTTTAGGCATATTAAAACGTACGGCGGGCCTTCTGCCGCGCGCTTCAAATTCGGCCCTCTGCGCGTCCGTAAGATGTTTGCATTTGCCGCTGTAACGCGGCGGCAGTTTTTTGGCTATAGCTTCCTGCCGCGCGCTTTCAAGCTCTTCCTGCGTGCAATAACACTTGTAAGCTTTGCCTTCGGCAAGTAATTGGTCAATATATTTTTTATAAATTCCGGCGTCCGCGCGGGCGGACTGCAGGTACGGTTTGTGCGGCCCGAGCTCTGAGCCGTCCCGCATAGGCCCCTCGTCCCAGTTTAATTTTGTCCACTCCATGCCGTCAAAAATAGCTTTGACGGAAGCGGCCGTTGAGCGTTCCTCATCGGTATCTTCAATTCTCAGAATGAACGTTCCGTTATTGTGTCTGGCAAAAAGATAATTAAACAGCGCGGTGCGCACGCCGCCTATGTGCAGGAAACCGGTAGGACTGGGCGCAAAACGTACTCTTATGTTCATAATTTATGAAAAACCTCAAATGTAAAATGATAATATATTATACTATAGTTAGAAGTTATAGTATTTAAAACGGGGCGGGGTTATATGTATATTTTTTTTGCCGTATTCTTAATAGCGGTTATAGGCTTACACGTATTCAGCGCAGGTACTTTTTATTATTTTTTCCCTTCCAAAATAACCAAAATTTTATTATGGCTCATGCCGCTGGCCGGAACGCTGCTCATTATGTCCGGTTTCGCGCTGCAGCGCAAGTCTGAAAGCTGGTTAAACGAACCCGTTATTCTGGCGGCATATTATTGGATAGGGGTTTTATTTATAATTTTCTCCGTCAGTTTTGTAATTGCCTGCGGAGTGGTTGCGCTCGGCTGGTTAAAAATTGCGGTGCCGCCCTGGCTGGGCCGCGCGGGACTAGTTGTAAGCGCGCTGTTTATAATTTTGGCGGTTATCGGCGGACAAAGAACGCCGGAAATAAAAAAAATAAATCTTAAAGCCGCAGGTCTGCCGGTTGAAAAACTGAGCATCGCGCAGATTTCCGACTCACACATCGGCATAGGCGTAAGCGTTAAAAGAGTAAGGAAAATGGTTGAAGAAATTAACGCGCTTGAGCCCGACCTGATTTTGATAACCGGCGATTTTTACGAGGGCGGCAAAAAGTTAAGACAGCAGGAAATTGACGCTCTTAAAGGACTGAAAGCGAAATACGGCGTTTACGGCTCAATGGGCAACCATGAGTTTTACGCGGGTCTTGGCAACAGCCTTGATTTTTATGAAGCCGCCGGCGTAAAACCGCTGCGGCAGGCTACCGTGCGCCCGCTGCCCGGGCTGGCTGTTTCCGGCGTGGATGATTTTAACGCCGCGCATATCAGCGCGGGCGACTTTTCAAATTTTTTAAACACTCTTAATCCGAAAGATTACAATATTTTAATGGAGCATGAGCCGCGTTATTTTGAGACGGCACAGGACAAAGTGAACCTTATGCTTTGCGGCCATACGCACAGGGGACAGATTTTCCCTTTCAACTGGCTTGTAAGGCTGCGCTACAAACACGTTTACGGTCTTTTTAAATACGGCGGCACGAATTATTACGTAACTTCCGGCGTTTTTTACTGGGGCCCGCCCATGCGGCTTTTTACAAAAAATGAAATTCCGTTTATAACTATTGAGAGAGAATGAGAAAATTATTTTTTGTTTTATTTTTCTTTCCGTTATTTGTGAGCGCGCAGGTCGTTGATTTTGACAAACTGACGCCGGAGCAGAAACTTGGTCAGACGCTTGTAATTTTTGTAGACGTATCCAACGCGGACAAATATAAAAACGTTATTGAAAAGGGCCTGGTCGGCGGCGTGCTGATACAGTGGGGGGATTATTCTCTTGAGCAGACCACGGCTCTGACGGCAAAACTGCAAAGCTGGGCCGCAAATTCCCCCTCTCGCATACCGCTGTTTATTTCAATTGACTATGAAGGCGGCACCGTTTACACGCCGGTAACGCTGGGCTTTCAGTATCTTCCCACAAATATGATGATAGCCGCGGCAAACGACGAGGACGCGGCGGCCCGTCTCTTCTATCTCGCCGGCCTGCAGCTGAAAAGAGCGGGCGTGCATATGGATTTTTCCCCAGTCTTAGACGTTAACATTAACCCGGGAAACCCGATTATAGGCGTGCGTTCTTTCGGCTCTGACAACGAACTTGTGGGCCGCATGGGCGCGGCCGTTATAAGCGGTTTGAACGCCGCGGGAATTATATCCGTTGCCAAACATTTCCCGGGCCACGGCAACACCCTGCTGGACACGCATTATGATTTGCCCGTCTTAGATATTTCAAAAGAGGAAGTGGAACGCGTGCACCTTGCGCCTTTTAAAAAAGCTATTGAAGCAGGAGTTCCGGGCATTATGACGGCGCATATTATTTATAAAGCTTATGACCCGCTGCGGCCGGCGACATATTCCAAAAAAATATTAAACGATCTGCTCAGAAAAGAAATGGGTTTTGACGGACTGATAATTTCCGACGCGCTTGACATGGCGGGCGCGGCGGAGGAAGGCGGCGGCATAGCTTTAAACGCCGCGCGCACCATTGAGGCCGGCTCCGACATAGCCTTGCTGGGCGGCTTCTTAAACGCGCAGGATATTTTTAACCAGATACTTGCTTTGACCGGCAAAGAAGTCAGTTCCGCGCGCATTGACGAGGCAGCGAAAAAAGTTTTTGATTTAAAAAAGAAAACCGGACTTTTTGAAACGCCCGAGGAAACGGAAGACGTTTCAGAAGCTTTTAACAAAGCGTCTGAGATAATAGCGCAAAAATCCGTCACCGTTCTGCGCAACAATAAAAATATTATTCCGCTTAAACAGGAAACGGGCAAACTGTGCGCCGTGTTTTTTGCGCCCACGAGATTTGCCGATGAAATTACGTCGTTCACCCAGCCTTTCCTTGAAAAGGGGTGGGACGTAAATTATTATAACGCCGCCATGGTGCCCTCGTCAAAAGATTTAAAACGCGCGCAGGCCTGCGCGGCCGGCGCGGACGCGCTTGTAATAGCCACTCTGCAGTGGACTTCCAAACCTTTTGCGCGCCAGACCGCCGCGGTAAACGCGCTGCTTGCAAAATATCCGGACGCAGCGGTAATTTCCATGATGAGCCCTTATGAAGTAACGTCGTACCCTAAAGCAAATACCGTAATTCTGACCTACGGCATAAATAAATTTTCAATAAAAACCGCGGCGGAAATTTTGCTGGGCGGGCGCGAAGCGGAGGGCAAACTGCCCATAGAGCTGAAATAAAAATTTTATGACAATGATAATAGCGTCGGTTATCGTCGGTTTGGTTTGCCTGTGGGTTATCAAGAGATTTGATCCGGAAGGGCCCGCGGCCAAACTTTTATGGGTAATATTTTTCAGCTGCGTGGGGAATATTATTTTTGTTCTTTTGTTCGGCGACATCACGGGAAATATGACAAAAACAACCATACCCGACCTCAAACAATATTCTTTGCAGGGAAGCTCCGGAATATCTGTCCATCAAGCCGAAGGCACACTGCCGGCAGAACTGAAATAAAAACTTTCGTAAAAACTAAAAAACCACGCGGACTGCCCGCATGGTTTTTTAGCTGTCTTTTCCATTCTTTTGAAAAAAGAACTTTCCTGCCGCGCGGAATCACTTCAGTCGTAAAAAAACATAGCCTTTTTAGTTATTATGGATTAACTCTTTTCTGGTTTACAATATAAGTGTAATCTTTTGCTGATTAAGGAGGTTTTTTTGTGAAAAAGGTAATAATGAATTTTGTCTTTGCGGCAGTGTTGTTTTTCACCGCGGTAACTGCGGCATACTGCGCGGTCAGTTCCTATAATGTCTGCCGCTGCAAACAAGAATCGCCCGGCATCAGCGACCAGTTCAATGTCTGCTGCCAGTCGCTCGCCGAAGGGAACACGGTAAGCTCTGTTGTTAACGCACAAAACTGCTGCTTCGGCAAAGGCGGCGGATACGGCGATGCGGGAGACGCAAGATGTTGTACCGGAACAGACGCGGGAAAGAAATGGACTGGCAACGGCTGCGTGACTGAAGCCTCCTCCTGCACCTCCACCTACGGAACCTGGTCTTACGGCGACTGGGCATACCCGGTTGAAACTTATTATGACACCTGTAACGGCAAGCCTTTGGAGACATTTACCTGTACCGCGGCGGATTCCGGCACAACCTGTACGGATTTTACGCAGACCGGCGCTTGTCCTTCAACCAAAAAAACGCAGTGGGGCGCCTGGGGAACGGTATCCGATACGGAACAATTTTCTTCAAGACCGTCGTCTACATGCATGAGTTCCACGGTTACTTATATGAAAAATAATTGGATAACGCCTTCACAGATTACCACGAATCAAGCCATAGAAGCCTGCAAAACCCAATGTAATGCCTCTATAGGCGGGACTACGCCGTGCGCTTCTTCATGCAGAGTAATAGGAAATTGTTGGACTAATCCAAGCGGCGCAGGAGTTTATTGCGAGGTCCGCGATATTGACTGCACTGTAAAAGACAGTAAGGTGTGCTCCGTAGGATACAGAAGCGTTAAATGCTGCTGAGCCGTAAAAACCAGTATGCTTTTTCCCGTTAAACAAAATGAAACCAGCGGCGTTAACGCCGCGGGTTTTTAGCTGTCTTTTCCATTCTTTTGAAAAAATAACTTTCCTGCCGCGCGGAATCACTTCAGTCGTAAAAAAACATAGCCTTTTTAGTTATTATGGATTAGCTCTTTTTAGGGTTAAAATATAAGAGTAATCTTGTGATAATTAAGGAGGATTTTGTGAAAAACATATTAATAAATTTTGTTTTTGCGGCATTTTTGTTTTCAGCCGCCGGAACAACGCTTTCATTTGCCGCTTCCCCATATGAACACTGCAGATGTAATCAGGCCGCTCCCGGACTGCCCGATAATACCTCAACATGCTGTAATGACGCCTTAAACAATAATTATCAAAACAATAGCAGTAATAAAGACGCTTGCTGCAAAAAAGTGAAAGGGGCGGCTTATTCATGGACGGGAGGAAGCGCGGCATGGTCAACGTCTTACTGCAAAACGCCGTGTTCATCGGTATCATGTCCTGTCGGACAGACGCAGAACGGACAGAGTTATCAGGAAACTACCGGCACATGCTGCGCGGCAACTTCTGTATGGCAGAGTAAAAGAGATTATCTTCAAGGCGGTCTCGGGAGAGTGTATATTCTAACATCAGAAGACCCTGACCCAAACTCAAACACGGCAATAACAGCGGCGAGAAGCGCATGCAACAACTTTCTTCCGGATCCGAATCAGAATTGCAACATTGATTATCCTATCTGCAAAACGCCGCCGCCTACGCTCTACGCGGCATGCTCCCCGCAAGGCTCTTATTGCGCCGTTAATTCGTACGAATACTTGGTGGAGCCGGAGTATGAACAAACAGTGGGTTATGACAAAGATACCGTCTGCAGCAGCTACACATACAACAAAAACACCAATCAGTATACATGTTACGGCCTGACCGGCTACTACTCTACTTGGAACTATTTGTATTATGAGTACAAATGTAACTGTTACAAAGGTTATAATACCTTCATCTGCAGTTAAAATTGTTTTTAATTCTTAGCAGAAACTCCGGCGTCTGTAAAACGCAGACGCCGGAGTTTATAACAGCTTTTATTTATCTTCGTTAATTTTAAGCATTGCCACAAACGCTTCCTGCGGAATGTTTACGCTGCCTATGCTTTTCATTCTTTTTTTGCCTTCTTTTTGTTTCTCAAGAAGTTTGCGTTTGCGCGTTATGTCCCCGCCGTAACATTTGGCTATGACGTCTTTACGCATGGCCGGAATAGTTTCGCGCGCGACTATTTTTCCGTTTACTCTCGCCTGCACAGCGACCTCAAACATCTGGCGGCCTATAAGTTCTTTAAGTTTTTCGCACAGCGCGCGGCCCTGCGTCTGCGCTTTGTCTTTGTGGGTTATTACGGACAGAGCGTCCACCGGCTCGCCGTGCAGCAAAATTTCCATAAGCACCACGTCCGCGCTTTTATATTCGTCAAGTTCGTAATCAAAAGAAGCGTAGCCTTTTGAGACGGATTTTAATTTATTGTAAAAATCTATAACCATCTCCGCCATGGGCATATAATATTTTATGATGACGCGCATGTTTGAAATGTGTTCCATTTCAATATACGTTCCGCGCTTTTCTTTAAGCAGCGTCATCACGCCGTCCATAAATTCAACGGGCGTGACAATGGTAATTTTTATTGTCGGCTCTTTAATGTCTAAAATATCCCCGTACGGCGGAAAATTGGCCGGATTGTCTATGATTTTATAACCGTCCCCCGCGTCCCGCAGCGCGGAAAGTTCCTGCGGGTGCGTTTTACGGTGCGTAAATTTTACGTGGTAAACAACGTTGGGGCTCGTCGCTATCAAAGACAAATTAAACTCGCGCTCCAGCCTTTCTTTAACAATTTCAATATGCAAAAGCCCCATAAAACCCAGACGGAAACCGTAACCCAAAGCTTTTGAAACTTCATTCTGGTAATGGAAAGATGAGTCTGACAAATTTAATTTTTCAAGCGCGGTGCGCAGCATGGGGTAATCAAGGGAATCTATCGGGAAAATACTTGCAAAAACCACGGGCTTTGCTTCCTGGTATCCCGGCAGCGGCGCGTCCGCAGGATTATCGGCAAGCGTAACCGTGTCGCCCACTTTAACGCTGTGAATATCTTTTATTCCGGCGACGATGTAGCCGACTTCGCCCATATTAAGCTCGGCGCCTTTGGTCAGCTGCGGCGTCATAAAACCTATTTCTTCTATTTTTGAAGTTACGTTGCCGGCCATTAATTTTATCGTCTGACCCTGTTTTAAACTGCCGTCAAACATGCGGACATAAATTACCACGCCGCGGAAAGCGTCATAAAAAGAATCAAATATAAGCCCGCGCGGTTTGCCGTGTTCCTGCCCTTTCGGCGCCGGAATGTCGGCGACGATTCTTTCCAAAAGACGGTCAACGCCTTTGCCGGTTTTGGCGCTTACTCTTTCGGCGGAAATAGGCTCGCGCAGAATTTCCCAAAGCTGCTCTTCGGCCACGTCCGCGTCAGACTGGGATAAATCAACTTTATTCATTACCGGAATTATTTTGAGGCCGAGGCTCTGCGCAAGGTGCGCGTGCGCCACCGTCTGCGCTTCAACGCCCTGGGACGCGTCCACCAGCAAAAGCACGCCCTCGCACGCGCGCAGGCTGCGCGCCACTTCATAAGAAAAATCCACGTGGCCGGGCGTGTCAATCAAATTAAGCTCATAGTCTTTATATTTAATGCGGACGGCTTTTGCTTTAATTGTAATGCCGCGTTCCTTTTCAAGCTCCATACCGTCAAGCAGCTGCGCCGTCATCTTGCGTTTTGAGACGGTGCCGGTGTCCTCAAGTATGCGGTCAGAAAGGGTTGTTTTGCCGTGGTCTATATGGGCTACTATGGAAAAATTACGGATTTTCATTAAGGGTTTTCTCGCCTTCGGGAGTTGTAAGACTTAAACTCAGATTTTTAATTTCCGCCGAGCTGTCCATCAAAAGCGCGGCCTGCGCCAAATTAGCGCACGCGTCATAACTGACGGAGCGCAGTTTATTTTTTATTCTCAAAAACATTCTGGGCGACGTTGACAAAGTATGAACGCCCAGACCTATAAGCAGCGGCACGATTTCCGGGTCGGACGCAAGTTCCCCGCAAATGCTCACGCTCTTGCCTTTCTGCGCGCACGTCTGGACTATATGGTTTATAATTCTTATAAAACCAGGGTGGTAAGGGTCATACAAAACCGCGACGTCCTGGTTCATTCTGTCAACCGCTATCATATATTGTATTAGGTCATTTGTGCCTATTGAAACAAAATCCACTTCCGGCAGCATGCTGTCCAAAGCAAAAGCGGCGGAAGGAACTTCCACCATAATGCCGAAATCTATTTTGTTTTTCGGCGTTACGCCCTGCGCGGCAAGAGCGCGCAGAGTATCGTTAAAAACCGCTTTTACGGCGCGCACTTCTTCAAGACTGGAAATCATGGGCACTATTAATTTTACCGGCGCTGGCGCGGCGGCCGCGGCCCGTATTATGGCGCGCAGCTGTGTCTGCATAATAGCCGGATATTTGAGAAGTATTCTGACGCCGCGCAGACCCATAAAAGGATTAAGCTCCTCTTTATATTCGCCGAGGTTTAGTGAGTGCACTTTATCCCCGCCCAAATCAGCCAGACGTATGTGCACCGGCCGCATGTCAAATTTTTTGGCCGTGGCCGCGTAAATATTAAACTGTTCTTCTTCGGACGGCGGCAGCGCGCGGTCAAGAAATAAAAATTCCGTGCGCAAAAGACCGAGACCCTCCGTTTTAAGTTTTTTTGTTTCTTTGGAATCAAGACGCGGGTCATAATTTATCATCATTGTGACGTGCTTGCCGTCCGTCGTCAGGAAAGGCAGGTCGTTGATTGTTTTTAACAGCAGCTCGGAGCGTTTTATTTCGCGCTGTATTTTTCTGTACTTGGCAAGAGTCTCGGCGTCAGGGTTGACTATAACCGCGCCGGACTCGCCGTCCACAATCAGCATGTCGCCCGCTTTAATTGTTTTGCTTGAGACGGAAGAGCCCACTACCGCCGGTATTTCCATGCTCTGCGCGAGTATCGCGCTGTGGCTTGTCTTGCCGCCGATGTCCGTCACAAAAGCTATAAAATTATTGTCTTTTAAATTAAGCGTGTCCGACGGCAGCAGATTGTGCGCCACCAGAACGGACGGGCCCGCCGCCTTTTCCATAGCGTAACGCGCGCCGCCGGTAAGGTTTGTAATAAGCCTTTTGGCCACGTCGGAAACGTCATTTTTTCTCTCTTTAAAAAACTCGTCCGTGAGATTGTCAAAAGTTATGCTTATTTCCTGCAGCGCAAGAAGCACCGCGCTTTCCGCCACAAGATGCTCTTTTTGTATTTTGCTTTTTATGGAATTTTTAAAATTAGGGTCTTCCAGAATAGTTTTATGCGCGTCTATGACGCGGGCGTAATCCGGCCCCAGCGTTTCTTTAATCTGTTTTTCAAGCGCGTCCAAATCCGCGCGGGATTTTTCATATGCGGTTTTAAGGCGCAGCAGTTCCGCATCCGTCTCAGACGGAGGAAATTTGCCGTGTTGCACGTCAAGCACGGCCGGCTTGTAAAGCACCGCCGGACCTATGGCCACGCCCGGGCTTGCCGCTATGCCTTTAATATTTTCCATTAATACGCCTCTGAAAAGCCTGAAACAAATAAATCTTCCACGGCTTTAAGCGCCTCCGCTTCGTCCGCGCCTTCAAAAGTAAAAATAAGCACCGCGCCGTGCTGCGCGGCGAGCATCATTATGCCCATAATGCTTTTTGCGTTGACTTCCACGCCGTCTTTTTCAATTTTTATTTCGGAATTAAATTTGCCGGCCGTCTGCGCGAGCATTGCCGCCGGCCGCGCGTGCAGCCCCATCTGATTTTTGACTTCCAATCCTTTCTTTATCATATAAAGTAAATCCCCGCCCATATGACAAAAGTTATAACAAAATAAATATATATGTTAGGAATATTGTATTTAGACGCAAAACCGCTTATTATATAAATAAATATTAACGCGGTAAGGTAAATTAAAAACTGCGGGCTTAAAGACATGTCCGTATAATTTTTATACCAGACCAAAACGGCAAGCCCTGCCGTCAGAACAAAACCTATCATTTTAAAAACCCTGATAAGTCTGTTCCAGTTAAAAGCCAAAAGGCCGAAAGTGTTTTCCCTGTTGCCCTGGTAAGCAACTTTTAATCCTTTCCATTTAATATAAAGCGTCACGGCGTTATAGAAAAACAGCACGACGGCAAACAGCACCGCGGCCTGCGCGCCGGTAAAATAAGCTTTTGAAAAATACGGGTCCGCCGCCACAAACATAAACGCGCAAAAAACGCCGAAGACCAGGGACAGCGGGCGCAGCGCGTCCCAAAACAGCCGGTCCCCTATGGACGCCACGGAGGACGTCAAAAAAGTTTTTACCACGCGCCAGCTTGTTTTTCTGACGGGCGCGAGAGCCACCTCTTCTTCCAGCTTTGCCAAAGCGCCGTAACAAAAAACCGCCATGACGGGATTTGTATTAAACGTTTCCATATAACGTATCACGGCCGCGTCAAGATTTTTGCCTTGGTAAAGATTCCTTAAAAACGGCAGCATTGTAAAAGCAAACCCGAAACCCTGAAAGCGCAGATAGTTCCACCCCGCCTGTAAAAACAGCGAGCGTAAAAATATGACGAGTCTGTTTTTAAATTTCATGCCTGCACCCTTACGCTGAATTTCCTTAGCAGCGCAAAAACGCCCAGCCACGGCGCCGCCAGATACGCGGCGTTAAACGCGACGTGCATATTGGCCCCTACCGGCTTTGCGTAATATAAAAACGTTTTTGCCGCCAATACCGCGGCCAGCATAACGCCAAAAGTTATTGCGACCTGAAACAGCATGCTGCCGAAAACAAAAGTATTAACTATTTTTACGGGATTATTATTAAGGTCCGTCTGTCTTGCAAGCATACGCCTGGCGGTAAAGCCGCGCAGCCGCATTTCAATAAATCTGAACAACAGCCCGACGGCAACTCCGTAAAAAAACGCAAAATATAAAGGCGCGCCGTAACACGCGGCCATGACCGCGCATAACGCCGCCACGGTGCCGTTAGGCGGCAGAACGCCGCCGACGGGCGTGAAATCCACAAACAAAAGCTCAATAAAAATGCCGAGCTGCACGCCCGCGCTCACGTCCCCCATAATAAAACCGAAAATGATTCCGCACATAAACGGCCGCGCAAAACCGAACTGGCCGAAACTTACGTTGTCAAGCTCTATAACCGCCGCTATCAGACACATTAATATGATTAACTGCATAGAATATCCTTTAAATCCGCATGCGGTTCCTTCGGAACGGAACGGCCGTCAATATCCACGCCCGAGTTAATTAAATTTTTCACAAAACCGCGTTCCTGCGGCGTAAGATAAACGTCCGTCAAAATTTTGTCCCGCCCTTCGCGGTAATGCAGGCCGCCGATATTTATTGACTTAAAATTTATCCCCTCTTTAACGGCCTGCCCGAGACTGTCCAGACTTTCAAAAAGCAAAAATATGCGCGAAGAGGAATGTTTCACATAGTCCGCCGCGGCGCGGACATTTAAAACTTTAAGCCCGTATTCCGGCGGAAGCGCAAGGCGCATTAAATTTTTTGAAAGAGAATCCGCATGTTCAAGCACTACGACAAGCTCGTCTATTTTCATGCCCGGCAGCCAGCCCTGCACTATCTGCCCGTGTATAAGCCTGTCGTCAACGCGCGTAAAAGACACGGGCATATTAATACTGCCCCTTTAAAGCCTGCACTACGTTTATGACGGAACGTTTTCCGTCGACTTCCACTTTGTCGGTCAGTTCCGCAATCTTCATATTGGCGCGGTGCTGCAAAGCGGACAGCAGCATACTGAGATTCAACCCCGCTAAAATTGCGACGTCATGCCTACCTTTGGAAGCCTGCAGCGGCACGTTGGCCGCGCTACCGCCGAAAATATCGGACAGCACGAGGGTGCCGTCCGCGCTTTCAGAAAAAATTTTTTCTATCTGCCGGCTTATAACCGCGCAGTCGTTTCCGCAGCACGTTGAAAAAACATGCACGCCCGAAACGTCCAGGCCGGAAATACCGCCCGCCGTTTTTAAAATTTCGTCCGCAAGGTTGCCGTGCGCCATTAAGATAATGTTAATCATTGACGTATATCTCTATGATATTC
Organism: Candidatus Elusimicrobium euhamitermitis; assembly: GCA_031254225.1. Classification (GTDB taxonomy): domain Bacteria; phylum Elusimicrobiota; class Elusimicrobia; order Elusimicrobiales; family Elusimicrobiaceae; genus Elusimicrobium; species Elusimicrobium euhamitermitis. The sequence goes on from JAIRUU010000101.1 coordinate 15,782, forward strand.
CGAGACGGTAAACCCGCCTTCCCTGAGCGTTTTTGCAAGCTCGTGCGCCATAAACACGCTTCTGTGTTTGCCGCCGGTGCAGCCTATGGCTATGGTCAGGTAGGATTTGCCCTCTTTCATGTATCTGGGTATTAAAAATTTAAGGAGGTCAGTATATTTTGTAAGAAACTGTTTTGTTTCCGGAAACGCGGTTATATATTTTGCGACCGGCGCGGAAAGGCCGGTTTTATCCCGCAGGCCCGCGATATAGTACGGGTTTGGCAGAAAGCGCACGTCGGCCACAAGATCGGCCTCCAGCGGTATGCCGCTTTTAAAACCGAAAGACAAAATGCTGATTTGCATTTCGCTCTTTTTGGTAAGGTTTAAAGTTTCTGAAAGTTTTTCTTTAAGTTCGCCCAGCGTCAGGCTGGTGGTGTCAATTTCCTTGTCCGCTATATTCTGGAGCGGCTTTAACTGCCGTCTCTCCTGCGCTATGGCGGCGATAAGTTTTTTCTGAATAGGGTGTTTGTGTTTGGTCTCTGAAAACCGCTGGACAAGCTTTGAGTCGGACGCGTTTAAAAAAATCGTATAAGTATAAAAACCGTTTTGTTTAAGCTCTTCAATTATGCGCGGCAGGGTTTTTAAATCTTTCCCCTCGCGTATATCAACGCCGAGCGCGATGTTTTGTTCCTTTCTGCTTTTAATAAGCGCGGCAAAATGTTCAAACAGCGCAAGCGGCAGATTGTCAACGCAGTAAAAGCCGAAATCGCCGAAAGTCTGCAAAGCTTTTGTCTTGCCCGCGCCGGAAAGGCCGGTTATTATAAAAATTTTTTTACCGTTTGTTTTCATTTTTCTTTGCGCCCATTTTTTCAAGCACTTTGCGGCTGAACTCGCGTGCGGAAAATATGCCCTGGTTTTTAAGCCGCTGGTTTAAAGCGGCTACTTCTATGAGAATAGCCAAATTTCTGCCGGGCGTAACTGGAATGGAAAGCGACGGAATATCCAGCCCCAGAATATTAACTTTATTCTGGTCTATGCCCAGCCTGTCCAGCGGCGCGTTGCCCGCGGAAACCAAATTTACTTCCATCTCAATCCTGCTTGACTCCATGGTAAACCCGACGCCGAAGAGCATTTCAACGTCAATAATCCCAAGCCCGCGCACTTCCATATAATGCCTTATCATCGTCGGGCAGGAGCCTATTAAAATATTGCCTCTCCTTCTTTGCACTTCAATAATATCGTCGGACACCAGAATATGCCCGCGCTTTACAAGCTCAATAGCGCATTCGCTTTTGCCTATGCCCGCCTCTCCGCGTATTAATATGCCGAGGCCCGACACGTTTACCAGCACCCCGTGCAAATGCGTAGTAGGGGAAACAACTTCGTCAAGAAAAGCGGACAGTTCTCCCACAAAAACCGAAGTGTCAAGCGTTGTGGTAAAAAGCGGAACCTGCGCTTTAAGACACGCTTCCGCAAGCGCCTCAATAGGCGGCTGGCCGGCCGTAATAACAAGGCAAGGCACATTGCCCACTGCAAGCATTTCCACGACGTTCTTTTTTAATATTTCCGGCGGTGCGGATTTGCAGTAAGAATATTCCCCGCGCCCTATGACCTGCACAAGGTCCGCGCGGAAATTTTCAAGATACCCGCATAGAGCGAGCCCGGGCCGGTTGACGTTGCGGTGAGTGATTTCGCGGTTTAGGTAGTCTTCGCAGCAGACGAGTTTGAGGCCAAGATCTTCCTGTTTGGCCTTGAGCACTTCCGCCACCGTAATAGACTTAAAATATTTTTCTTCGGCCATAATATTCCGAGTGATTTTCCTGGAAAATCACATTTATTTCATTCCGCCTTTGGCGGCTGCGCTTCGCGTTCGGTTGCTGTTTCGCTCACTTCGTTCGCTTGGCTGTATGTTGAAAAATTTCTTCGGC
>JAIRUU010000130.1 GCA_031254225.1 Candidatus Elusimicrobium euhamitermitis
TGGACGTATGCAGAGCGCTCGGCGGGGAACTTACGCTGCTTGTCCCCGATGTCAGCGGTTATGCCTGCGTTATTAAATAAAAAAAATCCGGCCACGGGCTTATACCGCCGGCCGAGAAACTTGTTTAAATTTCAAGACGGCCACAGCACCAGCATATCGGCGGGTCTGGAACGGTACGCCGCGTCGGTATTGTTCTCGGGGACAAACAATATAAATTTGAATTTGTCTTTTAAAAACTGATTGCCGAGTTTGGGAAGAAAAGACTCTAAAAATAACGGAACTGCTTTTTTGCATTTTTCACAATTGTTTTTCTCGGTTAACGGCGCAAGCGCGCCGGCTCTGTAAAACGTTAAAACGGAATATACGGCTTTGTCTTTGAGGTCAACGGCCGCCATGTCGGAAAGGCTTACCGTTCTGCCTATGCCGCCGTAACCCACATGCGTAGCGCCGCCCAAAAACACGGCCTTGCCGCCCGCGTCCACCGCCGCTTTTATTTTTGAAAATATAAGAGCGTTGCGCAGCTTTTCGCCCAAATCATCAACAACGCTTATGTGAGCGGACGGGCACAACAGACAGCGTTTGTGGCCTTCGCAATACTCAGCCGCGCGGGGGGAACTGTCAACATACGTATTAAAGTCCGGGAAAACTACGTTTACGCCGCTTGCGTTTAACACGCACAGCAGCGCTATGGCCGGCTGTTTTTCAAAAGACCAGCCGCGGGCCTTAAAATATTTTTTCGTCTCAAAATCGCAGTAGGCCTCTTTGTCTGCGTCCGCCGTAATCAGGGCCGCCACGGTTTTTGCGCCGTCAAGCGCCTGCTGGTCCTCCGAAGGATTTTCATAAAATATATCCGTTATTTTTTTATAATTTAAAGCGTCCGCCTGTTTATTATAATCAAGTATCAGCCGCAGGAAAATACGTTTTAAACCGTCGTCGTTTTCATGTCTTTCGCCCATTAAAAGCAAATCGCTCTGTTGAAAAAGACTCGCGTATACCCGGGCCGCGCGGGCATTGTCCGCCGTTACCGCGTTTTTATTTATGTAATCGTCCACTTCTTTCTGACTTTTGTAAAACCACTGGCTGCGCGCCGCCTGCGGTTTCATATCGTCCGCCTCTATGCGTTTGAACCGCTCACGATTCACATAGCGCTGCGCGGTTTCAAAATCATTCTTTCCCCGCTCAAACAATTCTTCAATATTCTGCGCCCGCGCAAAAGCCGCGCAGACGGAAAATAAAACCGCAAATAATATATTTATTTTTTTCATATAAAAATTTTAATAGAAAAAAATTCCGCAGGCAAGGGCCAAAAGACCTATAACTGCATAAATATTTTTATATATAAAAAATCCGGAGCAATAAAAAAGCTCCGGATTTTTTTGTCTTATAAATTAACTTTTATTCAACTTCTTTTTTGCTTTTCATAATAGCCCACGTGATTACGCCCAGCAGCGCGGCTACCACCATCCAGCCCCAGACGTTTAACGAAGTGAATTCATTGTTAAACGTGACTATGACCGGCGCGACTATGACCGAGACCAGGTTAACAACTTTAATCATGGGGTTTAACGCCGGGCCCGCGGTGTCTTTAAGCGGGTCGCCGACCGTGTCTCCCACAACGCTGGCTTTGTGGCGCTCCGAGCCTTTGCCGGTGTTTTTGGCAGGGTCTGACTTTTCGTCCTCAATAACTTTTTTGGCGTTGTCCCACGCGCCGCCGGCGTTGGACATAAACACCGCCAGCAGCTGGCCGGAAACTATAATGCCGGCCAAAAAGCCGCCCAGCGCTTCCACGCCAAGCATCAGGCCCACAACGACGGGGGAAACTATGCCGATTAACGCCAGGTTAATAAGCTCCTTTTGCGCGGCCACTGTTGAAATGGAAACCACTTTATCATAATCGGGTTTGGCCTTGCCTTCCAAAATTCCTTTGGAGAACTGGCGGCGCACCTCGTGCACAATAAGCGCGGCCGCGCGGCTTACGGCGTTAATGGCAAACGACGAAAACAGCCACGGCACCGCCGCGCCGATAAGCATACCCACAAAAACCAGCGGGTTGGAAACGACTATGCCCACAGTCTTTAAAAGCGGCATAGCCTGGCTGGAACCGGCCGACGCCCAGGCCGCGTTAATAGCTGCCTGCACGCTGCTCACGTCAACCATAAAAGAGCCGAACAGCGATACCGCGGCTATAACGGCCGAGCCTATGGCCACGCCTTTTGTAATAGCTTTTGTGGTGTTGCCCACGCCGTCAAGGTCGGCCATAATCTGGCGGGCCTTTTTGGTCTTTGCGTCGTTCTTGTCATGCCAGGACATTTCGCCCACGCCGTTGGCGTTGTCCGCAATAGGGCCGAAGGAATCCATGGCGACGTTGTTTCCCGTCAGCGTTAACATGCCTATACCGGTCATGGCCACGCCGTAGAGAATATAATTAAACCGTTCCGCCGCACTCGCGCCGACGGAGCCGAAAATTATTATTGAAGAAAATATTGTCAGCGCTATGACGAGGATTGACCACACCGACGACTCCAGCCCGACGGCAAAGCCGCTCAAAATAGTCGTAGCGGGGCCGGTGGCCGTGGCTTTTTTTATTTCCTGCACGGGTTTAGACTGCGTGCCCGTAAAATATTCCGTCAGACGGTCAATAGCCATGGCCAAAATTACGCCCACGGAAACCGCCGCGCACGGCCGCCACCAGCCGCCCGGAACGTCTTTCATATACTGCGACGCCAGAATTATAAACAGCGTTATTGAAATCACCGCGGAAATAAAATAGCCGCGGAAAATGGATTTCATGGCGTCGTTGCTCCCGCCGTAATCGCGCACCGCGTAAGTGCCTATGATTGAGCAGAACACGCCTATGCCGCGCACAAGCAGGGGGAAAACTATCCACTGGTACAGACCCGTAAGCCGGTAAAGCGCGAGGCCGAGAATTAAGCCCGACACTATAGTCACTTCATACGACTCAAAAATGTCCGCGGCCATGCCGGCGCAGTCGCCCACGTTGTCGCCGACAAGGTCGGCCACGACGGCTGGGTTGCGCGGGTCGTCTTCCGGAATGCCGGCTTCAACTTTGCCGACCAGGTCCGCTCCGACGTCCGCCGCTTTTGTGTAAATGCCGCCGCCGACCCTCATGAACAGAGCCACCAGCGTTCCGCCAAAGCCGAAGCCGAGCAGCGCGTCCGGCGCGGAAACGCCGAATATTATAAAAATTAACGTGCCGCCCAAAAGGCCCAGGCCGTCGGTCAGCATACCGGTAATAGTGCCGGCGCGGTAAGCTATTTTAAGCGCTTCGCCGAAGGAACGGCGGGACGCGTCCGCCACTCTTACGTTGGCGGCAACGGCTATCCTCATGCCGATTTGCCCTACGGTCAGCGAGAAAAACGAACCCAAAATAAAAGAGCCCGCGCGGCCTAAAGCTATAATCAGCTTCACGGTCTCCGGCGAAAACCCTTTAAACCTTTCCATAGCTTCCGCCGAGACAGGCACTATGTAAACGGATAAAAACAACGCCACCGTAAGCACTCCTATGAGGGGGAGAATTGCCTTCAACTGCTTAGTCAAGTAAGCGTTGGCGCCTACTTTGATAGCGCCCCAGACCGCCTGCATTTTATCGTCGCCCATGGGGTGCGTCATAACCTGGCTTCTCAGAAATACAGCATAAAAAAGGCCTAACACCGCGACGCCCAAAACGCCGAAAAGCGCGTATTGTTCGTAAGGATGCAGGCCGCCGATACCATACAGCATAATTATCCCTCCGTTAAGTTTAGTCTGAAAAAACAAACGTCCCTAACATTGTACATCTTTTGCGTCAGAAATAATTTAATCC
>JAIRUU010000017.1 GCA_031254225.1 Candidatus Elusimicrobium euhamitermitis
GGAAGAGGCAAAAACTTTTTTGCCCAAAATTTCCGTACCGTATTTTGACAAAACTTCCGTCAGCGGCAAACCTTTAAACGCGCCGTTTTTTATTACGGAAATACTGCCCGGCACGCAGGAAATTTCCCATGACTCGCCTACGGCGCTAAAAGGAGAGTTTTTATTAAACTCTCCTTTTAGCTTTTCGCCGCCCCAGATTGTCTGCTTAAACACGGGATTAAACGTCAGAGGTTCAAACTTCATTTTTTCGCCGCGCCGGTTTTGTCAATTTCGTTAAGAGCAAAAGAATACGCGCCTATTGAAACCGCTTTGCTGGTCCCGAGTTTTGATACGGCGACGCCTATTTTTTTGTCTTTATTATATACGGCTTCTTTATTGGAGCCCGGGATTTTAACCAGCACGGAGCCGCCTTTGTAAAAGCGTTCCGCGTCCCTGGGGTCCTCAAGATTATAAGCCTTTGACTCCATGCGGTCAACCGTGCCTCGGCCGTCGTAACAGGCAATTTTGCCGTTCATCTCCGCAATCAGCGCAGGCATAAAATATTTATGCGCGGCCGCCAGCCCGCCGCCGATAACCACAATGCCGTCCACCACGGTGGACACGTTGGCTATCTGGTTACCCGCTATGTCGCCAAGCTCGGCAAACGCGGCCTTTGCGGCGCCGGCGTCGCCTTTTTTAGTTCCTTCGGCAATCTCAAAAATATCTTTCGGCGTGTATTCCGTTTTATCGCCGGACAATAAGCGGTAAGAACGTTTGACGGCCCTTATGCTCACGCCTTCTTCGGAAAAACATTCCGGGTATTTTTTATTTCTTATAACCCATATTTCCGCCGACGCGCCGTTATCGCCCAGGAACAGTTCCCCGTTCCTCACAATCCCGCCGCCGGAGCCCGTGCCCAGAGTTATGCCGAAGAGATTGTTATACCTCATGTGGCTGCCGATTTTTGCAAAATGCGCGTTGATGTCCGGCAGCACGCCGGCAAAAGCTTCGCCGTATGCAAACAAATCCCCGTCGTTATTAATGAAGACCGGTACGGCGAATTTTTCTTTAAGATACGGCCCGAGCGCCACGCCGCCGCGGAAAGCGGGCAGGTTAGGCAGGTCGCCTATAACGCCGTTAACGTAATCCGCAGGGCCCGGGAAAGCGAAGCTTATCGCCGTCGGTTTATTCTTACAGTTTTTTATAACCGTTTCAAAACCGGCGACGATGTTTGCAAGGCACTTGTCCAGATTGTCGGCGTGAGTGGGCAGCGTAACAGGCTCCGTAATTTCTTTGTTGGAGCGCACCGCGGAGAATACCAAATTCGTTCCGCCAGCGTCCAGCGTCAGAACGGTGCGGATATCATTATTGTAACTTACGTTTCTCATAGTTATGCCTTTGACGCTTTTTTCTCTTTACCGGCGGCGAGAAAAATCAGATAAGCCGCGCCCACAAGCATGACCAACACGGCGCCGCTCTGCGCTTTTACCGCGTCCGAAGCAAAGCCCATGAGAAGCGGAAATCCAGTTCCGCCGAACACGCCCATAATCATCAGACCGGAAACTTCATTCTTCTTCTCCGGTTTATGCAGCAGCGCGCGGGAGAAAATCATTGAGAATATGTTTGAGTTTGCAAAACCGAGCGCCGCTATGCAGACGTAAATAATCCACTGCGCGTGCGCAAAAGCCAAAACAGCCATGGCGGCGGCCAGTAAAACGGCGCTGAAAATAAAAAACTTTTTCATAGCCATGCGCGCAAGTATTATCGCGCCCAAAAAGCTGCCTATGGTGCGGAATAAGAAGTAAAGGCTGGTGGCGTAACCCGCTTTTGAAAGATCAAAACCGAGCCGCTCCGTGAGGATTTTAGGCGCGGTAACGTTTACGCCCACGTCAACGCCCACGTGGCAGATAATACCCAGGAAACAAAGCAGAATCACGCCGTCGCCGAGCAGCGAAAAACATTCTGTGAACGTTGAAACTTTGCCCGTCGTCTCTTCCTCTTTGATTTTTTCTAAGGACAGCGCGATGAACACTATTACGGGGAAAATTATAAAAACCGCGTACAGATATTTCCAGTTGCCGAAGTACGCGGCCGCCCACGCCGCTATAATCGGCGCGGAGAAAGAAGCAATAGCTTTGACAAATTGTCCGAAGGTCAGCGTGCTTGCCAGCTTTTCGCCGGTCACAAGAGCCGAGACCAGAGGATTTAAAGACACCTGCAGCACCGCGTTGCCTATGCCAAGAAACGCAAAAGAAAGCATCATGCTGGCAAAAGAATAGCTTACCATGGGTATTATAAGAGCGACTATTGTTAAAACAAGACTGATAAGAACGGTTTTGCGGCGGCCTATTTTATTCATCAGCATACCGGTGGGCACGGAACATATTAAAAACCACAGGAAGACCATTGACGGCAGCAGGTTGGCGGTGGAATCGGACAAAGCGAAGTCAACTTTTACATAATTTGTCGCTATGCCGACCAGGTCAACAAACCCCATGACAAAAAACGCCGCCATGATGGGAATGAGCTTTACTATTACGGACGATTGTTTTTCTGACATTTTATTAATCTCCTAATCCTCTGAAATAAGCTTACTAAGCTACCCCCGTATGCTATCACTTTTTAAAAAAATGTTCAACAAAAAAAGCGCCCGTCTCAAACGGGCGCTTTTTTATTTCCGGTTTATCAGATGTTGTAGAACTTAGCTATAATATCCCACGCTTCTTTTGCGCTGTCCACTATGCTGAACATATTCATATTGTCCGTGGAAATTACGCCGTAATGCGCCAGCTTATGCACGTTAACCACGTCGTTCCAAAACTTTTTGCCCACCCATATTATAGGTATCCTTTCTTTTTTACCCGTCTGCACAAGCGTCAAAATTTCAAACATCTCGTCAAAAGTGCCAAAGCCGCCTGGGAACACCACTATGGCTTTTGAGCGCATGACCAAATGCATTTTTCTTATCGCGAAATAGTGGAACAGAAACGCCAGATTTTTAGAAATATACGGATTTGGAAACTGCTCCATAGGCAGCGTGATATTAAAGCCTATGCTCTTTCCGCCCGCCGTAAACGCGCCTTTGTTGGACGCTTCCATAAGCCCGGGCCCGCCGCCGGTGGCCATAGAAAAACGCCCTTTCCCTTTTTTTACCACCAGCGCGCCGAACTCAACGGCCATGTCATAATAATCTGCAATTTCCAAAAGTCCTTTCTGCTCGTTAAGACGGTTGTGCAGTTTTTTATCTTTTGGATTTATTTTAAGCTGCGCCTGCGTCATGGCTATATCTTTTTTCATTTCCGCCGCCGGCTTGACGCGCGCGCTGCCGAAACAGACTATAGTCTCATGTATTTTATGTTCCTGCAAAATAACTTCGGGTTTTAAAAGTTCCAGCTGCAGCCTTACGGGCCTTGCTTCGCTTAGTTTTAAAAAATCTATATCTTCATATGCTTTGGTATAGGAATTAATTCTTCTGCGTTTGCTCATTTTTTTAACCACCTGTTTATATTTTCGGCTATTTTTTCGGCGGAAGTGCCTATAAGTTCATGCAGCTCCGCGGGTTTGCCGTGTTCAATAAATTCGTCTTTAATGCCCAGGCGCAGCGTCCGCCCGCACAAATTATTATCTGCCAAAAATTCCGTTACGGCGGAGCCGAAACCGCCGGCCAGAATATTATCCTCAACCGTAACGATATTCTGGGATTTTTTAAACGCCTCTTTAATAATTTCCCCGTCTAAAGGTTTAACAAAGCGCATATCCGCCGCGCCGCATGAAATGCCCTCTTCCTTCAAAATTTCCGCCGCGCGCAGCGCAGCGCGGTATTTGTTGCCGACGGCCAAAATATTTACGTCCTTTCCTTTATGCTTAAAAACGCCTTTGCCGATTTCAAATTCTTTCAAATTTTTATCCATCTCCGCGCCAAAACCGTTGCCGCGCGGATAGCGCACCACAAAAGGTTTGTTTGCCGCGAAAGCCGTTTTTAAAGCGCGCTGCAGCTCATTTTCGTCCGACGGGGCGCAAATAATAAGGTTAGGAACGCCGCGTAAAAAACTTAAATCAAAAACTCCGTGGTGCGTGGGCCCGTCCTCGCCCACAACGCCCGCGCGGTCAAGCGCAAAAACAACGGGCAGGTCTTGCAGGGCCGCGTCATGCAGAATCTGGTCAAAACACCGCTGCGCGAAAGACGAGTACAGCGCAAACACCGGTTTTAATCCCGCGGCGGCGAGGCCGGCGGCAAAAGTCGCGCCGTGCTCTTCGGCAATGCCGACGTCAAAATAACGGTGCGGAAATTTATCCCTGAACGCGTCCAGCCCCGTGCCCTCCGGCATGGCGGCCGTGATAGCCACAATTTTTTCGTCTTTGGCGGCAAGTTTGACTATAGTGTCCGAGAAAACTTTGGTAAACGTCGGCGCGGCCGCAGCGCCCGCTTTTCCTTTGCCTGTTTCCAAATCAAAAATGCCAAGCCCGTGAAAATCCGTCGGATGGTCTTCCGCGGGAGTGTAGCCCTTGCCTTTTTTAGTCACGACGTGCAAAAGCACCGGCCCTTTTGTGTCTTTAATATTTTTTAAAACGTTAATCACTTCATTAATATCATTGCCGTTGATGGGGCCGAAATAGCGGAAACCCATTTCTTCAAAAATAGTCCCGGGAAATAAAATAGCGCGCGCGCGTTTTGCAAGTTTCGCGGCGTCATTGCCCAGCGCGCTGAAATTTTTAAGAAAATGCACGGCCTTATCCTCGGCCAGCTGCACGTATTTTTTGGTAATCAGCCTTGTCAGGAATTTACCAAGCGCGCCCACGCGCTGGGAAATAAACATCTGGTTGTCGTTTAAAACAACCAGCATGTCTGTGCCAAGGTTTCCCGCGTTCTGCAAAGCCTCGTAAATCATGCCGCCCGTAAAAGCGCCGTCGGACGCTACGGCTACCACTTTGCTGTTTTCTTTTTTCAAATCCCTTGCTATCGCCATGCCGAGCGCCGCGGACAGCGACGTTGACGCGTGGCCCACGCCAAAAGTGTCATATTCTGACTCCGCCCTTTTCGGAAACCCGCTTATGCCGCCTTTTGTTCTTACGGAGCCGAAATTTTCAAAACGCCCGGTCAGAATTTTATGCGCGTAAGCCTGGTGGCCCGTGTCAAAAACCAGTTTATCCGCCGGCGTATTATAAACGTAATGCAGCGCGGTAATAAGTTCCACCGCGCCCAGGCTGGAACCGAGGTGCCCGCCGTTTTTGCTGACGGTGGAAAGTATAGTTTCCCTGATTTCCGCGCAAAGCGGCGCAAGCAGTTCCGGATTTAAATTCCTTAAATCCTGCGGGCTTCTTATGCCGGGGAGTATTTTCATTACATGCTCCTCTTTAAGAAAAAATCAGCCATATCATAAAGCGGCGCGGCGGCGCGTTTGTTTAAACCTTTGACGGAGTTTAACGCGGACACGGCTTCGTCTATGACAAATTTCGCGTATTTCCTGCTGGTTTCAAGACCGTATAAAGAGACGAAGGTAAGTTTTTTATTCGCCGCGTCGCTGCCGGATTTTCCTAATTTTTTCTCGCTGACAGTAACGTCAAGAATATCGTCCACTATCTGGAACGCAAGGCCCATGGCCGTGCCGTAACGGCGCATATTTGCAATATCTTTTTCGGACGCGCCGGCCAAAATCGCGCCGGCTTCAATAGCCGTTCTGATTAAAGCGCCGGTTTTGTTCGCGTGAATATAAGATAAAACGGTTTCCGCGCTGATTTCTTTTATTTTTTCCGGCGCAAGAAAATATTTTATATTTTTACGCGCCAGCGTTTTGCTCTCTTGTTTTATTTTTTTAACGCGCTTTAAATTATCCGCTGTAAGGCCTTCGGCAAACACGTCGGCCGTCTGGCCGCCGACCATGCCCTGCGCGCCGGCTCCGGCGGCAAAAACCGCAAGCGCGCGCAAAGTACGCGCGGGCCCCACGGCTTTAACCGCGCCGTTACGGGCAAAAACTTCAAAAGCGTAAGTAAGCAGCGCGTCGCCAGCCAGCAGCGCGGTATCTTCGCCGAAAACTTTGTGGTTTGTGGGTTTGCCGCGGCGAAGCGCGTCATTGTCCATGGACGGCAGGTCGTCGTGTATTAACGAATAAGTGTGAACCATTTCAAAAGCGCAGGCGGCGGGGGTTACGTCTGAATATTTTTTGCCGAAAGCTTCCGCCGCGGACATAACCAGCGCGGGCCGCACGCGTTTGCCGCCGGCGGACAGGGAATAACCCATAGCGTCTTTTAAAATTTCCGGCGCGCCGTCAAGCGCGGAAATATATTTTGACAGATGTTGTTCAATATACGCGGCTTTGGTTTTTAAATATTTTTCAAATTCCGGCATATGTTTTTGGCTTCCTTTTATACTACAGATATTCTATTATATCATTATGATAAACAGACCGCATATCGGAATATTCGGCCGCATGAACGTGGGCAAAAGCTCGCTGTTCAACGCGCTTGCGGGCCAGTCCCTTTCCATAGTGGACGGGACGCCGGGCACCACGACGGACCCTGTCAGAAAAATTCTGGAAATAGAGGGTTTGGGCCCCGTAGTGCTCATTGACACCGGCGGGATTGACGACAAAAACAGCCAGCTCGGCCGCCGCCGCATAAAACGGACCATAGACATTATTGACCAGATTGATTTGGCTGTTTTAATGTTTTCCCATAATATTTTTGCGGACTATGAACAAAGCCTGATGACCACATTTCTTTACAAAAAAATACCGTTTTTCCTAATCCACGGCAAAAACGGCATGGAACCGCTGAAAGTGGAAATTACCGGCGCGGAAACAGTTACGTTTTCCCTTGAAAATCCGAACAAACAAAAAATTTTAGACCTCATCAAAAAGAATTTAAAAAAGATTTCCTCCGCGCCGAAATCCCTTCTTGAAGGCATGGCCGGAGAAGGGGACGCCGTCCTTTTGGTAACGCCCATAGACGCCGCCGCGCCCGAAGGCCGCATGATATTGCCGCAGGTGCAGACGCTGCGCGCCGCGCTTGATAAAAATATCATCGTAACCTGCGTTCAGCCGGCGCAGCTTAAAGCGGCGCTTGAACAAAATAAAAATTTCGCGCTTGTGATAACTGATTCCCAGGCTTTTGCAGAAGTTGCAAAAATCGTGCCCGCTAATATTCCGCTCACAAGTTTCAGCATGCTGCTTGCGCGTATGCACGAGAATTTCAGGGACATGGTAAAAGGAGTGCGCCGGATTGATAATCTGCAAAACGACGATAAAGTTTTAATTCTTGAGTCCTGCACCCACACAATAAACAATTGCGTTGACATAGGCCGCGTAAAACTGCCCGCGCTTATACAAAAGTTCACGGGCAAAAAACTTGATTTTACCGTCATAGCGGGATTGGACGCGCTGCCCGAGGACCTGTCCTCTTACGCGCTTGCAGTGCAGTGCGGCGGATGCATGGCAACGGAAACGCAGCTTAAAAACCGCCTTAACAACGCTTTGGAAGCGGGCGTGCCGGTCACAAATTACGGCATGGCAATAGCCTACTGCAGCGGCATTTTTGACCGCGTGTTAAAACCGCTGCTGTAACTGATATAAATAATATTAAACACAAATACCGCGGCGTCTGCAAAAATTAAAGACCGGTATTTTATTTGTAAAAACCGGCAAAAACGCTGTTTTAGAAAATTCAGGTAAGCGGAATCACTTTAGACGTAAAAAAACATAGTCCTTTTGATTATTATGGACTATGTTTTTTATGATTTATAATATAAGTATAATTTTATGTATATTAGGGAGGATTCAGTGAAAAAAATATTAAAAAACTCTGCGCCGGCGGTATTTCTGTTTACAGCGGTTCTTCTTTCCGCGATACCCGCTTACAGCGCGTGTACGGACAATTACAAGGCCTGCCGCTGCAGGCAGTGGAATGGCAGCAATCTTTCGTCTTTGAGCGTTACGCTTAATGACTGCTGCTCTTTAAAACAGAACGGTTGCGACGTAAGCGCAAACTTTACCGACTCGGGAACAACGGCGGTGCAGGGCAGCGGAAGCAGCGTTTCCTGCAAAACTCCGTGTCCGTCAACATGTACAAGCGGGACAAGAAATACTTCCGTCTCTTATTCTGAAGACGGCAGTTGCTGCACAACCGCCGCAAACGACGGCAAGGTTTACCTAACCAGCACGAATGTCAGGACATATACGAGCAACTCCGTCCTTAACTATGCGACAGATTCATCGGTTTGCAATTCTTATTGCGACAGCAGTTATATTACCACCGCAAAAGCAGACTCTTCTCTGTCTCTTAATATGTGCTCTACAGCAAATTATTCCAGCGGCGTAACGCCGTGCACAAAAAGCTCGTTTACATCATGTTATTTAAGCGATTCTTTTAACACCTCCGCATCCGCCGGCGGCGGGCCGCCTGTAGATACATGCATAGTCCCGGGTCATGCTACATACGGCAATTGTAATAATGCGGCTTTCAAATGCAGCGGAGGCTGCACTAAGTCCGGCAATACGTGGACATGTAAGGATAATGGAGCCAATGTTACGTTCCAGCAAGCCCTGGCCACGGGAACTCAACCTCTGAATTGCTACGCATATCAATGTTTGTGTAATGTTACGGCAAGTTACGTTACATGTATATAATTGTTTGAAGTATTATTAAAAAACACCGGCGTCCGCATTTCTGCAGACGCCGGTGTTTTTATTTTTTAAATTTATTCGCCGTCAGAATAAGAAGAATCGTCCGTCTGCGCCGGCGCGGACGAAGCGTCCGCCGTCTGATAGCCGCTGCCGCCCATATAACGTTTGGGGCGTTTCATGGGGCCGGGCGTAGTTTTGCCAGCCGCGGCTTTTGCGGCCGGCGGAGCATCAATGGGCATGTCCTGCTCGTCAAAATAAAAAGTGTCCCTGGGCTGTATGCGGAAAATATAATCAGACTCTATTATCGGCGGCGCGGCCCTGCGTTCGGACTGGAGAGAAGGTTTGCTAGCCGTCTGGTATTCGCCGTCTTCTATATAAAGTTTTTTGGCCTGCGTGGTCTGTTTGTCTTGCGAAGAAGAGCACGCGCACACCGCAAAAGCAGATAAAAGCAACACTGAAAATTTTTTCATAGCGTCTCCGGTCCCCTTTCTACAGATATTATAATGTTTTCAAGCAGACATGCAAGAGTTACCGGCCCTACTCCGCCGGGCACGGGAGTGATTTGGGAAGCTTTGGTTTTAACGCCGTCAAAATCCACGTCTCCGCAAAAAACGCCTTTGTCGTCCTGGTTTGTGCCAACGTCAATAACTATCGCATCCTTTTTTATCATACCGATTGTAACAAACCGCGCTTTGCCGACAGCGCTTATAACAATGTCGGAATTTTGCAGGGCGTCCGCCAAATTTTTTGTGCGCGAATGACAGATTTTAACCGTAGCGTCTCTGCACGTCAGCATATGCGCGAGCGGCTTGCCGACGGTGGCGCTCCTGCCTATAACCGCGGTTTCAACGCCGGATAAATTTATTTTATAATGCTCAAGCAGCCGCATGACGGCCATGGCCGTGGCCGGCGGGAAGCCGCGCATTGCCTGCACTTCTTTCCAGTTTTTGCACATGAAAAGCCTGCCAATGCTGAGCACGGAAGAGCCGTCTATATCTTTCTCCGCCGCCAGATTTTCCCAAATTTCAGACGTGTTCAAATGTTCTGGCAGCGGCTTGGGCACTAAAACAGCGTCAATGGTTTTATCCGAAGACAGGCTTTTTATTATCCGCAAAAATTCCGCGTGCGTCGTATTTTCCGTAATATCAATAACCTGCGCGTCAATGCCGGTTTTTTGCGCGGCCTCAATTTCTTTTTTAAGGTAAACGTAAGAACCGTAATCCGCTGCCCAGCCGATGCCGACGAGCTTCGGCTTGCGCCCGAGCCTGCGCGCGCATGCCGCGGCCCGCGCCGGAAGCGCATCCCTGATTAATCCGGCCAAAGTTTTTCCCTCTAATATCATATTCATATAATACAAAATTCCTCTACCGGAAATCCCCCGGCCGGCGCCACGGGTACCAGAAACTGTCTTCCTGCGCGGTGGCGTTTGCGCGGTTTCGTTTGCCGCAGTATACGTTTACGCGGAAATTAAAAGACAGGTTTTCGTTCCTATCCACCACCCCGATCATTATCCCCGCGTCGTGAAACTCTTTATATAGCATTAAACTTTTTGAATACGCGCTGAAAACGCCCTGCTTAATTTCAAAATCCACGCCGGCGTCAAAAGACCAGCTGTAACCGACGGGCCTGAACCAGAGCTTTGTGTTTATCAGATAACTGTTAATATTGTTTGCGTGGTTTGTCATGCCCAGCAGGCCGCGGCTTAAACGGAAAAGTTTAAAATCGCTCTGCATTATAAAAGCTTTGTTGCCGTCTTTGACGTCATACTGGTCCTGCATAAAAAGATTTAAACCGCCGTTCTGGGCGTTATAACCTATTTCGCCGAGCAGCGGGTCCATGCGGTTGCCGTAAGTCCATGCCCCGCTGTTGTCCCCCGCGTTCCAGCCGGTGCCGACGCGGGCGTATAAAAACGGCGTCGGGCGGAAATAATTTTGTATATAAATTTTATCCGTTTCTATGCCGCCGTCCGCGGACACAGTGTCCGTCTGCAGCGTGCCGGTTGAGAAGCGTTTTAAATAATTATAAGAAACGTCAAGCGAGCCGGTAACCAGCTCCGCCCGCAGATTGCCGCCCGCGCCGGCGCGGGTAACATAGGAATTTGAACTGCTGTTAGGGTCCCCGAAAGTCAGCCCTTCGCTGAGCGACGCGTAAGGCGTAAACGCAAAAATTTTGTTTATTTTAAACGCTCTCTGCGCCCTGTAAGCGGCGGCGGCAGTCTGCGTATAACCGTTATTTAAAATTTCCGTGTTGTTAATATTGAAAGAAAAATTGTTGACTAGGCCGAGCGGCAGCGTAAAAGGCATAAGCTGGTAGTCAAAACGCGGAAAGGTTTTTTGCAGCGTCACGTATCTATTCTGGTTAAAATCAAACTGGTCCTGCTGCGAATAACTTATGCGCGTAATGGACTTCCTGCTCTGGCGGGAGAATGCGAAATTAATATCCTGGTCCGGCATGAATTTATAAGGGTCCGAGCGGAAAAAAGTGTCGTTAAAATACGGGTCTGACACGCTTCTGAACTGCGACTGGTTTGTATAAATCGCGCCGCCGTCTTCCCTGTTTAACTGGGCTGAATTATCAAAAAGCTGCGCCCACGACGAGCCCGTAATCCCCCACCTGTACTTGCCCGCGACATTGTCGTTAATAGCGTAAGCCTCCGCCGTGCCTTTGACTTTATCCGTGTCTTTAACAAGCAGCTGCCCGCCGTAGCCTATGCCGGATTTTAAATAGCCGTCCTAAATTACCGTCGCTCGCAGCTGTTTTATGGGATAAAAAACAGTGCTGGTCAAAAGCCCCAGACCTGTTTTATTGCTCTGAGCAAAATCAACGTACGTCGTATACGCCCCCTGAGGGTCCAGCGAGCGCCAGAAAACAGGCAGATAAAAAACCGGAATATCGCTCAGATACAAAAGCGCGTTGGTGCCGAAAATTCTTTTTTCGGGACTCATTGAAACAGAGCCCGCTTTAATATAATAATGCGGTTTGTCCACGTCGCAGCACGTGACCTGCGCGCCTTTATAAATCTGCCTGCCGTTTTTTACTTCCGCGCTTTGGGCGTTTAAAATCCTTATCGGCGGATATGAGGCGGAAATATTTTTAATTTTTAAATCTTTAGTCTGATAATTATATTCTAAATCCTGCCCATGAAAAACGCCGCCGGTCTGCTCCGCCTTTACCGGTCCGTTTGAAAAAACTTTATTCGCGTTCTGGTCTATTATAAGGTTATTGGCGTAGAGGCGCGTCTCGTCCGCCGACGGGGAAGTAAAAATAAGGTTTACGTTGCCCAGCAGGCTTATGGTGCGCGCGTCGGCGTTGTAGTCCAGCTTGTCGGCGTTAAAATAAATATAGCTGTCGCCCGGCGGCGCGGGCAGTTCATATTCCGCCGCGCATAAAGGCATGGCCGCGGCTAAAATTAAGAACAGCAAGGCGGTTTTTTTATTTACCATTATTTTGGTTCATAGCATAGAGAGCGGCGCCCAGCCCGCCGGTCTCAGGCAGCGTGGAAGTAAAAATTTTAAGTTTGTCAAACGGCGTTCTTATGCGCTGCGCGTCCAGACATTTTTTTAAAGCCGGCATAAAATATTTATTCGCGCGGGAAACGCCACCCGTCAGAACAACAGCGTCCAAATCAAGCAGCATAACCGTACTCGCTATGCCCGCGCCTACAGTGTGGCCCACGGCCTCCCACACCTTTATAGCGCTTTTGCAGCCTTTTTCCGCCGCGTCAAACACGCACTCTACTTTAAAATCCTTAAGGTCGCCCGCGCAGGCGGCCAAAATACTTTTAGGATTTTTTTTAATTTCATTTTTGACAAGCCGCAGTATCCCATGCGTGCCGGCGTAAGATTCCAGACACCCGCGCGCGCCGCAGCCGCAGAGAGGCGCGTCCTTGGCTTCTGAAAGTTTTATGTGCCCTATTTCGCCGGCCGTGCCGTGCGAGCCCTGGAAAAGTTCTCCGTCCAAAATAAGCCCGCCGCCTATTCCCGTGCCCATAGTGATAACCAGCACGTTTTTATATTTTTTCTTAAGCTGCAGTTCGTAAATTCCCCAGGCGGCAATCGTCGCGTCGTTGGCCACTACGGGTTTTATGCCGGTAAGTTTTTCAATACCCTCGCCCACCTTAATATTTCTTATATGACGGCCGTTAAATTTTAAATTTGTGCCGAAACGCAAAACGCCGTTTTTATTATCCACGTCGCCCGGCAGACCTATGCCTATCACTATTTTCTCGCCTTTAAAAAATTCCTGCCACTCGTTTACAAAATCCGCAATCTGCTTAATAAAATCATTGGGCCCTTTGCTCATATCCGTGTCCAGACGGAAAGTAGTAACCACTTTACCGCCTTTGTTGACCGCAAAAAATTTTACAAACGTTCCGCCGACGTCTATTCCTATGGAAATCATATTATTTATTCTCCTGGGATGCCTAAACATCCTTTGAGCGCGGGTGCGACTCCCCGTAAATTTTTTTAAGCCTTTCCAAAGACACGTGCGTGTAAACCTGCGTAGCCGCAAGACTTTTGTGGCCCAGCATTTCCTGCAGACTTCTCAAATCGCACCCGTTGTTAAGCATGTGGGTGGCAAAAGAGTGGCGCAGGCTGTGCGGCGTAATTTTCCTGGCCAGGTTTGCCTTTATTGTAATATTTTTTATAAGGTAGGCAAGCCCGTCGCCGGTCAGCCTCTTGCCCAGCCTGTTCAAAAACAACGGCGACCCGCCGTCGTAAACCGGCCGCGCGGCCAGATATTCTTTAACGGCCTCTATCGCCGCGTCCGTTATGGGCACCAGCCTTTCTTTTGAGCCTTTGCCCATGACGCGCGCTACGCCCATATTAAAATTTACGTCGCCGACCGTCATGCCCGTAACCTCGCTCCTGCGCAGGCCGCTGGAATAAATAAGTTCAAATAAAGCCCTGTCCCGCGCGGGCATTTTGCCCTGGTTTGCCGCAGTGTCAAGCAGCCGCTCCGTCTCCGCTTCCGTCAGAAATTTGGGCAACAGGCGCTCTCTTTTTGGGCTCGGCAAAAGTTTAAAAGGGTTAATTTCAATGATGCCCTGTTTAAGCAGATATTTTGCAAAACTTCTGAGCACGGAAATTTTGCGCAGCACGGTATTTTTCTTAGAATTTTTTTCAGTAATCAGCGCCAGATACGCGCGCAGGTTTTTATGCAAAAAAAACTGCTCCGGCGTAAGTTTTTGCGCGGCAAGGTACCCGTCCATCTCGGCCAGATCCGCGCCGTAAGCGCGCAGAGTATGGGGCGAAAAATTTTTGCCCTGCAAATGCAAAACAAACCTTGCGCTCAAAGATGTTTCCATAAAGTAATTCCTGCCGCGATTGTTGTGTCGTTTCTGTAACCCGTCGTCCGCAAGAACAAATTTCACAGGGATTTGAGGGAAATTTTTATTTTCTTCCGCCAGACCAAGTACTTAGGGCGGCGCAGTACGGCGAAGGCGGAAAAAAGAAAGCGAGGCAAGCTTGCCGAGCGTATCAA
>JAIRUU010000034.1 GCA_031254225.1 Candidatus Elusimicrobium euhamitermitis
TTTCAATCTGTTTTCTTATTTGCTCCGCGCGGGCGGAAATATTTTTTTTCTGCCCCTCGCCGTTGACTATCGTCGCATTTTCTTTGTCCACGACGACGCGCTTGGCCGCGCCAAGCATGTCAAGCGTAGCGTTTTCAAGTTTTAAACCTTTCTCTTCGGTAATAACCGTGCCGCCGGTAAGAACGGCAATGTCTTCCAGCATTTCTTTGCGTCTGTCGCCGAACCCGGGCGCCTTAACCGCGCAGCCTTTCAAAGTGCCGCGCAGGCGGTTGACTACCAGCGTGGCCAGAGCCTCGCCGTCCACGTCCTCGGCAATAATTAAGAAGTTGCGGCCGTTTTTTACAATGCCTTCCAAAAGAGGCAGAAGTTCGTTCATGGAAGAAACTTTTTTGTCGGTTAAAATAATCTGGCAGTCTTCCAAAACGCATTCCATTCTTTCCGCGTCCGTCACAAAATAAGGCGAAATATAACCGCGGTCAAACTGCATGCCTTCCACTATATTAAGTTCCGTGGTGGCGGTTTTCCCCTCTTCAACAGTGATAACGCCCTCGTGCCCTACGCGCTCCATGGCCTCGGCTATAAGTTCCCCGACGGTCCTGTCGTTGGCGGAGATGGTGGCTATCTGGGCCTTTTCTTCTTTGGTTTTGACGGGGCGCTGCATTTTGGCAAGCTCTGCCTTAACGGTTTCAACGGCAATTTCAATGCCTTTTTTAATTAACGTCGGGTTTGCGCCGGCGGTAATATTTTTAATGCCTTCGGCGAGCATGGCCTGCGTAAGCACCGTTGCCGTCGTAGTGCCGTCGCCGGCGATGTCGTTGGTTTTGGACGCTACTTCGCGTATTAACTGCGCGCCCATGTTTTCAAATTTATCTTCAAGCTCAATGTCTTTCGCAATGGTCACGCCGTCGTCAATAACCAGCGGGCTGCCGAATTTTTTTTCAAGCACCACGCTGCGCCCTTTGGGGCCCAGGGTAACGCTTACGGCTTTTGCCACTTTTTCAACGCCCGCTTTCAACTTTGCGCGGGCTTCGTCTCCGTATACTATTTGCTTTGCCATAAAAAAATTATCTCCTATTTAATAATGCCCATTATATCTTCCTGATGCATAATCAGGTAGTTCTTGTCGTTGATTTTCACTTCGGTGCCGGAATATTTGCCGTACATTATTTTATCGCCTTTTTTAACGTCCATGGGCAGGCGTTTGCCGCTTTCGTCCAGCTTACCCGGGCCGGCCGCGACAATTTCCCCCTCCACCGGTTTTTCTTTTGCGGTATCAGGTATGATGATGCCGCTTTTCATAACTTCACGCTCAATGGGTTTAACTATAACTCTGTCCCCCAAAGGCACAATATTTATTTCTGCCATGTAAACCTCCGTTAATAATACAAATCCGCCGTTCCGCTGCGGAACTAAGCTTATTATTAATTTATCAAATTAATTTATTATTGTCAAACTGGCGGCAAGACTGCTAATAATCAGAAAGAGAAAAACGTTTTTTTAAAGCGCGCCCATTTTAAGGCCCAGTAGCCGGGCTCGGGCATTACTTTGATTATGACGGCGGAAATATTATCTTTGCCGTCGTTTTCGTTGGCTTTGCGCACAAGCGCTTTGCAGACTTTTGAAAGGGAAGTTTTATAGGCTTTCTGGATATACTGCTTTATATCGTCGTCGGTAAGTCCTTTGTTTACGCCGTCCGAACATAAAAATAAAATATCGCCCGGCATAATTGTAAACTGCAGAATATCAAACTCCACGTCTTTTTTTATGCCCATAGCGCGCGTCAAAACGTTTTGCACGGCGGATTTTTCCGCCTGCGCTTTTGTAAGCAGGCCGCGTTTTATATGCTCGGCCGCAAGCGAATGGTCCGTCGTAATCTGCGTCATAACGTCCATGCGCAGCAGATAAAGCCGCGTGTCCCCTATGTGCACGACGTACGCTTCGTTCCCCTCAATAAGCACGCCGCTGAGCGTGGTGCCCATGCTGCGGTACATTGCGTTTTCCTGCGCGAGTTTGTAAATGGAATAGTTTGCGTAATCCGCGGCCATGAGAAGTTTTCTTTCCGGCTTGGACATTTCCGGCAGAAAATCTTTGGGAATAACGACTTTGCCGGAGTTCATTTTGGTAAGCGTTTCCACAAAAGAATTTATAGCAATATTGCTCGCCACTTCCCCGGCGCTGTGGCCGCCCATGCCGTCAGCCACCACGGCAAAACGCAGGTCCGAAGATATGTAAACCATATCCTCGTTTTTATCCCGTATTTTTCCTATATCGCTGTAAGCGGCAAAGCTGAGCCTAAGGGTCATAAATCACGTCTTAAAGTCATGTGTATTATAAAATAAACGTTCGTGAACAAAAAAATCAGCAGCGCGCCGTACTTAAATACAAAAGTGTCAGGATTATACTGCACCGTTCTGTCAAAAGGCACAAAAACGGTTTTGTACCAAATAGCGCGCATCATGCCTTTTTCCCCTCTTGAAAGATAAATGCTTGCAAGGATTCTGATAGGGTCTTTTTCCGGCGCGGGCCTTTCGCCGAAGCCGGGTTTTTCCGTCAAATCTTTAAGGTCGGACGCGGCCGTCAGCAGGCTTGAGCCGAAATTTAAATCAAGCTGCACCAGCTTCCCGCCGGAAGCGGAAGACGGAGGAATAACCTTTTCCCCGTATTTCGCTATATATTCTTTAACCTCCGGCACTTCCATAACTTCGGCCGCGGTGGCGTACACTTTGCCCGAAATCATGTAACCGTAAATTGAACACAGCGCCAGTATGAAAAGCAGCAGCGGCAGCAGGCTGCTGAACGTAAAAGAACGCGGCAGCACAACAGCCACGGCGGCCACGGCCAGCAGTATGGCGGAATAATAGAGCAGCGTGATAAGCGTGGTTTCCGCCGGCATTAGCGGCAGCGCGGCAAACTGTTTGCAGAAAAACAGCGTAAGCAAAATAGCGGCGGAACACAAAATCCTCAGCGGCAGCACCGGCTTGCCGAACATTAAAGTTAAAGACAGAACTAATCCTATAACCATATATATAAGGGCATAATCCTGCGCAAACATATTCATGAGCCCTGTGGAAAACGCGCTTCCCCAGCCCGCGCTTACGCCGAAGAAACCCGTCAGATAAGAAAACGCGCACAACGCCAGCAAAGACAGAGCGGCGCGGGAATACGCGCTCATGCAGGACATTATAAACAGCGCAAAAACCAGCGCGCAGGCGACGATGGTAAGCGTAACGTCGGCCATATAAGACTTGACGTCAAACAAATACAAAAACGCGTCAAAAAAGCCAGGATGCGTATTCGGGTCAACCGTGCCGGCCGCGGCGGCGCCGAATTTTACGATGAAAATCATCGCAATCAGAGTAATCACAAAAAATATCGGAATATGAAAGAAAAGTTTTGTCAAAATTTCCCTGAACTCCCTGAAACTTACGTCTTTATTTCTGACGGCTTTTATATTCATTGACGATGACTTGGTTTCAAGTTTTTCTTTGCTTGATTCGGTTTTTGTATCCTTGCGTTTTCGGGAAACTTCTTCCTTAAAATTCTGCGTGCCTATAATGGGCATGGCGACGCCGGCGTTTTCCCCTTTTTGAAGTTTCTGAATTTGCGCGTTTTCGGTAATGCGTTTAAGGCGCATGGTTTCCGTGGCGGTGTGCACTTTTTCGGAGCGGACGCGCAGCGGCGTTTCCCCTCCGATGTCAAGCGAAGTGCCCGCGCCCTGCTTGACGCGCAGCTGGTCTTCCGCCCGCATTTTTAAAATATAATCCAGCGTTTCCTGCGCGCTCTGAAAACGGTCGTCCGGCTTTTTGGCCATGAGTTTCTGGACGACTATGGAAATCCACGGCGGCATGTCCCGCCTTATATCGCTCGGGTTAGGAATAGCTTCGTTGATATGCTTTTGGATAATCTCCATTGAAGATTTTCCCCTGTACGGGAACTGGCCCGTAAGCATAAAATAAAGCGTGGCGCCGGCGGAATAAAGGTCCGCGCGCACGTCAACGTCCCCGCCCAAAGCCTGCTCAGGCGAAATAAAATAAGCGGTGCCGGCCATCTCGGTCGTCCTGGTTACGCTTTTGTCCTTATCCATTTTTTTGGCTATGCCGAAGTCCACTATTTTCGCTTCAAGTTTTTCGTTGATTAAAATATTGGAGGGTTTTATGTCGCGGTGGATAATGCCTTTTTCATGCGCGACGGCAAGGCCTTTTAATACGTCCTGAAAAATATTTAAAATAAAACCGACCGGCAGATTCGGACGGCGGCGTATGATGTTTGAAACGTTGTCGCCGGATATAAAAGACATGATGATAAAATATAATCCGCGCTCGCGCCCGACGTTGTAGACGTTGACGATGTTCGGGTGGTCAAGCTCCGCGATAGCGCGGGCTTCGGTAAGGAAAAGGGAAACGGCTTTCTGGTCTTCGGCGAGAGCGGGGCTTAAAATTTTAACGCAGACTATTCTGTCCAGCGCTTTATGTTTTGCTTTATACACGGCGCCCATGCCGCCGGTGGCGATTTTTTCAATTATCTCGCAGCCGGCAATGCTTGTTCCCACTAAGGGATCTTTCATATTTTGTTCTGGCATTTATTTACCCTTGTTATATGCAAAGTTGTAAAAATATTTATAATTTTTATTATACAATAAGTTACGCGCGCGTAGCATATAATAAAATGACTTTTCCGCTTTTCTTTTTTCAATGTTATTTTGTATAATTATATTATAATTTGTAAAGAGGTCAATAAAAAAATGAAAGAAAAAATACACCCGAAATATGAACCTGTTGAAGTTAGCTGCGCGTGCGGCGCAAAATTTTTAACGCGTTCTACCATGAAATCAATTAAGCTGGATATTTGCTCGGAATGCCACCCGTTCTTTACCGGCAAACAGAAAGTGCTGGACACGGCGGGAAGAGTTGATAAATTTAACAAGAAATTCGCCGCCACAGAAGGCAAAGCCGTGTTAAGAAAAGCCAAAACCGAAGTAAAGGCTAAAGCCAAAATCAAAAAGCCCGTCAAGATTAAAAAGATTATCGTGGCCGGAGACGAAAGAAAAGCGCCTCCCAAAAAACTTAAAAAAGACGCCGCCAAAGACGCAAAAAAAGCGGCCCCCAAAGAAGAAAAGAAATAAAATTTATTACAAAAAAAAGCCCGTCCGAAAGGACGGGCTTTTTATATGCAGTATATCTTATTTATAATTTGCGGCGACTAAGTTTTTGTCCGCGGTAATGTTAAGGTTAACGCGTCTGTTGGCAGCGCGGCCGTCGGCCGTGTCATTGGAGGCGACGGGGTTGTTCTGCCCGTAGCCCACATAAGTCAGGCTGTAGGTTTTAACCTGGTTGGCAAGAAGCTGATTGTAAACCGCTCTGGCTCTCTGCTCAGACAAAGTCTGGTTAAAAGAGGCCGAGCCCGTGGAATCCGTATAACCTTCAACGACTATTATATTATAAGGATATTTTTTAAGCACTTTGCCGAGGTTGTTGATAGAAGTAATAGCGGAAGGCGAAAGCGTGGCGCTGCCTGTGTTGAACAAAATATCGCCTTTCAAAATGACTTTGATTGAGCCGTCCGGGTTTCTGGTAACGTCCGCGATAGCGGCAAGTTCTTTGGCCTGAGCATCATAATAGTTGCCTATGCCCCCGCCCAAAGCCGCGCCGGCCAAGCCGCCGATAATAGCGCCCGTGGCGGATTTGCCGCCGGTGTTATTGGCTATTACCGCGCCGCTTATTGCGCCTACGGCCGCGCCCGCGCCCGCGCCGATGTAGGTGTTAGTGCTCGGCGTTGTGCAGGCGGCTAAAATCAAAGCGCCCGCCGCAACTGATAAAACTAATTTTTTCATACGTCCTCCTAAGTTTTTATGTCGCTTATATTTTACATAAAATTTACGTCCCGCGACAAAAATATAACGCCGTGCCGACAAAATTTATTGCGCGGGCCGGAGAAAAACTGTTTAGCCGCGAAAACCGCCGCCGCTCATATTTACTATAATTTTTTATATGACTCCCGTTCATCATAATCTCATCGCCGAATTGTTTGCCATATGGGGCGTATTTTTTATCCCGGGGATTTTGCTTGTCTTTCTCTATCCTTTTATAAAATTTATAATTTATCCGCTGATGGAGCCTATAGTAAAATATTTTACGGATGAGGAAAAAGAGCCGGTTATAATTTCCCCTTCTGACACAATGCCCATAGTTTCTCATACTCCGCCGGAAAGCATGACGCCGTGTCTTGCCGCGTATATAATGAACAACGGATATACAAAAAAAATATTAAGCATCCTTGTGACGCACGCCGCGGTAAAAAATTTGCTGCGCATAAAAGACAGTCCTCTGAACGGAGCTATGATACTTGAAACTCTGGCGCCGTCGGAGGATTTTGAAATTCTGCCGCAAGTTGAAAGAGCGGCTCTTTTTATTTTGCTTGGCGAAATGTTTCTTCCGGGCAGAATTTTCAAATTTATAAACAATGAAACTCCGGATTTTAACAGAATGAATGATTTTCTGTCTTACCGGTTGGAACAAGAAGCTTATTCATATATGCGCAGTCATCATGCGTATAATAATTTGCTGGGTTTTAAAAAATATCTTGAAGTTGCGGAATTTACGCGCCTGCCAAACGCCACGCCGG
>JAIRUU010000036.1 GCA_031254225.1 Candidatus Elusimicrobium euhamitermitis
CCCCTGCCCCTCTCCCGC
Organism: Candidatus Elusimicrobium euhamitermitis; assembly: GCA_031254225.1. Taxonomy (GTDB): domain Bacteria; phylum Elusimicrobiota; class Elusimicrobia; order Elusimicrobiales; family Elusimicrobiaceae; genus Elusimicrobium; species Elusimicrobium euhamitermitis. Next base: position 19 of record JAIRUU010000036.1, read on the forward strand.
AAAGGGAGAGGGGAAAACTAAGACAATGAAATCAAATGCCAGTGTTTTTGGTATAACTCTATCAGCCGTTCTTTAAACGCCGCGTGTTCAGGCGACGTAAGACGCGGGTCCTGCGCCAGCAGCGCATCGCGGTCTTCAAGCGCCCACTTTAAAATATCCGCGTCTTTAAAAATGTCGCCGGCTTTAAATTCCAGCTCCCCGCTTTGGCGCGTGCCCAGAATTTCGCCCGGGCCGCGCAGCTGCATGTCCCGCTCGCCTATTTTAAACCCGTCGGACGTGGAACACAGAATATCCAGCCGCTCTTTGCTGACGGTGCTCACGCTGCCCGGGACAAGAAGGCAAAAACTTTCCTCGCTGCCGCGCCCCACGCGGCCGCGCAGCTGGTGCAGGCTGGCAAGGCCGAAACGCTCCGCGTTTTGGACTATCATCACCGTCGCGTTTTTTACGTCTATGCCTACTTCTATAACGGGCGTGGCAACCAAAATATCCAGTTTTTTATTTTTAAAAAGCGCCATCGTCTTTTCTTTTTCCGCGCGCTTCATCGCGCCGTGCAGCATGCCTGCTTTGAACGCGGGAAAAACGCCCGCTATTTTTTCAAAATCCTCTTTAACGGCTTTTACGGAAAGTTTCTCGCTTTCTTCAATAAGCGGATAAACAATATACGCCTGCCTGCCTTTGCCCAGCTCCTCCAAAGCTTTGGAGTAAGCCGCGCTCTCCGTCGTAATAATTGTAGTAACCGGCTTGCGCCCGGGCGGCAGTTCGGTAATGGAAGAAACTTCCAAATCCCCGTAAAAAGTAAGAGCAAGCGTGCGCGGAATGGGCGTGGCGGTCATGGTCAGCACGTCAATGTTTTCCGATTTATTTTGCAACGCCGCGCGCTGGCGCACGCCGAAGCGGTGCTGCTCGTCAATAACCGCGAGCTTTAAATTTTTAAATTTTACGCTTTCTTCAATAAGCGCGTGGGTGCCGACTAAAATATTTATTTCGCCGTTTTCCAAATCTTCCAAAATTTTTTCTTTGGCTTTGCCTTTTACGGAAGACGTTAAAAGCGCGGCCTTGACGTCCAGCCCTTTTAGAAAATTAGTGACGGTAAAAAAATGCTGCTCCGCCAAAATTTCCGTGGGCGCCATAAGGGCCGCCTGAAAGCCGTTCTCGCACGCCAGCAGCATTGCGCTGAGCGCGACTATGGTTTTTCCGCTGCCAACGTCCCCCTGCAGCATTCTCGTCATGGGAACGTTTGAGCGCATATCGTTAAAAATTTCATTTATAACTTTTTTCTGGGACGCCGTGAACTCAAACCCCAGATTTTCGCGAAACGGCGTAAGCAGGTTTGTTTTTATTTCATAATGATAATTCTTCGTCTTAACCTGCTGCTTCTTTTTTATTCCCCAAGCGGCGGTAAGCAGTAAAAACTCTTCATAAGCCATGCGCTTGCGCGCGGCGGCAAGTTCCGGCGTATTTGACGGAAAGTGCACGGCGCGCAGCGCCTGCGGCGCGCTAAGCAGATGACGTTTATCTAAAATAGAAACGGGCAAAACTTCTTTTTCTTCTTTTAATTTTGTTTCAAGCGCGGTGTAAACGCAAGTCCTGAAAAACTTGCCCGTCAGACCCTGCGTCAGGCCGTAGACCGGCGTCAGACGGTTGACGTGTATTAAACTGCTTTCAACGCCCGCCGGATAATATTCATCCACGGAAATTTTGTTTGCAAAAAAATTTTCCTGATTATCTTTTTTACCGACCACCCAGACCCACTGCGCCAGTTTAAAATCTTTTTTCAGCGCGGCCATGGGGTCAAAACGCGCTTTATAAAACGGGCGTTTTTTAAACCACGCGCATTCCAGTTTTTCCCCTTTTTCATTTTCCAGATGAGCTTTAAAAATTAAAATAGATTTGGCCGGAATATATTCCGTGCGCATAACGCGGCCCAGAAAAACAACCTGCGCGCCGTCGCCGTACTCGGTCATAACGCCCGGCCGGCGGTCCTGGTAATCCCGCGGGTAATAGTGCAGCAGATCCGAAACCGTGGAAATTTCCAGCCGCGCGAACATCGCTTCCCTTACCGGTCCCACGCCTTTTAAAAATTTAATATCGGTCATGATAGAGTTTGTTTATCCCTCAAATGCCTGTGATATGTTATACCAAATCTGTGCACTTCGTCGCGCATTTCCATGAGGAGGCTCAGCGCGGGGTCGCCTATCGGCAGGCGTATGCTTTCCGATTTATCCGGCGTAAAAATTTCTTCTTCCCGTTTGGCAAGAGATATAAAATTCATTTTTACCCCCGCCTTTTCCGCCGCCCTCTGCGCCATGCTTAACTGGCCTTTGCCGCCGTCTATAACCATGAGGTCGGGTCTCGGCTCGCTGGTTTTTTTGAGCGCGGTTAAACGGCGTTCTACAATTTCTTCTATCATCAAAAAGTCGTCGTTGCCCGTGCCTGGCAGAGCGGATTTAATTTTAAATTTTCTGTAATGCGCGTGATTTTTTTTGCCGTCAATGTAGCACACCATGCTGCCCACGGCCGCGCGGCCGTAGAGGCCGGAAGTGTCAAAAGTCTCAATATGCCGCGGTACTTTTTTTAGGCCTAAAACCACGGCCAGCCGCTCAACCTTTTCACTGGCTTCAATAGCGCGGACGATTTTCTCGTCCCTGTATTCGCTTACTATAATCCGCTCGCCCATATACTCAAGGCCGCCAAGAAAATCGCGCAGCTGCGCGGCTTTTTCATATTGCATTTTTGCGCTGGCAAAGCGCATGGCGGTTTTTATTTCTCTTTTTATTTTGCCTATTTTCCCCTCGCCGAAATTTTCAAACCGCCGCACCACGCCGCGGTAATCTTTATAAGAAATTTTGCCGGCGCACGGGGCTGGGCACTGGCCCGTGTGGAAATAAACGCAGTTTTTTATTTTTTTTTCTTCCAGCGGTTTAGAACGGTCAAAATTCCACTTGCACGGCCGCAGCTGTGCGTAACCGCTTCTCCACAAAAAACGCAGTAGGTTTTTTATATCTCCGGCGTGCGGGAAAGGACCGTAATAAATGCCGTCTTTGGTTTTCTTGCGGGTAACAAGCGTGCGCGGGAAATCCTCATCGGTAACTTTAATAAAAGGGTAAGATTTATCGTCCTTGCCCATGGTGTTAAAAAACGGCTGATATTTTTTTATAAGACGGTCTTCAAGGATAAGCGCGTCCCGCTCGCTGGCGGCGACGATATAGTCAATGCGCGCTATAAGCGGCAAAAGGCTGGGCAGTTTCCACCCGCGGCTTTCAAGATTGCCGGTATGAAAATACTGCGCCACGCGCGCCGCGATATTTTTTGCCTTGCCTACGTAAAGAACTTCCCCAAACTTAGAGCGCATTATATAAACGCCCGGGTTTTTGGGGAGAATGGAAATATTAATACCCATGATATTATTATAGTATTAAAGTCATAAAATTGTTGACCTGCGTTTTATAAAAAAATATAATGTAGTATAAGTTTTATATAAAGGAAAGATAAAAATGGCAAAATTAAAAACCGGCCGGCATACAAGCGCTATCAAAGCCCAGCGCCAGGCCGAAAGAAGGACGTCCAGGAACAAAGGTTTAATCAAGGCCGTGCGCCTGAGCACAAAAACAGCGCAGGCGTCAGTTAAAAATAAAGACGGCAAAGCGGACGAGAATTTCAAGAAAGCGTCATCGTCAATTGACAAAGCAGCCAAAAAAGGCGTAATACACTGGAAAACGGCCGCAAGAAAGAAAAGCCGTCTGGCCAAAAAAGTAAACGCCGCAAAATAAATATTTTAACCAAAACCGCTGCAAAAGCAGCGGTTTTTTTTGTTAGAATAAAAATATGCACACCCTCAGCAAGATTTTTATTTATACCGTTATAATGTGCGTTGCAATTTTGGCGGCTTACCGCGGTTACGGCCTTTACAGCACGCATATTGACGAAGTCAACGCGCGCAAAGATAAAACCAACACGCTGTTTGCCACAATCCCGTCCGCGCCGGAAGAGGTTACGCAGGCCGTGCAGCCGCATTTAAGTATGCCGGGCGTCGTGAGCAGTATTGATTACGGCGTTTCAACGGTGCCCACGGAAACGGAATTGAACGCGCCCGCGACTTATGATTATACGCCGGACAATGCGCCTAGCGCGCTGCCTAAAATTACTGCAGACGAAGACCGCCAGGCCCGCGCGCAGAAAGCTTTTGACAAATATTTGTCAAACCCTTTAATAAAGCAGTTTAACGCGGACATGCAAAACGCGGGGATACAAAACATGGATTTCAGCCGTTTGGCCACTGCGGACGCGGCGGACGCGTTGCAGCAAAACCCCAAACTGCGCGATATTTTTATAAAATATTCCCAGAACCCTGAGTTTATCGCTTTAATACGCCAAATGGGCACTGACCCTGAAATTAAAGCGGTAACCCAAGAACTTCAAGAGGAAAGATAAAGCAAGGAGAATTATGAACGAAACCGATGAAAGAAAAGTGCCCGCTATGATGGTAATTTTGCTTAAAGCCGCAGTTTTGGTGCTGATAGTGCTGTGCATTTTCTTTATAGCCTACCCGCACGCCTGCATAAATATAATTGAAGGCCGCCAGACTGAAGACCAATCAATACAGGACATAAATAAACCGCTTATTCAGGCAAATAGAGACACCGTTCCCGCGCCCCAGCCCGTAGTAACCGCGCCGGTAACGGTAACGCCGCCGTCTCAGACTGTAACGATACCCGCTCCGCAGCCTGTAACAACGCAGCAGACCGTTATAACGCCGGCAACAGCCGTTCAGACGGTGCAAACGCAGGTAACGCAAACCGCGCGGGACGCGCAAAACACTACAAACTCGGCTCTTAACTCCGCCATACAACAGCAGCAGCAACTGCAGGCCGAGCAGGATGTTTATGATTACAACGTTATAAAACGCTACGTCGCGGTGGAAAAAGATTATCTGCAAACGCATGCTAACGACAACGCGTCCGCAACGGCTGTAACCCAGCAGGTTATGAACGAGTATCAGCTTAATGACCAGGAATGGAAAGAAATAATATCAAAAGCAAACGAACGCGGCTGGTTTGACGCCTTACGCAACAAATAAAACTACAAATAAAAATGCCTGCCTTACGGCAGGCATTTTTTTACAGCTATGTATATAAAAGTGAAAGTCCGCGCCGGAGAAAAGAAAAACCGATTTGAAAGGAAAACGCCTGACGCCTTTGAAGTCTGGACAAAAGCGCCCTCGGAGCGCGGTTTGGCAAACGCCGCGGTACGCGAAATTTTAGCGCGCGGACTTAACGTCTCTTCCAAACAACTAATCCTGATAAAAGGCGCAACCGGCCCGTCAAAAATCTTTGAAATAAAATAATACAAGATAGAAGAAGGCTTATTAAGCTCCAACCCACTTTTGGATATGATAAAGAAATAGTTAACTATTTTCTTTTAATTTAAAAAACAAAACATTAAAAAGCAAACAAATATAAAATGTTATAGGGGACATTAATAATAAAATAATCTGGTATTCTTTGGTAAAAAAGAATTTAAAAGTAGGTATTGCCGGAACAGACAAAAACAGTGAAAGTAAAATAAAAGGCAAAAAAGGTAAAAGAGTATTTAATTTTTGAGAAGTTAGTTTCCAGCTTTGTTTAAAAGGAGTTATCAATGTACTTTTTTCTAAAAATACGAACATTGAAAAAAAATACAAACGCATAACAAAATATAACCATATTAAAGCAATAGATGAAGTTACTGTTATATATATACAGACAAATCCCAAATTTTGAAAATTCATCGCTGATGGTTGAATAAGAAAAAGCTTGCTAAAAATAATTGCTACAAACGCAGATAATACGCCAGAGAAAGCAAAAACGGGTATGAATAGTATGATAATCAGGAGAAAAGAAAAAATATATGAAAATAATGCAAAAAGAGATTCTTCCATACTGCTATAAATAGATATTTTTTTATTATCAATAGTTGCTTTCGTATAATAAAACATTATGCCGTTTACCATAATTCCGATACACCACAATAGAATTAAAGGGAGTACGAAACCAAATCCTCTATCGTTAAGATTAATATAAAATATGACAGAAAGTATAATTATTATAAAGTAAAGCATAAAAACTTTTAGGAATACTTTTAAAAAAATATTATTTGTGGCATTTATGCAATTCCTAAAGAGTGAAAAGTTTATCATAAAATCTCCACTATTACCCAAGAATTATTTTTCTAATATCTTACCTTACCTGCAAAAGAGCAAAGTGTAAATATTCCGTCTCTGGCATTCCGACTAAGACAGGGTGGTCTTTGGACGCGCCGCGCAGCTCAAGCATTACCACGCGCTTGCCCGCTTTATACGCGGCAGACCGGATAATATCAACAAAAATTTCACGCGTGATATGGTGAGAGCACGACGACGTTGCCAGCAGCCCGCCTTTTTCAAGTCCGTCCAGAGCCATCTTGTTTAATTTAACGTATAAGCTGACGGCCTGCGGCAGGCTTTTTTTATTTTTGACAAACGGCGGCGGGTCAAGCAAAACAAAATCCGGCTTCTGCGGCAGTTCCCCGCGGCCCATTGCGGACAAAATTCTTTCCGCATCGTCCCGACGGTAAACGGCCAGTTTTTCAACGCCGTTTAGTTCCGCGTTTTTGTTCGCGTATTCAACGGCCAGCGCCGAAGAATCCGCGCCCCACACCTGCGCCGCGCCGTGCAGCGCCGCCAAAATCCCGAACGCGCCGACATAAGAATATAAATCCAAAACCAGTCTGTCCTTAAAATAAGGTTTTAAAAACTCCCTGTTTTCCCGCTGGTCAAAATAAAAACCGGTTTTTTGTCCGCCGCGCAGAGGGACTTCATATTTGGCTTTATTTTCTTCAATGATGACGGACTCCGGCACCGCGCCGATAATTTCCGGCTCCGTCGGCAAATTTTCCATTACGCGGAAATTGTTGTCATTACGGTAAAAAATGCCCGTCGGTTTAAAAATTTTTTTAAGCGCGGCGGTAATTTCTTTTTTCAGATTCTCCATGCCGGCCGTAAGAATATCCACGGACAAAACGTCCCCGTACCTGTCAATAACAAGGCCCGGCAGCATATCGGCCTCGCCGTAAACCATACGGCCGTATTTGCGCACGCCGCCTTCTTTGCGGTAAGCGTACGCGTTGTCTATGGCGTTAAAAATAAAATCCTCTTCCAGCGGCTCCGGCCCGCGTTTTAAAATACGCGCGGCTATTAAACTGTTGGGGTTAAAATAACCATGCCCGACGGTAACGCCTTCCGCGTTAATTATGCGGCACAGCGCGCCCGGAGCTGCGGTTTTATCCAGATTTTCTATTTCGTTGGAAAAAATCCAAAGGTGGCCGGCGCGGACGCGGCGGTCTTCTTTTGGTTTAAGTTTAATATCTATCATACGTGCTCCGTCAGAGGAATTTTACTTTTGCAAAGCGGACAATTATCCGAAGGGTAACATTTCAGCGGGAAAGAAACAAGCGCGCGCAGCGGCACCGTGATATCCAAATATCCGCTGGACCTGTCCACAATGACAGAAACTCCTACAATCCTGCCGCCGTATTTTTTGACAAGGCTTATCGCGCTCTCAATTTTTTTACCTGTAACCGCGACGTCGTCTACTATAAGAACGGACTCGCCGGACTTAATTATAAAATTTCTTTTAAGCACCATAACGTCTTTATCGTTCTGCTCCGCAAACACCGCGCGCGCCCCCCGCACGCGGGCGACTTCCTGCGCTATGACGGAAGTTTCCGGCGCGGGCGCCAGAATAATATCCGCGGATTTTGAAAATTTTGAAGACATTGCGCGCGCCACTTTCTGCGCTATGTGCGGGTGCGTCATAATTCCGCGCGCGTAAATATAAAGCTGGCTGTGCTGGCCCGAGGGCAGGCAGAAGTGCCCGTCCAAAAACGCGCCGTGCTCCTCTAAAATTGAAAGAATATTTAAATTATTTTGCCGCATTATCCACCGCCTCCGGCCTGAAATTTTTTGCGTCGGAAAAATCCGTGCGCAGCGGCCTTTTAATAGCTTTATTAATTTCCTCTCCGCTGGTACGCGGTTTTAACATTTCAACTCTCGGATTATTCATTCTGTCGCTTACGCGGAACGCAAGAGCGGGCGCGCCGGAAGCGTCCGTGAGGTTTTCCGCCAGCGCGCCGGAGCCGGAAATATTTTTAAATATCGTCCAAACCGTCGTGTCAAGCGTCTCATAATTCCAGTCAACAAAACCCGTTGCGGTCACGCCCAGCGTTTTCCCGTCGCTGTAAACATTCATGATATCCATATTGCCGCTTTTAAAATTTGCGGACAGCGCTATTTTGCTGTAAGCCACGTCTTTTAAAACCTGCCCCACTTTAAAACTGCCCGCCTTTTCCATGCGGTGCATGACGATAAAAGGCTGAAAAGCTATGCCCAGCACTTTCTCTGTATCGGCTTTTTTTTCAAGCTGGTAAACAATGCCGTTTTCCATCTGCGCGTCTATTGTCCCGTTAAGTTTTTCAAGGCCCGGCAGCAGGCCGGTTAAATCAAAATCAACGTAAAAATTTTTGCCCGAAAGCACCGGCGAACTGAAAATATCCGCGGCCACGTGCCCTTTAAAATTAGGCATAAACTGGGGTATATTGTTTTTGAAAAAATGCAGCCAGCCCAGCGTGCCGTCGTCCTGCTGCGCTGACGTGTTTGACGGTTTTGCTATGCCCAGCACAAAATCATAAATAGTGTAATAAAAAGGCATGACGTCAAAATTCTGCATATAAAGATTTGTGGTAATTTCGCGCGTTTTATCATTGTTAAAATTAATAATGTCGGTGGACATTTTCATCGGCACGCCGTTCACTTTCGCGCTTGACACAAAACCGTTAAAAGTATTTTTCTTATATTCGCAAGTACCCGCGACTTCCGTAAAATTTTGTTTGCCCAGCGCGAGCGCGCCGTTTGTAAGTTTTGCGCCCAAGACTGCAAAATCGTCTTTAGCGTAAACGGTTCCGTCAACGCCGGATATATTAAACCCGCCGTTAAGCGTTCCGAATTTGGCTTTTGCGCCTTTAAGCTGCGCCTCAACATTCTGCAGTTTGATCTGGCTGCCGGCAAGCGTGCCTTTAATATTAAAAGCGGCGCTCCCGCCGAAACCGAATTTTTTCACGGGCGGATAAATTTTTTCTTTGCCGTCCAGAGCAAACATTTCCGTCTTAAAATTAAAATCACCCTGCGCGGGAGTTTTATCAAAATATAAATTTCCGCCGCCGCTGATTTTTATGTCTCCCGCCGTGACGGTCAGTTTGCTGACTGAAAGCTGCCTGTAAGAATTTTTTAAAACCGTGCTTGCCGCCACTTTTGCCTGCGGAAAATTTACGCCGAGCGGCTTGTTCAGGAACAGAGACAAATCATCGTCGTTAAGAGCGGGCACGGCCGCCGTAAAAGTGAAAAACGGCGTGAGCAGGTTATCCATGTCAAAATTCATGCTTACCGGTTTTTTGAAAAAATTAAGCGTCGCGTTTACGCCGCGCAGGTTAAACTTCTGCCAGTTAAAACCTGCAAAATTAATGCGTCCGTCGGCGCGGACCGCGGTTTCGGCTATTTTATCTTTCCAGGTATTTCTGAAGATAAAATTAATGCTGAAAGACGACGGGTTGTTAAAATCAAGCTGCGTAAAAACCGCGTCCAGCCCGCGGGCGGAATAAGAAACGTTTTTCCCCAAATCCTTAAAAATAAAAGTGCCATTTTTAATTTCCCAGTCGTCCACCTGCACGGTAAACGGTTTTTTGCCGGCCGCGTCCGTCGGTTTTGGGGCCGCGGGGGCGCGTTTTATTTCAGGTATATTTAAAGTGCCGTCCGAAGCGCGGGTTATGATAATGCGCGGATCCTGCAGGGAAACCTGCTCAATATATAAATGCCTGTCAAGAATAGGCAGCGGGTTATAACGCAGAATGACGGAAGAGGCTTCCAGCAGTTTATCCCCGCTTTCCGGCGCGTCAAAAACAATTAAATTATTAATTTTCGCGTAGTTAAAAAATTTAAGTTCAATGGAGTCAACCGCCACCGGCCGACCCAGACTTTCCGACAGACTGTTGACCAAAGTCTGCGCTATTTCCTGCGAGTTAAAATATTTAATAAACATAACCCAGGAAACCGCGGCTATCACGACCATAAACAGACAGAAAAAAGTTAAAGTTTTTATGGTCAGGGCCAGGAAAAACTTTATTATTTTTTTAATTACAATCCATATGCGGCGCAAAATGCGCGGCTTTTTTTTATGTTTCTGTTTTTCTGTCATAATTTAAAAAATTCTATAACGTGCGCTACACTATAGTTTATCACTTTTTGCCAGAACGCAACCACGGAGTAAAAAACGTCCCAGAACATTTTGAGCAGAGACACCCTTTCCGGAAAAATGACGGCGAGGAAAATTACGGCAAACAGCAGGTTAAAAAACAATATGCAAAATAAAGAAAATATTGTCCCGCCGGCCATTTTTAGGTCGGGCTGTTTTGTTTCCGTCAGAGTTTTTATCGTATGAAAAACATGGAAAACAAAAAGGAAACCGAAAACCGCCGCGTAAATATTTTTGTAAAGCTCCGTATTATAACCGTTATATAAAAGTATCGCTACTGCGGCGGCGAAAATCAAAAAATAAAGAGGCAGCACATAAGGCGCAAGCACCACGGCCGCGTTATATTCATCAAGTTTGACTGACCCGCTGTCTTTGTTAATTTTCACACACTTTACTTTGTAGCCGAAAAATAACGCGGCCAGCGCGTGCGTGATTTCATGAGCGGCGACATAGGGCCTTGAAAAATTATAAACATAAAAATGCATAAGCAGATAAAGCGCGCCGCCGCCCAAAAAAAACAGCGCGGTTTTAAAATTTAAAATTATATTCCAGCCCAAAAACGCAAGCTCTTTAAACCCGTAAAACACGGCGGGCAGCAGCAAAACAGAGATTAATATTTTTAATAATTTTTTCATCAGAATTTTTGAATCCACTGTTGCGTTTTGTAAACCGAGTCGGCCGACGCCAGCGCGGCGGAGATGAAATTCCCGTCAAATTCATAACACTCAAATTTTGAATTCCACAAATTTTCAAGCGCGGCGCGTACCTGCGCTTTAAGACGCTCGTCGTTTCTCGCGCCGGAGCGCTGGAGAGAGCCCTGGTAAAGCACGGTGTTCCCGAATTTTCTTATTGCGCCGCCTAAAATTTTTTTGCCCGCCGCGTCTAAAATATCGTTTTCCACGGGGTTGGAAAAACATATTCCGGCCACTCCGCCCACGCGCGGAGCGTAAGCTTCTTTAGCCGTTGCGCCCACAAGGCCGCCGCGTATTTGCGCGTTTATAGCGCCGTGCAGCATTTCATAAATCTGCGCCGCGCGCGGCGAACTTGAACGGAAAATAAGGCTGAAAGTCAGGTCGTCCTCATGGTAAACAACGCCGCCGCCCGTCGGGCGGCGCGTAAAAGGGCCTTTAAAATTTTTTGAGCCAAATTCTTTTTTAACGTCGGAAAAAAATTGCGCGTAACCAAACGTCGCCGCGGGCGGTAAACCGCCCCAGTTGTAAAAACGTAAAAAACAACTGCCGCCGCCACTCAGCGCGGCGTCGGCAGCAAGCGTTTCGTCAAAAGCCATATGCTCAAAAACGTCCAACGGCGGAGTGTTGATTATAAATAAATCCATAAAATAATTTTACTATTAAAAACGTGTAAAAAAATATCCCCGGCCATGCGCGCAATTCGCACGGACGGGGATATGATTATTTGAGTAATTTATTTTTTGCTTTGTTCCGCTTTTTTGAGTATTGCCGCTATATCGCTATATCCGCGCTCCTGCGCCAGCATGGAAGCTGTCTTTCCTTTTTTATTTTTAACTCTTGCGTCCGCTCCGGCGGCTAAAAATAAATTAATCGCCTCCCTGCTATGCGGTTTAATTTTGAGCAACCCGGCAGCAACGGTTAAAGGAGTTTCCCCCGTCCTAATGTTCTGGACATTAGGATTGGCACCGGCGTCCAATAAAATTTTAAGCGCGGTAATATTGTCTGTTATCAGCGCGTCTAAAAGAGCGTTCATGCCTTCATTATATGTTGAATTTACGTTTGCTCCTTTGGCGATAAGTTTTTTTATTATGCTGTCAGGCATATTTTCACCGGATGCCATATTAAGAGCCGCTCCGCCTATATCACTTTTTCCGTTAATGTCCGCGCCGGCGGTAAGAAGCAGATCTACCATCTTTTCATTTTTACAAGGCCAGACGGCAATCATAATAACCGGCCCGAGATTTTCTTTTCCCGAAACATCGTATACTTTTGTATTCGGATCAGCACCGGCTTTTAGAGCCGCCTCAACCACGGCGGTATTACATTCTTTTGCTGCTGTCAGCAGTTTTGCATTTTTAGCTTCTTTATTTTCATTACAGCCATAAAAATAAAACACAGCTAAGAATATCACAAAAATAGTTTTCTTCATAACAATCTCCATGATGAGGCTTTTTTATATATTATTTATTCTGTATTTTCTCGGCCATCTGCTCTTCCGGTCTGCATAAACTTTCCGGCGCTTCTTTAAGAACTCCCTCTTCCTGTTTAGTAGTAACTGCGCAGGCGGGATTACCTTCGTTGTCTGCGGAAACCCGGGAGGAATTATCGCAGCCCACGCCGGCTTCGGCTTTTTTGCGGGCTTTTTCTTCGGCGACGGCCGCGTCAAGCTTAATCTCTGCGCGCGCGGTTTCTTTTTCAATATTTACCGTCACGCATTTGGCAGGGCTTTTGGCCGCGGCGTCCATAGCCTTATCTTCGGCGTTTTCGGCCTTGCCTGCGGGCGACGTGCGCTCTTTAATTACAACCTTGCGCCACTTACCCTCGCCTTCTGACGCTGTTTCAACAAATTCGTTATTCTCAAGCGCGCGGTGCACAAAGCGGCGCATTTGCGCCGGCATGGGGCGCAGGCGGTAAACTTTAAGGCCGCGCTTAATCGTGTTTATGCCGCGGTCAATTTCGGCGTAAATTTTATCTTCGGCCTTTTTCCAGTAATTCTGCGTGTCCGCCATGACGGAAATGGGCGTTGAAAAATGGCGGCTTAAAGCCAGCGTCAGAAGATATTGCGCGGCTTCCAGCGTTTTGCCTTCTTTGCCTATTACTATAGCCGGATGGTCGCAGTCAAAAGTTAAAAGTATTCTCTGCTGCTTCTGGTCCCACCAGGCGTTTAAATTTTCGCATTTAACGCCCATATGCTCAAGCATTTTGTTAAGCATTTCTTTGGCTTCCTGCATGGGCGCTTTAAGATTTTCGGGTATCACCGCGTTCTGGATTTCAGAAGAGGGCAGCTGCTGCGGCTCATTGGCTTTGGGCGTTTTTGGCTCTTCGGAAAAGCGTTCTTTTTTGCCGCCGCCTCTTTTGTCAAATTTGCCAGGTCTGCCTTTTTTAAATTTGCCGCCGCCGCGCGCGTCCCTTTCGCCGCGTTCGGCCCTGTCTTTTTTTTCATGTTTTCCGTTGCGGGGAAAATCTTTGCGTTTGGGAACGTCCATATAAATCTGCGCGTCAAGATTGCCGCCCTGCCAGCGTTTTTGGCGCACTTCAACGACCGCCTGCTTTGCTCCTATGCCCAAAAAACCTTTTGTCGGTCTTGTTAAAATCAAAACTTCCGCCTGGTCGCGCCTGAGGCCCAGTTCTTTGAGGCCCTGCGCTATAGCGGTTTCCACGTCTTTTGCTTCTATTTTTACTTTTTTTGCCATATAAATTTCTCCTTAAGAGGCTGTTGCCATTCTCTTAGTAATCACAATTTGTATGATTAAACTTAAAATGCTGTTCGTTAACCAATATAATACCAGACCCGCCGGAAAATTTATGAAAACAAAAGTAAAGATTACCGGCATCCACTTAAGCATGGCCGTCTGCGCAGGGTCCCCTCCGACTGGCATTGTAAGACGCTGCTGGTACAACATTACCGCACCCATTATTATGGGCAGCACGTAATAAGGGTCTTTGGCGGAAAGATCGGTTATCCAGAGAATGAACTTTGCGCCGTGCAAATCCCACGAAGTTCTGAACGCGTTAAACAAAGCTATCATAATGGGCAGTTGTATAAGCAGCGGCAGACAGCCTGTGAAAGGATTAAAATTATGCTTCTTATACAACTCCATCATAGCCTGTTGCTGCGCCGTCTTGTCGTCTTTATAACGTTCCTGGATTTCTTTCATCTGCGGCTGCAGTTTTTTCATAACCAGTGAAGATTTCTGCTGCATTATGGTAAGCTTAATCATCACGGCCTGAAACAGAAACGCAAACAATATAATTGCAAACCCGTAATTGCCAGTAACTTTATACAAACGTTCAAGCACCCAGCGTATTAACTTGCCCAGCGCGCCGAAGAAACCGAAATCTATTGACCTGTCCAGCTGATAAGGCATTTTCTCAAACGTCTTATAATCTTTAGGGCCGAAATAAAAGTCGGATTCATAAGTAATCTTCGCGCCGGCGTCCAGCGAAACGGCGGGCACGTCTATTTTCAGAACCGGCCCCTCAACTTTTGTTGAGCCGAAAAGGCCGAAGAAACTTGGCACTTTATCCACGACCGTTTTGCCATATTCCAAAATGCCTGATTTCCAGTTCTTGGGTATTATTACCGTCAGAAAATACCTGTTGGTAAGACCTGCCCAGACCCAGCCGCCGTCTTTAACCGTATCCTCTGGTTTTTCTTTGCCGCGGTTTACAAGAGTGAGGAATTTATAACCTTCTTCCTGTTTGGTGTAAACGGCTTTCATCTCGCGCCCGTTGTCGCCCTTTTCGCTTTCCACGGTCCCTAAACCCGGGCCGAAGTTAAAGTAAAACTGCTCGGCCGTCACAGCTTCTTTGCCGGTGTTTTTCAGAGACAATGTGAGATTGTTGATACCGCTGTCATTAAAAACATAATTCTTGGTAATTTCCAGATTGCCTGACTTTGCAAAGAAAGATATGCTGTTGTCCGTACGACCGGTTTCCTTAAAATTAACGCCGGTAAAAGTGCCGTAGAAACTCTCCCCCGCGTAAGGCGTAAGGTCAACGTCCTTTACTATGTCTTTAAAAACATAAGTTTTTATACCCGCGCCTTTAGACGTAAAAACAATATCCGCCGTTTTGGTTTTGAACGGGATTAAAGTTTCCTGCTCCTGCGTTTTAGGGTTTTGCGCGGATGTTTCGGAAGGACGGCTTACGGCCGTTTCCTGCTGCGTATTTTGCTGCGGCGCCGTCTGCGCTGCAACGGTCTGGGCGGCCGCGGCTTTCTTCGCTTTCGGCATTGCATAAAACTGGTTATACATTAATAATGCTATAAAAAAAACCAGGAATGCAATTAAGAAATTCTTATTTTCCATTATATCCTCTTATACTAAGAGGTTTTCAGGTTTAGGCGTAAACGCCCTAAGGCACAGGGTCATACCCGCCGGGGTGGAAAGGGTGGCATTTGCATACCCTTACCGCTGCCAGCCTAGACCCTTTTAAAAAACCGTATTTCAGCAAAGCTTCGCGCGCGTACTGCGTGCATGACGGATAAAACCGGCACGCCGCCGCCCCTAAAAGCGGGCGTATAAAAATCTTGAACGCGCTTAAAAAAAATACTGCGGTTTTTGCCGCGGGTGAAATATTTTTCATCTATTGATTTAAAATACCGGCTTTACGCCATAGTTCCAAAACAACATTTTCTGTTGAATTAAAATCTTTTAACTGACCGCTTTCACGCGGGCTTATGACAAACGCCGCGCCGTGAATTAGTTTGTGCCTGTTAAGCCTGAAAACCTCTCTCAGAAGTCTTTTTATGCGGTTGCGTTTGGGCGCAATGCCCAATTTCGCTGATACTGCTATTCCCATACGCGGTTTTGTTTCACCCGCGTCAAGCCTGTACCTGAGGACAAGTCCGCCGTGCGTAACTTTTTTGCCGTTTTTAAAAATATCCTCAAAATCTTTTTTGAGGCGCAAACGGTAATCCCCGGCCATGCCGTAAGACAACGCCTTATTTTGCAATAAGGTGTTTTCTGCCTTTGGCTCTTCTGGTGCTGAGCACTTTTCTGCCACCGGCCGTCTCCATTCTGGCTCTGAAGCCTATGCTTTTTGCTCTTCTTCTTTTGTTTGGTCTGTATGTAGGTAACATAACATAGGTATTATACTATATATGGAGTGCGCTTTCAGCGCACACTTGTTTTAGTTGCGCGTCTTCGCCGCGCAACGGGCATTAATCGTAAACTTGCGGCTTCCACATTTGGCGAATTTTTTGCTGCGCAAAAAATAAAAGACTCACTAGTTGATACGCTCGGCAGGTTTGCCTCGCTTTTATTTTTTCGGCCCTCCCCGTATGCTTCGCTCTCTTATACTTGGTCGGGCCGAAGAAAATCAAAACTTCGCTCAAATCTGAAAACGGGCGTAACGATGTTGGTTTGCCTCTTCGGTGCCAGTTTGGCTCTGCGGCCAAATTTTGGAATATAATATTTCTACAATCGCTTGTTTTTCATTTATCATTTATGCTATATTAACAAATGCTGATTTGTTGGGGGAAAAATTTATGGCTAAAAAAATTATTAAAAAAAATGTGAAGACCGCCAAAAAAAATACGGTCAAAAAAATTGCCGTCAAAAAACCGGTAAAGAAAGCCGCGAAAAAGATTATTAAAAAAACAGCTGCTAAAAAGCCCGCGCCGTCAAAAAAAACAGTTAAAAAAATTATTGCGCCCGCGGAAAACCCGATTTCCAAAACAAAACCCGTAGCCATAGCGGCGGAAGAACTTACAAAAGAAGAGATTAAGGAAATAAGAAAACATCTCATTGAACTGCGGGACGACGCCATGGCCCGCCTCAAAGACAAAAAAGAAACGGAAATGCCGGACGACGCGTCTTTCGGGGACCCTATTGACGTGGCCACGCAAAGCCTGGACAAAGAAATTTTGTTTGAACAGACGGACAATTCCCAGACGACTATTGACCAGATTGAAAGCGCGCTCAGAAAAA
>JAIRUU010000110.1 GCA_031254225.1 Candidatus Elusimicrobium euhamitermitis
TTATGGAAATAGTCGCGCTGCAGCCGGACGCTATAGTAAAAGCCGAGTGGGTTAAAATAGTAGCCGAGAAACTTGATATTGAGCCGCAGCTTTTAAAAACGCCTAAGAACGCGGCCGCGCCGGCGAAGACGGCGCAAACCGCGCTTCCGGCGGAAACAAATATTCCCGTGGAAGAACGCGACCTGGCCGCCTGGCTGCTCAAAGCGCCGGCGTATATTACCGAAGCCGAACACCTGGCCGAAAATAAATTTGCGAGCGCGGTTATATTTGAAATTATAAACGCTTTGTCCGAAATTATGAAAAATACGCCGAGCACGGCGGACATTACGCGGGAATTAATTTCAAAACTGCCGCGGCAGGAAAATATTATTATAAAGCTTTCCGTGCTGCCGGCTCCGAAAGAATTTAATCCCACGCGCGACATTAAAGAATGCGTTAAGAAAATAGAAAAATCATATTTGGCAAAAAGTCTGTCCGCTTTAAAAGCGGAAATAAAAAAAATGCCGGTGGGCACAGTGCCTGCCGCGCTTTTAAAAGCGCAGAACGAATTACAAAAACAACTTAAAAATAGTTGATTAACTTAATATTACTATGTTTATCAACTACAGAGGTCATTATGGCAAACGTCGCAAACAAGGCATTTAAAGATTTGGTTGAAGTCGGCAAAGAAAACGGGTTTCTGACATTGGACGAAATTAACCGTTCTCTGACGTCAAGTTCCATGAGCGCGGAAGACATTGACGGGCTCATGGGCACGCTGGAAGATTTGGGCATACAGGTTGTTGACCGCAAAAAATATAAAGCCGTGGCCATGGCGGACAAAGAAGCTTATACCGAAGAATTTATAGCAAACCCGGATATTTCAAACTCAATACGCATGTATTTGTCCGAAATGGGCAAAGTGCCGCTGCTTTCGCGCGACGAGGAAATTACGCTTGCCCGCAACGTGCGCGAACGCGAACGGGAACTGCGCAAACTTGTCCTTGAATCCCCCATTACCATGCGCGAAATATGCAACTGGGAAGAGCTTGTTGACCAGGAAGAAATGACGACGAAGGAACTCATGCCCCGCGGCAAAAGGACCACGCGCGAACTTAATAACATGCGCAAAAAACTTAAAGACGCGGCGCGTTTTATAGGCAAGCGGGAACAGGAAATTACCGCGCTTATGAAAAGCCTCCGCGCGCCCGACATTAACGACAAAACGCTTAACAAAAATACCGAGGCTCTTGAGAAAAAACAAAAAGAAGTCGTGGACGCTATTATAAAACTTAATTTAAACCAAAATAAAATCAAGCGTCTGACGAACAGAATAAAAAGTCTGGCGCAGAGGATAACGGAGTCCCGCTCAGACATGGACAGGTTTGACGAATATTTCGGCCCTTACGAAAAAATTAAAAAAGAATTTATTGCCGCGCAAAAAGGGAAAATTACGCGCGCTGACCTTAAAAAGAAAACTGGCTTTACATACGAAGAGCTGGAAAAAGCGGTAATAAACATTGACGGCGTGCGCTCAAGACATGACAAAACAATTAATACTCTGCCCATGAGCGAAAAAGAATTTATCGCTTTTAACGACCGCATTGTATTTTTTGAAGATATGATTTTGCAGGACAAGCTTAAACTGATTAAAGCAAACCTGCGCCTCGTCGTGTCCATTGCAAAAAAACACGTCAACTCAAACCTTGAACTTTCTGATTTAATACAGGAAGGCGGCCTGGGTTTGATGAAAGCCGTGGAAAAATTTGAGTACAAACGCGGCTTCAAATTTTCAACGTACGCCACTTGGTGGATACGCCAGTCCATCAACCGCGCTATAGCGGACCAGGCCAACACAATCCGTATACCCGTGCACATGAAAGAACTGGTTTCAAAGCTGACCAAAGTTACAAACAAATTCCGCCAGGAGCACGGGCGGGAGCCTACGCTTGAAGATTATTCGCGTTCACTGCGCCTGTCTATGGAAAAAGTGAAAGGCGTCCTCAAAATTATGCAGGACCCTATTTCGCTGTCCACTCCCGTGGGCGAGGACGAAGACTCCAACCTTGAAGATTTTATTGAAGATAAAAACGGCGCAAACCCGACCATAACCGCCTCGGATTTTTTAAGAAAACAGGAAGTTGCGGAAGTTTTGAATACGCTGTCCGAGCGCGAGGCTAAAATCATACGCCTGCGTTTCGGTATAGATTCCGGCTATCCGCGCACGCTGGAAGAAGTGGGCAAAATGTTTAACGTCACGCGCGAACGCGTCAGGCAGATTGAAGCCAAAGCCATACGCAAATTACGCCATCCGAGCAGGACCAAAATGCTCAAAGATTATTCTGACGAATAAAAAACGAAACTATTCTTAAATATTTTCCCCTCGCCCCTTGCGGGAGAGGGGTTGGGGTAAGGGGTAAGCTTTAGGTTTGGGGAAGAAGCTTCCAAAGTTACGCCGAGTTTTTCCAACTGGATACGGCGCATATCTGTGTACATGTCGTGTTCATACCCATCAACCGTGTCCTCTCCCGCAGAGGGGAGAGGAAAGTCACAGGGAGGACGGAGTACAATAATCGGCGTCGTTTCTTTAAATAATTTTTTATTTTTCAAACTTAAATACAAATTTCTGGTTATTCGTCAGCGTTCCGACGGCTATATATACGCCGCGCCCTAACCCGCTGATGTTAACATTGTTCCCTGCCGTTCTTCCGTCCAGGCCGGAAATTTTTATTGTTTTTACGCCCGCGCTCTGGTCAACCGGCGTTACTCTGCCGTTAACAACCGTCATTTGCGCGGTCTGTTTAGCAACCTGCTTAATAGCGGTGTCAAGGCTGTACTTAACATTATACGCCGCCGTCTTATAATAAACGTTTTCGCCAATCATATAAACGACGGTAACCGTAAACGTTCCTTCTTTAAGCACATATGCGTATAAGCAGTCGTCATAATAAGCCATGCGGTTTAACAACATGGGGTTATTGTAAAAAACTGGCAGCGAACTCTGGTTTATATACGCGGGCGGCGTTATTTCAACGCCGTTTTTTAAAGCGTCAAGCGTAATGGACACTCCGTTTATTTTCGCGGTTGCGCCCGCGGCAACGGCCGCAAGGCTGTCTTTCAAATCATTCCCCGCGCCGCCGATAAAAACCGCCGCGTTTGTGACGCCGCCGTTAAGTTTAATATGAATTTTTGAGTTGCCCGCGTCGTCAAACACAGCCTGCGAAGGGTCTATAAAAACAGTGCCGTTGTTTTTCATTTCCACAACGCTGTCGTCCGTACCGGCCGCCATGCCGTCAATATTTCTTATTTCAAAGGAGCCGGCGGGCACGCCTTTAACGCCGATACCGCCGCACCCTTCGGCCCTTACAAAACGCCATACGACGTCATATTTCCCCGCCGGTAAAAGCTTTTCAAAACCAGTGGGGTAACTGCCGCCGGCGGAAACCGGTTTTACGTCGCCTTTGCCATCCCACGTAATTTGGGTATTATAATAAGTGGCGCAGGAATTGCCGTTACAAGTCTCCATATCAAGCACATTGCCCCTGTAATTATATTGGGCCGGCATACCGTCGGCGTCGTTAATTGCCGTTCCGGCGGGGACTACGAACATCTCGGCAGTATCGCACGGGGTTACGTTATTAAAATTTACCGAGGCCGTAACGGGACGCAAAATCAAACCTAAATCCTGCTGGGCGTATAAAGGGGACGAAAACACAGCCGCCGAAGGCGGCCAGATTTGCGCAAAACCCAGACACGGCAGCAGCAGCGCGGCCGCCGCAAACAATTTTTTCATATCATTCTCCTATGACTAAAACACATTACGTCTAAATACTATTATATTATAAAGCAAGTAAAAATCAAGATAAAAAAAAAACCGCCCGTATTTCTCTGCGGGCGGTTTTTTGAATAATTTGTTATTTTACAATTTTCTGCGAGAAGCGCCTTCCGTCGGTTGTAGTTCCAGTAACAACATAGACGCCGCTTCCTAATCTGCTGATATCGGTGCTGTTGCCGTTTACAAGAGACGCGCCGCTGAGACCGAAAACTTTTACAGAGTCTATAACTACGCCCTGGTCAACGGGGGTCACTTTGCCGTTCACTACCGTGACTCTGACGCTGTTTGAAGTATTTACAGTCTGAATGCCGGTGTTGCTTCTTGTGCTCTGGACTTTAAACGTGGCTTTATTCTGCACGATATACCCGTTTACCAGAGAAGCAACCACCATATTATACACGCCGTCGTTAAGATAATACTTGCCGTCGGCCGCTAAAGTTCCGCAGGCTGTTGCAGATTTGCCGGGGAAAACATTTGACGCTGTATAAGAATACGGCGGGTCGGCGACAATGCCGTTTTTAAGATTGGCAAGACTGACGGTTTTGCCGTTAATTACCGAGCCTTCCGGATAAAGCAGACAAGCGTCCGAAAGATTCGTGCTGGGATGCGGCAGAATATAAACGGCGGTCAGCGTTGAATTCGGGTCAACCTGCATTAAATAATTGCTGTTGTTTGAGTTGACAAACCCGTTACCCATGGTAATAAGGTTAACTACGTTCGTAGCGCCGTTCAAAGTAACCGTATTGTTCACGCCGGCAGGATTAGAAGGGTTATTACCGTCTACTCCCGGGAGCGTTGTATTACCGCCATTACCGTTGCCGCCGGCGCCGGGCAGAGTATCAGTGCCGGAACCTGTGCCGCTGCCGGTAACCGCAAATGTGCCTCTCTGCTGCTGGAGATTTCCGTTTACCAATGAAGCGACTACTAAATCATATGATCCGTTTTTCAGGTAATATTTGCCGTCCGCAGCCTGACTATAAGTGCAGCTGTTGGACGAGCTGAAAGCATAAGGCGGGTCCGTAACAATGCCGTTTTTAAGGTTGGCAAGCGTAATGGATTTACCGTTAATAACCGAGCCTTCGGGAAAAACCGCGCATACGCCGGAAGCAAGACTGCCGTCCGCATTGGTGATAGCGCCGCCCGTGGGCACTAAGTAAACGGCCGCAGCGGTGGAAGCAGGGTCAACCTGCAGTTTAAAATTGCTGTTATTCTGGTTGACATAGCCGCCGTTACCGGAAGGAATAAGACCTACCGTGCCTGAAGCGCCCGGCTGCAAACCGGCTGTATTACCAGTGGTAACTCCGCCGCCGTTGCCATTGCCGTTACCGTTGCCGCCCACGCCGGGGAGAGTGCCGCCGCCGTTGCCGTTGCCATTACCATTGCCGTTACCGTTGCCATTATCGCTGCCGCAGGTAGCGTTCCAGTCAACCGTATACGCGCCGCTGTTGGTATAAGTGGTGTTGCCTACTTTATAAGTAAGCACCGCGTTATAAGAGCCTGGCTGAAGATAATATTGTCCGTTGGCCGCATATGCAAAAACGTCCATGTGGCCTTTGGCCGCGGAAGTTATATCGCTTTTCGCAAAAGCATAGGGCGGGTCCATTGTAACGCCGCTCTGAAGATTGGCGAGGCTAACAGACTGTCCGTTAATAACCGCGGGGGCGGGAAACGTCAGATAAGCCCCGCTTGTGCCTGTGCCCAGAGACGACGGCACGACCCAGACGGTAGCCGAGGTCGCGTTAGCCGGAACCTGAAATGTAAACGCGCTGTTAGTGTTCTGGTTTGTATAAACAGGCGTGCTGCATTTAGGGTTAATACTTATAACGCTGGCAGCCTGCGCTGTGTTCGCGGCAAATAACGCTGTGGCAATTACCGCCGCTAATAACATAATTTTTTTCATTGTTAATACTCCTTTTTTAAAATACTGACACTATTATTATAGGAATAACCATATTTTCGGACAAGGGTCTTTAGACCTATTCCATTCTAGGTCTTTAGACCTATATAATCATAGGGATGTTTATACACTATTTAAAACGCCGTAATGGAAGGTTTTATTGCAGCTGGCTGGGTTTGTCCACGATATTTCTGGCAAAAGGCGTTAAGAAAAGGCTTGCGGCCAGTATTGTAAAAATACCGACAAATAAATAAGTGGCGTGAAACGCGTACATAAGCTTGTCCGAGCCTTGGGCGTAATAGTTATGCGCGTTGAAAAACGCAAGCACCGCGCCCGCCACGCCAACGCCGAGGCTTATGGAAAGCTGCATCACGGCCGAAAGCAGGCTGTTTGCCTGGCTCAAATCCCGCTGCGGCACGGCTATAAGCGTAAGCGTGTTTAAAGCCGTAAACTGCATGGAGTTAAAAACGCCCAGCACGCCAAACAGCGTAAGAATAAAAATAACGCTTGTGCCCACGTTAATCAAAGAATAACAGCTTATAAGCATGCCGATAATCATGGTATTGAATATCATAAATTTTTTATATCCGAACCTGTTAAGCTGGCCCTCAATAAGAGTCTTAGCCCAGATTGAAGTTATGCCCATTGGTATCATCATAAGCCCGGCTTTAAGCGCGGAAAATCCAAGGCCCACCTGCAGCATAAGCGGCCCCAGAAAAGGCAGCGCGCCCGCGGCAAAACGCAGAAAAATATTAGCTATTATGCCGACGGCAAAACTGCGCTCGTAAAACAAACGCGGCTTAAACAGCGCCCTCCACGGCCGCGTGAAAGAAAACCGCGCGTACGCCAGCATAAAAAACGCGCCGGCGAGAAACATTAACGCCGTAGTGCGCGCGCTTATGTTAACGCCTTCCGCGCTGGCAAGGGAGAGAGACATCAAAATCACGGCCGCGCTGAAGAAAAAATAACCCGGCCAGTCAAAAGCCATTTTCATGGGTTTGACTTTCGGCATGAAATAACGCGTGAGTAAAGCGCAGACAACGCCTATCGGAAGATTAATTAAAAAAATCCAGTGCCAGTTAATGTAATAAACTATTACGCCGCCCAGTATAGGCCCCACCAGCGGACCGACAAGGCCGGGGATAGTTATAAAACTAAGCGCGCTTATCATCTCCGCTTTGGGAAACACGCGCATTACCGCCAGCCGGCCGACGGGCACCATAAGCGCGCCGCCCACGCCCTGGAAAACGCGGGCCAGCACAAGCTGCCACAGCGTCTGGCTCATTGCGCAGGCAAGGGAGCCTAAAGTAAAAATAAATATAGCGCTTATAAAAACTTTTTTGGTGCCGAAAAAGTCCGCCAGCCAGCCGGACACCGGAATCAAAAACGCCACCGTCAGCATATAAGAAATTACGACAGACTGCATGCGCAGCGGGTTGGCGCCCAGGGAACGCGCTATCGCGGGCAGCGCCGTGTTTAAAATGGTGCCGTCCAGCATCTGCATAAAAAAAGCAATAGCCACAAGCCACGCCAAAACGCGTCTGTTGCCTTGCATATTATCCGTCTTACTTTTTACAGCGGTCATGTATTAAATCCTGAAATTTATCAATACACTCCCTTGCGGGGAGCGGCGGGCCTGCCTCGCCATAGCGAAGCGAAAGCGGGGTGAGGGTTGCAAAGCCCGCGCAAGCGCGTGTTTACATACCTGTGCTCAAACGTTCAATTATCCTGTTTGAAAAACCTTTGGAGGCCATTAAATACTGCGTGCGCTCTATATCGTATTCCGCGCGGATAATTTTAAAAGTATTTTTTTCGCTGTCATAAACGCCGGCGGCAGCGCGGTTGTCGCCGTCCCGCGGCTGGCCCACGGAGCCCGGGTTTATAACGTAACGCGCGTTTTTGTCAAGCTGTATTTCCGCCTCCTCGCGCGTAAACAAATCAATGCGGATTTCCTGGTTATCCTTTGAATGCATTATAAAAGGTATATGCGTGTGGCCGACGAAGCAGACGTCCCCCTTCCACAAATCATAATTCGCTTTGTATTGCTGTTTGGTTATCCAGTACTCTTTAATAGGGTCCAGAAAACTGCCGTGTACGACGTGAAAATGCCCGCCGGTATAAGTCTGCGGCAGGGAGGAAACAAATCTAAAATTTTCTTTACTGAGTTCCTCGTTGGCGACTCTCAGGGGAGGCAGGGAGTCCGGGCTGAAAAAATTTAAAAGCGAAGTGTCGTTCAACGCGCTGTCGTGATTGCCCATGACCGCGGCTAAATTGGGAAGTTTTTTAATAACGCCGACGCACTCGTCCGGCTGCGGGCCGTAGCCTATCATATCTCCGCAGAAAATATAGCCCTGTACTTTCTCATGCTCCAGTTTGGCCAAAACGGCGCGCAATGCTTCCAGGTTAGCGTGCGCGTCCGAAAAAACGCCGTATCTCATATGGTTGGGCAGCTATACCGCTGCCAGTTCTTCTATCTTTTCCCCTTCTTCTTTAAGGTTGACGGACATTACTTTAGACACGCCGCTCTCTTCCATGGTTATGCCGTAAAGCGTGCGCGCGGCTTCCATGGTGCGCTTGTTGTGCGTGACGACGAGGAACTGCGTGGTTTTGGAAAATTCTTTAATCAGGTTGACAAAACGCTCCACGTTGGCTTCGTCAAGCGCGGCGTCCGCCTCGTCCATAATGCAGAACGGGGACGGGTTGTGCGTGAAAAACGCAAACAAGAGAGAAAGCGCGGTCAGCGTCTTTTCCCCGCCGGACATTGAAGATATGTTAAGCAGTTTTTTACCCGGCGGCTGCGCGAAAATTTCTATGCCGGTCTCAAGAAGATTCTCAGGGTCCGTAAGAACCAAATCCGCTTCCCCGCCGCGGAACAGAGTCTGATAAATATTTTTAAAGTGGCCGCGCACGTGTTCAAAAGTATATTTAAAATTCTCTTTTGTCGTCGCGTTAATTTTGGCTATTGCCGTTTTAAGGTCCGTCTTGGCCGCGCCCAGGTCTTCAATTTGTTTTTTAAGGAAGGTATTTCGCTCGTTAAGCGCGTCGTATTCTTCCGGCGCGGTCATGTTTACGGCGCCCATGTTTTCAATTCTCTTACGCATCATTTTAACGCGCTCGTGGTCAATTTCCGTGGCGTCAAATTTCATGGCCGCTTCTTCCACGGTTATGTTCCACGACTCAAGCAAATGGTTGGCTATAGCCGTGCGCTGCCGGCGGTAATTGGTTAGCGAATTTTCCAAATCGTGCGCTTTTAAATGCAGATCCGAAAGCGTTTTTTTGTATTCGTTAAGCTGCGCTGTTTTTTCGTCAAAATCTTTTTTGAGCGCGGTCAGTTCGCCGGCCAGTTTGCTCTGGTCAATTTCAAGCGCGGCAAGCTCTTCGCGCCGTGTGGAAAGTTCCGCCTGCGCGGACAGTTTTTCCTGCGCGAGAGTTTTTATTCTTTCATTGCTCTGCGTCACGGATGCCTGCCGTTTTTTGTCCGCTTCCAGAATATTATTGTATTCAAATTCGGTCCCGCGCAGGTCAACCTCAATATTGTTTTTCTTGAGTTTGGCATCGTAGAGCGCGGCGTTTACGCCGGCAATTTCCGCGCGCAGCGTTTCGCCCAGCTGAACAACTTTTACGCGCGCGTTTCTGGCGGTTTCAATTTCCTGTTTTGTTTTTGCCTGCCCGTTTTTAATTTCTTCAAGTTTGGCTTTTAAGTCGCGCGCAATGTTTTTACGCTGTTCAACTTTACCGAGCAGCGTTTCTTTATTTTTGGAAATATCGGAAATAGAATCTTCAATATTTTTAATTTCGCGCTGGCGCGCGGCCAAATCGTTTTTGAGGGAATTTAACGCTATGCTTTCTTCCTGGTAGCGCGCGCGCAGAGTTTTCAAATTATTTTCCGCGGCGGCCGCTTCTTCGGTATTTTTCTGAAGCTGCGCTTCAAGCGCGGACTCTGTTTTTTCCGCGGCCGTAATTTCGTCTTTTACCGTTTCTTCCTCGCCCCAGTAAGCTTCCGGCGTTTTAATGTTTTCCGCGCCGCCCGAAATCCAGAAGCCGCCCTTAGCGGCCGCGTTTTCAACGTTAACGCCGGCGGAAAGATAAGTTATGAGATTCTCAAGTTCCGGCGGATATTTGATTAAATTTTTTATGCTGCCCGCCTGCGCGCCCGCGGGCACCGCGCTTAAAACTATAAACTTGCCGCGCGCGCGGCCGTTTTGTTTAAGCAGCTCAAGCGCTTTTTCCGCCGTCTCAAAACTGTCGCAGATTACCGCGTCCAAAAATTTGCCGAACGTTTCCTCAATAGGCAGATTATGCGCGGCGTCAAATTTTATATTTTTGCGCAGCGTCCCTTTTACGCCGGACAGACTGCTGTCCGCCGCAAGTTTGGCGCCCACCCAGTAAGGGTCGTTTTTGCCCTGGCTTTGTATCATTTCAAGCCGCGCGCCGAGCGCGGCGCGGTTTGCTTTGGCCGCGCTGTTCTGGTCCGCCAGCACGGTCCTCGCGCGGGAAACGGAACGCGCGCTTTCTTCGGCGTTAACCAGCCGGTTTTTTACGCCTTCAAGCGCCGCTGTTTTTTCGGAAATTTTATGGGACAAAGTTTCAAGCGCGGTTTTAAGGCCGTCAAGGTTTACGCTGCCGCTCTGGCCGCGTTTTTCAAGCGTGATTAAATTTTCCTGCTCGTGCGAAGCGGAACTTTCTTCCAAAGCAATTTTGTTTGAAAGTTCCATTTCAGACTGGACCGACGTCATCAGCCTTGCGTTTAACTGCTGGTTAAGCGCGTCGGCCGCTTTTAATTCTTCGTCGTTTTTCTGCACCTGCGCGTATTTGTCGTTATAATTCTGCTGCAAAGGCGCAAGCTCCGCGGCGCAGGCGTTTAATTTTTCTTTTAAACTTTCTATGACCGGACCAAGCTCTTTAAGCCTGTTCTGCCCCCTCTCGCCCTCGGCCGCGGAATATTTGATTTGCGCGGAAAGTTCGGACGTAAGGTTATCGCAGTTTTTTACCGCGCCTTCAAGCACGCCTATCTGGTAACGGACTGCGGAAATACGCTCGTTAAATTCGCTTAACTGTTTTTGTTTGTGGGTTAAATTCAAATCAAGAGCCGACGCCGCGCCTTCGGCGGCGGAAACGTTTGTTTCCGCGTCTTCAATCTGTTTGAGAAGCGGCGCAAGAACTTCGGAATCCTTTAATATGTTCGCGTCAAACTCCCGTATGGACTGGAGCGAAATGGCAATTTCGCTCTCTTTAAGTTCTTCGCGGTATTTTTGGTAAAGGCGGGCTTTTTTAGCTTCGGTGTCTAGTTTCTTTATTTGCTCGTCAAGCAGCGCGACTGTGTCCGACAGTCTGGCTATATCCAGATCCACGCGCTCAAGACGGCGTATGGCCTCTTCGCGCTTTGCTTTATATTTTGACACGCCCGCGACTTCTTCAAACATTTCGCGCCGAGTCTCCGGATTTGCGGACAAAACGCTTTCCACGCCGCCCTGGTCAATGATAGCGTAACCTTCGCCGCCGATGCCGGTGTCCAAAAACAAATCCCGTATGTCGCGCAGGCGGCACTGGACTTTGTTTAAAAAATATTCGCTTTCGCCGGAGCGGAAAATTTTGCGGGAAACCGTGATTTCGTTAAAATCAAGCGGAAGTTTGCGGCTTAAATTATCAAAAATCATATTAACCTGGGCAAGGTTAAGAGGGGAGCGTTTTGAAGTGCCGTTGAAAATTATGTCAACCATTGAGGCGGAGCGCAGGCTTTTCCAGCTCATCTCGCCTATAGCCCAGCGGACGGAGTCCACCACATTGGATTTCCCGCAGCCGTTAGGCCCGACAACGCAGGTTATGCCCTGCTCAAAATCCAGCCGCTGCCTGTCCGCAAAAGATTTAAAACCGATAATTTCAATAGCCTTAAGATACATAAAAATCCTTTAAAACAATATCAATAAAATTATAGCATTTTAGATGATGATATTATAGAATATAGACTATGGTTTTCAGCTCACTTACTTTTTTATGGGTTTTTTTGCCGGTAGTGCTTATCGTTTATTTCTTATCAAAAGAAAAATTTTATAATATCATTCTGGTTGCAGCGAGTCTTGTTTTTTATGCCTGGGGAGAGCCTGTTTATATACTCCTCATGCTCGCGTCAATAATAATCAACTTTTTCGCGGGCTTAAGCCTGGGCGGCGGGACGCCGCAGAGAAAGCGGATATTTCTGGCTTTGGCCATAATAATAAATCTTTCCCTGCTGGGATATTATAAATACGCGGATTTCCTGCTCGCTAACGTCAATTATATTTTCCAGATAAATATTCCTATGCCGCGGGTAACTCTGCCAATAGGGATTTCTTTTTATACTTTCCACTCAATATCATATCTCGTGGACATTTACCGCGGCCAGAACGCGCCGCAGAAAAATATTATAAAAATGGGTCTTTATATTTCAATTTTCCCCGCGCTGATAGCAGGCCCGATAATTAAATACCACGATATTAAACGGCAGCTGGATTTCAGACGCACAAGCCTTAATAAATTCAACGCAGGCGTTTACCGTTTTATAGCGGGCCTGGGCAAAAAAGTGCTTATAGCAAACGTGGCGGCAAAAACGGCGGACGCTGTTTTTGCTCTTTCCCCCTCGCAGTACGGCATGGCGACCGCGTGGATAGGCATACTAGCTTACACGCTGCAGATTTATTTTGATTTTTCCGGCTATTCCGATATGGCTATAGGCCTGGGCAAAATGTTCGGGTTTAATATCAAAGAAAATTTTGATTACCCGTATATATCACAGTCCATTAAAGAATTTTGGAGGCGGTGGCATATCTCTCTTTCAACATGGTTTAAGGAATATCTTTATATACCGCTGGGCGGCAACAGGCAGGGCGCCGCGCGCACTTATATAAACCTGCTGATTGTGTTTTTTGCCACCGGTCTTTGGCACGGCGCGAGCTGGAACTTCGTGGTCTGGGGATTATTCCACGGGACGTTTTTGGTTATAGAGCGCGTTGTGTCCGTGGAAAGTATTCTGCGTTTCAGATTTATGCGCAACGCTTACGTGCTTTTTGTGGTTATAACCGGCTGGGTGTTTTTCCGTTCGGACACGCTGTTGCAGGCTTTCCAGTTTTTGGGAAAAATGTTCTCTTTCAAATCAGGTTCCGAAGGTTTGTTTTACTTGAGCAGCGAACTTATTATTATTTTATCCGTCGGGTTTCTGGCGGGCGGGTTTTTTCAGCTGGCAAATACAAGTTTTTTGAAAAACAGGTTTTACAGAAAATTTTTACTTGCCGCAAGGCCGGTTTTTTTATGCGCCGTGTTTTTTCTCTGCATACTTTATATAGCGAATAATACGTACAGCCCGTTTATTTATTTCAGGTTTTAATATGAAAAAAATAGTAAAACATTCAAATAATTTTTGGCGTTTTCTGCCCGCGATATTTTTCGCCGCGCTGATATTCGGCCCTTTTGCGGCTAATTTTTTTGTGTCAAACACCGAAACGCTGGACAACCGCCCGCTAAACCCGCGCCCGTCTAAGATAAGCCAAAATTTTCCGCTGCTGTTTGACAATTATTACAATGACGCTTTCGCCTACCGCAAAAATTTTATACGTCTTTATAACCGCATTAGAAAAAACGCGGGGTTTTCCCAAAATGAAATCGTCATAAACGGCTCCGGCGGCTGGCTGTTTTTTGATTCTTTTAAAAAACAGGGCGACGATGATTCGGTCGGTGATTATCTGGGTGCGGTAAAATATTCGGACAAAGAAAAAGAAACCGCGCTGCAAAACCTGCGCGCGCTTAACGGTTTTGCCGCGGCAAACAATGCGAAATATTTTCTTTTTATAGCGCCTAATAAAGAAAACGTATATTCGGCATATATGCCGCAGAAATACCGGTCCGCGCGCGTGAGCGAAGTTTCAAAATCCGACGACCTTATTAATTATGTGACGGAAAAAAGCGATATAAAAATGGTAAACCTCAAACCGCTTTTTTTACAATGGGAAAATAAATATCCGCTCCCCCTCTTTCAAAAAACAGACACACATTGGAACGAGACGGGCGCATATCTCGCGCTCGGCGAAATGGTTTCTTATCTGCAAAAAGCGGGCTTTAAAATAAATATAAAACCGTTTTCCAAGGTGATTTTTACGCCTGAGGAAAAGGAACTGGGCGACCTGGGCAGAATGATAAACTCAAAAGAAAAAGAGTATAAATATTTATACTCTTTTGCGGGCAGCGCAGTATGCGATAACGAAAACACCGACCAGCTTATATTAAAATGCAAGTCTGAGGGTAAACAGAACTACAGGGTTTTAATATTAAGGGATTCTTTCGGCCTGGCGTTAATAGACCCAATGTCAAAGATGTTTAAAGAAACGGTTTTCCTCAAATATCCGAAACAGCAGATAATTAAAGAACAAATCTCTCTTTTCAAACCCGACATTGTCATAGAAATCAAAGTTGAACGCGGCTCAAAAGTGTTCATAGACAGAACGTTTACAAATCCGTAATTTATTTAAGCTGTATTTTCGCCCGCATATCGTACATAATTATTGACGCGGCGGCGGCGGCGTTTAAACTTTCTCCCTGAGACTGCGGTATGCTGATAATCTCGTCGCAGTGTTCCGCAGTTTTCTGACGAAGACCCGTGCCTTCCGAGCCTATGACAAGCACCGCCGGGCCGGTATATTCAACTTTATTAATCGGTTTGCCGGCCATGTCCGCGCCGTAAATCCAAAAACCCGCGTCTTTCAAATCCAAAAGCGCGGTATTAAGATTAACAACTTCAACGATATTAACGCGCTCCACCGCGCCGGAGGCCACTTTATATACGGCGGGCGTAAGACCGACGGTGCGGCGCGTGGGCAGCAAAATTGTGCCAAAGCCGAGGAAAGCCGCGCTGCGTATTACCGCGCCCAAATTCTGCGGGTCCGTCATTTCGTCAACCGCAAGCCATAACTCTTTTTTATTGCCGCGCGCAGCGTCTATGGCGTTTGTCAGCCGCATAAATTTAACGGCTTCCGCCCTGGCCGCAATGCCCTGGTGGTTGGCTTTTTTGGTAAGGACATCCATTTGCTTGGCGTCCATGCGGTCAATTTTTACGTTAGAGCGTTTGGCGAGCGCTATAATATCTTCTATTCCGCGGTGGCCCGCCTTGCCGTCCAGCACGTAAATTTGTTCCACGCGGCGTTTTTTGCTTTTCAAAACTTCGCCGACGGCGTGAACGCCGTAAATTATTTCAAGTTCCATAAGGTTGTAGAACGGTCCTAACCCGTTGCGCGCTGAGATGGTTTTTTAGGCAATTTTAATTTTTTTGCGAAGAGCATAGCCAAAGCTATGTAAGGAGCAAAAAAATTAAAAGTGTCAAAAAAGCGCT
>JAIRUU010000069.1 GCA_031254225.1 Candidatus Elusimicrobium euhamitermitis
CCCGTTGAAGGCGCTAAAGTGGAAGTGCTGGGCCGCAACGGCATACCGCTGTTTACAAAATATACCGACGGGCAGGGCCTGGCGTCTTTCCCGCCGCTTAAAGATTTCAG
Source organism: Candidatus Elusimicrobium euhamitermitis (assembly GCA_031254225.1). Taxonomy (GTDB): domain Bacteria; phylum Elusimicrobiota; class Elusimicrobia; order Elusimicrobiales; family Elusimicrobiaceae; genus Elusimicrobium; species Elusimicrobium euhamitermitis. The sequence continues at coordinate 111 of JAIRUU010000069.1, forward strand.
CAGAGAAAAAGAGCCTACCGCTTTTGTGGCGACAAACGGGACGGACGTGTCTTTCATGCCCGTCGCGTCTTATGACCAGAAAGTGGATTATTCCAGGTTTGACACCGAAGGCGCCTATTCCGCGGAAGCCAGGACAAAAGCGCTTACGTCATTTTTGTTCACGGACCGCGGGCTTTACAGGCCGGGCGATACTATTAATATCGCGGCCATAACAAAGACGCAGACTTGGGGCCCGGTGGCCGGCGTGCCGGCAAGGTTTGTTTTGAAAAACCCGAACAATAAAACTGTTTTTGAGAAGAAGTTCAGCCTGGACGCCGCAGGGTTTAACGACTTTAATATAAGCACGGAGCTCACTTTCCCCACGGGCACCTATAACGCCTATATATATGATATTTCCGACGAGAAACGCCCGTCCCAGCTCGGCACCGCGAGTCTGCGGCTTGAAGAATTTCAGGAAGACAAATTAAAAATCAAAGCCAATATTTTGGGCGCGGGCAAAAAAGGATGGTCCCCGCTTGAAGGATTATCGGCGAAAGTGACTTTGGAAAATATGTTCGGCACGCCCGCGCAGGGCAACAGGGTGCGCGCGGACATTACTCTGGCGCCGCTGACTTTTAAATTTGCAAAGTTTAAGGATTTTACTTTTAACGACCCGTATCTTAACCCTAAAAAAGCCAATTACCAGCAGTCAACACAGCCGCTGATTGACGACGTTACCGACGCGCAGGGCATTGTCAAAAAAGATATTGATTTAAGCGCGTTCTCGGACGGGTCTTACAGTTTAAACCTGTCCGCCGAGGGCTTTGAGCAGGAAAGCGGAGCTAGCGTTTACGGGGCGGACTTCGTTTGGGTGTCGCCCAACCGCTACCTCGTCGGGTTTAAGAGCAAAAACAATCTTAATTATATAAAGAGAGACGCGGACGCGGACGTTGATTTTATCGCCGTAAACCCTGACCTTGAACAAATCGCGCTTGATAAACTTACCGTAAAAGTCATAGCCATGCAGTATGTTTCAACGCTGGTAAAACAGTATGACGGGACTTACAAATATCAGTCCGTATTAAAGGAAGAAGAGAAAAGCGCGGCGCCGTTCTCTATCGGCAAAGGCGGCATAACGCTGCCGCTTAATACGGGCGCGCCCGGCCGCTACGCGCTGGAAGTTTATGACGAGTTTAACAAAAAACTCGCCCGCGCGGAATATTTTGTGACGGGCAGCGCGAACTTAAATTACTCGCTGGAAAAAGACGCGGAGCTTTCGCTTACTTTGGAAAACAAAGAAGTCGCGCCGGGCGAAGACCTTACGTTAAACATAATCGCGCCTTACACCGGCGCGGGCATTATAACCATTGAGCGCGACAAAGTTTACGCGCAAAAATGGTTCCGCGCGTCCAGCACCAGCTCGCAGCAGACCATAACCGTTCCTTCGGATTTTGAGGGCAACGGCTACGTCAACGTTTCTTTTGTGCGCGGCGCGGACAGCAGGGAAATTTTTACTTCCCCGCACAGTTACGCGGTGCTGCCTTTCTACGTCAAGCGCGATAAGAGAACTATTAATATAGATTTAAACACGCCGGAAACGGTTAAACCCGGCGACGTATTGGAAGTAAAATATAAAACTTCGCAGGATTCCAAAATAGTAATCTACGGCGTGAGCGAGGGTATTTTGCAGGTTGCCAAATATTCCCTGCCCAAGCCGCTTGACACTTTCCTGCGTAAAATGGCACTTGAAGTTAAAACTTTCCAGATTCTTGACATGATACTGCCTGACTTCAAAGTCGTGCGCGAATTTGCCGGCACCGGCGGCGACATAGAAGACATGGAAGCCGCGCTCGCCGCAAACCTTAACCCGTTTGCAAGAAAGCGGGATAAGCCGGTGGTTTTCTGGTCCGGCGTGATAGACTCTTCAACGTCTGAGAAAACTTATAAATATACAGTTCCGTCGTATTTTAACGGCGAAATACGCGTTATGGCCGTGGCCGCGAATAAAGACGCGGCCGGCTCCGCCGCCGCAAAAACAAAAGTGCGCGCGCCGATAATAATAATGTCCGGCAATCCGTTTGCCGTCGCGCCCGGAGACGTTTTTGACGCAAGCGCGCGCGTGTCAAACAATCTGCCAGGTTCAGACGGTAAAATTACGGTTGATATTAACGTCAGCGAACAGCTGGAAATAGCGGGCCCGAAAACCGCGTCTTTAGACGTTCCTTACGGCGGAGAGAAAACGGCGCAGTTTAAAATTAAAGCGCTTGACAAACTAGGCGGCGCGACGATAACTTATACGGCAAAAAACGCAAATCCGCCCGAAATTATGACGGCGCAGAATACGCTTAGCGTCAGGCCCGCGGCGGTATTTTCAACGGTTTTGACTACGGCCATAATACCCGCCGGCGCGGAAATTAAAAATTTCCGGCGCGACATGTATCCGTATATGGCAAGCAGGCAAATAAATATTTCCAACAGCCCGCTCGTGGTGGCAAAAGGCCTTGCGAAATTTTTTGAAGCTTTTCCGCACGGCTGCAGCGAACAGCTGACCTCCCAGGTCTTCCCGTTCCTGGCCCTTGCGCCAGCGAGCGGCAAAGGCGTTTTGGACAGAGCGCAGGTTGAAAAAACTTTCAAGACCGTAGCGGAAAAACTAAGGCGGCGCCAGCTGTCAAACGGCGGTTTCGGGTTGTGGGACGGCGGCTCTTACGAGTACGCGGACGTCAACCTTTATATAACCAACTTCCTGCTTGACGCCAAAGACGAAGGGTATTCCGTGCCCGCGGACACGCTGGCAAACGCTCTTGAACGCGCGGACACATACGCGGCTCAATATCCGTCTTCGGAAAGCGATGCGGCAAACGCCGCATACGCCGCTTACCTGCTTGCGCGCGGCGGCAGAGTGGTTACAAATTATCTTGCCAGAACCACGGAGTATTTGGATAAAAACG
>JAIRUU010000108.1 GCA_031254225.1 Candidatus Elusimicrobium euhamitermitis
CCGTCTGGGAGAACGTTACGTTGGAGGTGTCAAAAGTTACCGCGTTAGCCCCGCCGTTGTCAATTTTGCCGGCAAGCTGGTACACTGCGTTTGAGCCGAGCGAGGTATCCGCGCCGAAATTCATGTCCGCGCCGGCCGCGCCCGCGGCGAACTTAATGTTAAGCGAGCCGTCCACGGTCGTCTGCGCCGCCGTGGTCTGGTAGTGTTTCAAAATGCCGTTGTCGCCCAGCGTTGCGCCGTAATACAATCCGTTGCCGGTTACCTGCAATGTGCTCTCAGAAACATTATTCATTGCCGCGCCGCCGCCGAACATTCTGCCCGCCGCAGTAACGATAGTCGTCCCCGCGGTCTGGTTGAACGCGCCGGTAAAGCCGGAGTTGTCGCCGTTAATAGTCAAAGTGCCGGAACCGTCGCCGCTGACGTCGCTGTTGCCGGTGGCCGTTTTATTGATTGTGCCGTAAGTCCCGGCGTTGCCCGTAACCTGGTTTGCGCCAAAAGTAATATTTCCTGACGTGGAAAGCAGCAAAGCGCCGGCCGCGCCTATTGAAAAAACGCTTGTGCCCGCTATGCTTGAGCCGTCTGCCAGTTCAACGTCTCCGCCGGTAATATTTGACGTGCCTCCGAAGAAAGCCGCCGTCGCTATCGTCTGTCCGGCGGTATTATTCAATTCACCCAGATATCCCGAACTGCCGCCGTTAATAATGAGCCTGCCCGCGCCGGATTTGTTTATAACGCCCGCCGCCGCGCCGGTAATGCCGCCACCGACAACGACGTCTCCCGCCGTTCCGTTTACATTTATTGTACCCGTATTATAAATGTCGTTAGCCGCGCCGTTAGCTTCGTTATTGCTGAATGTAATGTTCCCGCTGCCGTCGCTGGTCATGTTAATAATGCCTGAGTTATAAATAGCTCCGCCGTTGCCGCTTGAAATCAAACCGTTAAAACTGTTAGACGCGGCAATATTAACCGTTCCGCCGCTTACGTTATAAATTGCGCCGCCTTCCGAGGCATTTACCGCGCCGCTGCTGTTTTGGAACACGTTGCCGGCGTTAAGATACAGCGTTCCGCTGTTATAAATAGCTCCGCCGCCGGAACTGCCTGACTTATTAGAATCAAATGTTGAGCCGGAAATGTTTACGGTGCCAAGCTCGTTATAAATTACTCCGCCCGTGTTGCTGACCTGCAGATTTTCAAAGGTATTATCCGTGATATTAACTACGGAAGCTGCGCCTGAATTATAAATTGCTCCGCCGCTTACCGCGTTAACCGTCGCGCCCGCCGGCAGGCCTGCCGCATTGTTAAATGTATCGCCGGACGAAGAGAGGGTGCCCTCGTTATAAATCGCGCCGCCGTACGAGCCCGCCGTATTGGAATCATAAACCGCGCCGGCGGAACTTACCGTACCCGCAGACGTATTAAAAATCGCGCCGCCGCTAGCGGCTGAGTTGCCGGTAAAATTCAGGGTCCCGCCTGTTGAATCAATATTCAAGACCTTATCGTTATAAACAGCCCCGCCGCTGTCGGAGGCAGTGTTAGAATCAAAAGACACTCCGCCGCTGATTGTAAGAGGCGCGGAGGCGGTATTATAAACCGCTCCGCCGTCAGCCGCGCTGTTGCCGCTGAAAGTAATGATATTACCCGTCTGGGAAATCATATCCAGCGCGCCTGCCGCGCCGCCGTTATAAATAGCGCCGCCGGCAGTTCCGGTATTGCCGCTGAAAATAATGTCGCCGTCAGTTGAATCCAGCGTTACGTTGCCGCTGCTCAAAATTACGCCGCCCAGGCCCGCGCTGCCGTTATTTGTAAAACTTGTTCCGCCTAAAATATTTACCGTGCCGGTATTATAAATTACGCCGGCAAAACCGCCCGCAAGCAGCTGTTTGTTTGAATCAAAACTTGAGTTGGAAACAGTAATTATGCCGGCGGTGTCATTCTGGTATATAACGCCGCCGTAATAGCCGGAAGTGTTTGAATTAAACGCCGCGCCGTCAATAGTAATTTGTCCGCCGTCCTTGTTTTCTATGGCGCCGCCGGCAGTCTCCGCTTTGTTTGCGGCGAAAGTTCCGCCAGAAATGTTAACCTCTCCGCCGGCGTTCTCAATAGCGCCGCCGTAATCCGCGGCGTTTGAACCCATGTCGGTATTCGTCAGGGTAACCGTTCCGGTGTCGGTATTATAAATGCCGCCGCCAGCTTCGTTCGCCGTGTTTCCGGCGCCGGTTGAACCGATGGTTGACCCGCTGACAATAAGAGTTGAATAATTGTAAACAGCGCCGCCGTTTGCCGCCGAGTTTGATGTAAAGCTTGTGTCGGTTATGCCGGCTGACAGGCCGGCGTTTACAATCGCGCCGCCCGACTGGCCCGCGGCGTTGGAGTCAAAGGAGGACGAGTCTACAGTAACCGCGCCTTCGTTATAAATCGCGCCGCCCCATTGGCCGGCTGAGTTGCCTGTAAAATCAGTGCCTGAAATATTTGCCGCGCTTGCGGACGTGCTGTTAAAAACAGCGCCGCCGTACGCGTCGGCGTGGTTAGTATCAAAAACCGAAGAATACTCCGCCGCCGAGCCGGAACCGGTCTTGGTGCCGGAAATAGTCAATCTGTCGGCGTTGCTTATCGCGCCGCCTTCAAATAGCGTAGAGTTATTGCTGAAGGTTGTGTCCGTCGCGCTCAGCCGGCCGGCGGCATTGTCAATTGCCCCGCCGGAGCCTGCACCCGTCGCCGTGGAATTATTGATAACGGTATTAATGAAATTCGCCGTGGAATCGGCGTTATTAAGGACCAAGACCGCCCCGCTGCCGACAATGGACGCGTTTTTTATGGTCAGGTCCCGCACGGTTAAATCCGTAAGACCGGAGATGTTAAATAACGAATGCCCGTCCGCGTCTATAACGCTGTCCGACGCGGTTGTATTTCTGCCCAGAACGGCGAAAGCGCCGGCGGCCGTAGGGTCAAGGTCAGCCGCTGCGACGTAATCCGGTATTACCGTCGCCGTGTCGCCGCCGTAAACGCCGAAGTCAAAATTTCTCGTTCCGCTCAGAATATTTTGCCCGTTCAAAGAATATCCGTCGGTAAAACCGGTAGCCGTCAAAGTTATGTCCGTGCCCGACGCGCCTATCAGATAAGTATAAAGCGACGAGTTTACCGTCCCGCTTACGGGGCCTGCAAAGGTCATGCCGCTTAAAACCGTCGCGCTGCGGGTAAAATTCATGCCGTAGTCCGTCCTGTTAAGCACGGAAATATCGCCAATGCCTATGGTCTGGCCGGTTGTATTGTCCGTCAATTTGTCGGCGGAAAGGCCGTTCGCGCTCGTGTCAAAAGAAATATCAAAAGAGAGTTTGGAGTTGTTTGCCGTAGTCAGATTTGCAAACGTCGTAGACGTAATAGCGCCTGTTCTCAAATCAAGCGTAGTATTGTCAAGGCCGTATTGGTTGTTGTAAGTCGCGTTGTTGAGCTTTAGGGCGGAGTCTCTGAAAATAACGCGGCCTAAATTTGTTTTTGAAAAATCACCGTCCGCGTTCAAAATATAATTCGCGGCGACTGTGGGCAGACCGGTGTTTTCGTTGTAATCCGCGCCGAAAATGACATTTGTGGGGTTTAAGAAAACAACGCTTGCGGAATTAGTGTTAGTGAGAGACGCGGTAATCGCGGTTGAGGTGCCGGCAAGATACGCCAGCGCGCCGGTTAAAGAAAACGTTCCTTTTGCTTTGGAAACGTTTGAGAGCGACCCGTCCGTCAGCACAATCTGCTCCTCGCCGCCCTGTATCATTATGCTGTCCGCGCCCGGCGTGCCGAACATTGTGCCCGACGTCGTAAACTTTGTCGCGCCGCCGGTCTGTAAAAATCTGTCCGTATAATTTGAGTTGTCGCCGGCAAGTATCAGAGTATTGCCGCCGTCTTTGTTAACATAGTCGTCGCCCGCGTAGTAATCGGCAATGCCGCCGTTGAAGCGCACCCAGCCGCTGTCTCCGTTAATGCGGAGGTGTCCCATGTATATCAATATGTCGCGCGCGCCGCCGTTATAAGAATTGCCGTCAAAAAGTATGGTGCCGTTGTTGGTCGTAGTCAGCACAAGACCGTCGGCAGCCGGGTTTTCGCTGTCAATAAATACCGCGCCGCCCTGCAGAAGCGGGTTCGCCGCGTTTGTAGATTTATTGCCTGAAAAAATTACCGCGCCGTTGTCCGCCGTAATTACGGCTTTTGTGCCGAAAGTGTTAAGCGCCCCGCCGCCGTATGCGTTGTTATCGGTATTGTTCAGGAAAGAGACGGTTCCGCCGTCGGACGCCGCGATATTAATAGTATTTGCCGTGCTGTAATAACCGTATATTGCGCCGCCGCGGCCGGCAGCGGCGGTATTGCCGGAAAATAAGACCTGCGAACCGGCGCCGCTAGCCTTAATGTTAACATTGCCTCCGTCGGCCAATATTGCTCCGCCGCCGTAGCCGCCGTCGCTTGAAGTGTTGTTTAAGAAAGAGACGGTTCCGCCGCCCAAAGCGTTAATATTTAATGTCGCTCCGCCCTGGCCGCGTATCGCGCCGGCGTACATGGCGTAACCGTTTGAAAATACGGCGTTATTATTAATGGTCAGATTTGCGGCGGTCCCCTCCATGTTGATAAGCCCGCCGTACGTGTGCGACGAGGCGGCGCCCGGGCCCGTCAGGTTTATATTTTGCAAAATATTGCCGCCGGCGCGGAAATCAAATTTGTCGGAGTCGCCGGAGCCGAAAATAATTGTCCAGATTGAGCCGCTTGGCCGGCTTTGTATAGTTACCGCTTTGTTTATTGTGCTGAAGACGGTAGCGCCGGGCACGGTAAAACCGTAGATAATGTTGATGTCCGGATCAGACGCTGCGGCGTTAGCGTTTGTAATAGCCGTCTGAAGCGAGGCGGAGTCAGAAACGTCGCTGGCGTAAACCGCCTGAGAGAAAATATAGAGCGCCGCCAAAGCGAACGCCGAAATAATACCCTTTTTAAAATAAGCCATTTGTGTGTTCCCCTATTAATAAGTAAATGTATATATTTTTATAAAAATATTTAAAACGTCAACGACAATTTATTATATTACACTCATTATTTGCATGTATATATGCATGAATAACTACCCTAAATAACTGGTTATCAGTAGGCGGAAATAAACAATATTTAAAAATTTTTTTTTAATAATCCCGCGATATTTGTTACAATGTATTAATAGGCTAATACATATGATAAAAAAATTGTTCAGAAGAAAACCGGTTGACCTTATTCTAACCGAATCGCTGGAAACGGAAAACGGGCTTAAACGTTCACTTTCCCTGACTCATTTGACGGCTTTGGGCATAGGCGCGATTATCGGTACGGGCATTTTTGTGCTGACGGGCACCGCGGCCGCAAATTACGCCGGACCGGCGCTTACGATTTCTTTTGTAATCTCGGCTTTCGGCTGCGCCATGGCTGGGCTTTGCTACGCGGAATTTGCGTCCATGCTTCCCGTGGCCGGCAGCGCTTACGCTTACAGTTATTCAACGCTCGGGGAATTTATAGCGTGGTTTATCGGGTGGGATTTGGTGCTTGAATATTTGTTCGCGGCGGGCACGGTCTCCGTCGGCTGGTCTGGTTACGTGGTCAGTTTTATTGACTCCGTCGGCATTCATATTCCGGCGACTTTGGCCGGCGCGCCTTTTAACCATATTAACGGGCACTGGATGCTCAGCGGCTGCATTATAAACCTGCCGGCCGTTTTTATCGTGGCTGTTGTAACCGCGCTTTTGGTGCGCGGCACAAAACAGTCCGCCGTCTTAAACAACATTATAGTCTTCATAAAAATTACGGTTATTATTTTGTTCATCGGCTTCGGGCTGTCTCATATAAATATGCAAAACTGGGTGCCTTATATCCCGCAAAATACGGGTACGTTCGGCGAGTTCGGACTGTCCGGCATTTTGAGGGGCGCGGGCGTTATATTTTTCGCTTACATTGGTTTTGACGCCGTGTCCACCGTCGCGCAGGAGGCCAAAAATCCGCAGCGGGACATGCCGCGCGCTATTATGTTTTCGTTAGTCATCTGCACGGTTTTATATGTTTTGGTCACTGCGGTTATGACGGGCATTGTCCGTTATACGGAGCTTGCGGTTCCGGCGCCGATAGCGGTGGCTATTGACAGAACGGGGGCTTCATGGCTCAGCCCTTTTATTAAACTGGGCGCGATAGCGGGCTTAACCACCGTCGTGCTGGTCATGGCGATGGGGCAGGCGCGCATTTTCTTTTCAATGTCAAAGGACGGCCTGCTGCCTAAATTTTTGTCTAAGGTCAGTTCCACCCGCAAGACGCCGGTTAACGCGACTATGGTAACGGGCGTTGCAGCCGCGCTGGTCGCCGGTCTGCTGCCCATTAACGTGCTCGGCGAACTGGTTTCAATAGGCACGCTGGCCGCGTTTGTCATCGTCTGTATTTCCGTATTGGTTTTGCGTAAAACCCACCCCGCTATCAAACGGCCTTTTAAAACGCCGCTTGTGCCGCTTGTTCCGATACTCGGCACGCTGGTTTGCGCCGCGCAAATGGCCGCGCTGCCCATGGACACGTGGATAAGGCTCGTCGTCTGGATGATAATAGGTTTTGTAATTTATTTCAGCTACGGCAGAAAACACAGCAAACTCTATCTTGCCGAAATCAAATAATTATAATCTGTATTCCCGCGTAATATCTCCAAAAAATCCCCGCCGTTAGGCGGGGATTTTTTATTTTATTTCCAAAGTTATATCGCAGCGTTTTTGGGGGGCGTAACGGCGGAAATATTTTTCTTCTTCCGGAATCCAGATTTTTTTAAACGCTTGCAGACTTTTTTCCCCGCCGCGCGCGAGTATGCGCTTTTTTTGTACGGAGGGGGAAATGTCAACAAAAATTTTTTGGTTGTAATATTTGGCTAGTTTGGGGTGCAAACTGTAGCAGCCTTCCGCGATAATCAAATCTTCTGGTTTTATTTTTATTTCCTTTTTATATTTGCCGCGGCCGCAGTCATAAGGTTTATAAGCTGCGTATTTACCGTCGGACAAATTTTGTAAAACTTTTTTAAGCCCGTCCAAATCAATATGTCCCGCAATTTTTTTTGAGCGTTTTTGCGGCGGCAGAAAAAAGTCGTCGGTATGTATTATCCGCGCCGCAGCGCATGCGGCAAAAAATTTTGCCAAAGTTGTTTTTCCCGCCGCTGCGCGGCCGTCTATGGCCAGAATCATTTTATGGTGATTAATTCATACTGCTGTGAACCGAGGCCCAGTTTCTCGGCGTGCTTAGCGCAGGTGCGCCAGTCGGTAGCTTCGGATAAATCTTTAAAATAATCGTCGTGCGTGTGTCCTTTGTCCGCCAGCATGCTGCCCGGATAAACGGGCTGTTTGTTGACGGCGTCCGCGCAGGCGCAGTCTATGGCAACCGGATCGTACGACGCGAACATTCCGACGTTGGGCACTATAGGAATGTCGTTCTCGGCGTGGCAGTCGCAGTTGGGCGAAATATCTATGGCGAGAGATATATGAAAACTCGGTCTGCCTTCCAGCACGGCAATAGCGTATTCCGCTATTTTTTTATTCATGATATCAAGGCTCTCGTTAAAGAGCGGAGTAACCGCGTCCGTCGGGCACGCGCCTATGCACATGCCGCAGCCCGTGCATTTTTTGTGGTTTATTTTTGCTTTGCCGTTTTTAATTTCCGGCGCGCCGACCTGGCAGGCCCTGTAACACGCGCCGCAGCCAATGCAGCTCTCCGTCTCAACGCTGGGTTTGCCCGCGCTGTGCATTTCCATTTTTCCCGCGCGGCTGCCGCAGCCCATGCCGATGTTTTTTAATGCGCCGCCCATGCCCGCGAATTCATGTCCTTTAAAATGGTTGAGAGAAATTATAATGTCCGCGTCCATTACCGCGCGGCCTATTTTCGCGCGTTTGACGTATTGTCCGTTTTTTACCGGAACATAAGACTCGTCGGTTCCTTTAAGACCGTCGGCGATAATTACCTGGCAGCCGGTTGTCAGCGGCGTAAAACCGTTATAAGCTGCGGACTCAAGGTGTTCCAGCGCGTTCTTTCTTCCGCCGGCGTAAAGAGTGTTAGCGTCGGTAAGAAACGGTTTGCCGCCCAGTTTTTTTACCAAATCCGCGACGGCGGTCGCGTAATTGGGGCGCAGGAAAGCCAAATTGCCAGGCTCCCCGAAATGTAATTTTATAGCGACGAATTTATTTTTAAAATCAATCTGTTCAATGCCCGAGGCTTTTATAAAACGGGTTAATTTTTTTGGCAGTCCCTCGCCCAGTTTGGCGCGCATGTCGGTAAAATATACTTTTGATTTCATTGGCATAAAATTCTCCTGTTCTTCTTCTATTATTATATGTTTTTAAAAAAACTTTTTACAATTTATTTTAAAAAATAGTATAATTTTTTTATAGAAAAATGCGGACTAAAATCCCGCAATTATTTTTTGGTTGCAAAAATTAACGGACCAGGGTGCAAAAACACCTTAACCTAGGCAGGAGCCCAAAAAATTGAAGATAAGCATTGTTGGCGCAAGCGGTTATACCGGCGCCGAGTTGTTGAGGTTGCTACACCGCCATAAAAAGGCAGAAATAAAATATCTGACTTCCGAAACGAATGCAGGCGCGTCCGTTTCGTCCTTATATCCGCACCTTGCGGAAATCTATAAAAATAATTTTGTTGATATGCAGACCGTCGTGAAAGACGCGGACGGGTCTGACGTTATTTTTATCGCTCTTCCGCACGGCCACGCCATGGCGCTGGGGCGCGGACTGGCAAATTCCAAAGTAAAAATTATTGACCTCGGCGCGGATTACCGCTTTGCCGACCCTGCCGTTTATGAGGCTTGGTACAAAATACCGCACACGCATAAAGACGCGGGCGCGGTTTACGGCTTGCCGGAACTTTACGCGGATAAAATCAAAAACGCAAAAATTTTGGCTAACCCTGGCTGTTATACCACGGCGTCAATACTCGCGCTTACGCCGCTGCTGAAAGCCGGTTTGGTTGAGACGGAAAATATTATAGTTGACGCCGCGTCCGGCGTGAGCGGCGCCGGCCGCGCGCTGAAACTTGGCAGCCACTTCGCTGAAGTGTATGAAAATTTTTCCGCCTACGGCGTTACAAACCACCGCCATACGCCAGAGATTGAGGAACATCTTTCCGCCGCCGCCGGAAGCGAAATAAAAATTTCTTTCACGCCCCACCTTGTGCCTATGGTGCGCGGCATTTTGGCTACCTGTTACGCAAATTTAAAACCGAATGTTAAGCCGGAAGATATCGCGGCGGCATACCATATATATATAGGTAAGCCGTTTGTCCGCGTGTTGGGTTTGGGCGCAAGTCCCGCCACAAAAAACGTGCGCGGCTCAAACTACATTGACATAGGCTGGCATATTGACAAAAGATTAAACCGCGTCGTAGTTCTGAGCGCAATAGACAATCTTGTCAAAGGCGCAAGCGGGCAGGCTGTGCAGAATATGAATTTAATGTTCGGGCTGGACGAAAAAACCGGCCTGGACGACGTGCCGTTATATCCGTAGAATTACATAGGAGAGATGACAATGAAAGTAATTAAGCCGTCTATTACCGCGCCGAAAGGTTTTAAAGCCGCAGGCATTTGGGCCGGTTTTAAAAAGAGCGGCAAAAAAGATTTGGCGGTTATTATAAGCGACGTTCCGGCCGTCGCGGGCGCGGTTTTTACGCTCAATAAAATGTGCGCCGCGCCGGTTAAGGTGTGCAGGGAACATCTGCTTAACAAAACCGCGCGCGCTATTATAGTCAACGCCGGCTGCGCCAACGCGTGCACGGGCGAACAAGGCATGAAAGACGCGCGGGCCATGGCGGAAATTACCGCGGCGCGCATAGGCTGCCAGCCGAAAGAAGTTTTTGTTTCTTCAACCGGCGTCATAGGCGCGTATCTTAATATGGAAAAAATGGAAGCCGGCATAAAAAACGTCGTCAAAGAAGCGGGCAGAGACGGCGGCAAAGACGCTGCCGTCGCTATTATGACGACGGACTCTTATGCCAAAGAATACGCCGTTAAAATTGAGATTGAGGGCACGCCAGTCATAGTCGCGGGCATTGCCAAAGGCAGCGGCATGATAGCGCCGAACATGGCGACGATGTTATCTTATATTACGACGGATATCTGCATTTCCCGCACGCTTTTGCAGAAGGCGGTTAAAGACGTGGCGGACAGGTCGTTTAATCTTGCTATAGTTGACGGGGACACAAGCACGAACGATACGCTTATCGTCTTGGCCAACGGCTGCGCCGGCAATAAAATGGTTGTGCGCGAGCAGGACAAAGATTATAAAGTTTTTTACGGCGCGTTAAAAGAAGTTGCCACTGAACTTGCCAAAATGATGGTGCGCGACGGCGAGGGCGCGACGAAATTTATAGAAATCTCCGTCCAGGGCGCGCAGACGACGGAAGAGGCTAAAATAGCCGCCTGCGCTGTGGCCAGAAGCCCGCTTGTGAAAACCGCGTTTTTCGGTTCGGACGCAAACTGGGGCCGCATAGTGTGCGCGGTAGGCTACAGCGGAATAAATTTAAAGCCGGAACGTCTTAACGTCTGGCTGGACAAAGTGCATATTTTCAAAAACGGCACGGGCCTTAACGCCGACGAAAAACTGCTGTCGGAAAAAATGAAAGAAAAAGAAATACACGTTACCATAGACCTCGGCCGCGGGGACGCGCAGGCCAAAGTATGGACGTGCGACTTTTCTTACGACTATATTAAAATCAACGGCAGCTACCGGAGTTAAAATGTTTGAATCCGCAGATAAAATTGAAACGCTGATTGAAGCAATGCCGTATATCAGAAAATATCAGAACAAGACCGTCGTGGTAAAATACGGCGGGCACGCTATGGTTAACGACGAGCTTAAGAAAAAAGTCGCGCAGGATGTAGCGTTTCTGCAGTTCTCGGGCCTGCGCCCCGTAGTGGTGCACGGCGGCGGGCCGGAAATTACGGACATGCTTAAAAAAATAGGCAAGAAGTCTGAATTCGTCAACGGCCTCCGCGTGACCGACGGGGAAACGGTGGATATCGCCCAAATGGTTTTGGTGGGCAGAATAAACACGGAAATCACGGCGACAATCAATATGTTCGGCGGCAAAGCCATAGGTTTAAACGGCAAGGACGCCAGCCTGCTGCGCGCCGAGAAAATTTTCAGCGAAATCAAAGAAAACGGCGTGTCAAAAGAAGTTGACATCGGTTTCGTCGGCGCGGTTACCGCGGTCAACGCGCATTTGTTAAATTCTCTTCTGGACAGCGGTTATATCCCTATTATAGCGCCCATTGGCGTGGGCGAAAACGGCGAGACTTTTAATATTAACGCCGACACCGTGGCCGGCGAAATAGCCGCCGCGCTGCACGCCGAGAAACTGATTATGCTTACCGACGTCAAAGGCATTTTTGAGGACCCTAAAAACCCCGCCACTTTTATTTCAACGCTGACGTTTGACAAAGCTCATGAAATGATGATGAAAGGCACTATTGACGGCGGCATGATACCCAAAGTGCAGGCCTGCATACACGCGCTTAACAATATGACGAGCAAGGCGCATATCATAGACGGCAGAACGCCGCATTCTATTTTGATGGAAATATTCACTGACAGAGGGTCGGGCACAATGGTGGCAAAATGACAAAACAAAAAATATTTGAAATTGAAGCAAAGCATTATCTTCCCGTTTTCGGGCGTTATCCTATCGTATTGGAAAAAGGGAACGGCGCGGTTTTGCAGGATAGTGACGGTAAAAAATATCTGGATTTTTTTGCCGGAATCGCCGTAAGCATTTTGGGGCATAACCATCCGGCGCTTGTAAAAGCTATATCGGAACAGGCGTCAAAATTAAGTCACTGCACAAATTATTATCACACGGAAATTCAGGCGCGGCTGGTTGAAAAACTTTGCTCTTTAAGCGGCCTTGACAGGGTTTTTTTGTCCAACTCCGGCACTGAAGCCGTGGAAGGCGCGATAAAAATAGCGCGCAAATGGGGCAGCGTTAACGGCGGGAAATTTAAAATAATTTCGGCGGCGGATTCCTTTCACGGCCGCACGCTCGCCGCGCTTACCGCGACTGGGCAGCCGAAATTCCATAAAGGTTTTGAGCCTCTGCCCGCGGGTTTTGAATACGCCAAATTTAACGATATAAAAGATTTGCAAAATAAATTTGACTCTCAAACCGCCGCCGTAATTTTGGAACTTGTGCAGGGCGAGGGCGGCATTAACGTGGCAACGCAGGAATATATTTCCGCCGCGGCAAAATTGTGCAAAGAGCGCGGCGCGCTTTTGATTTTTGACGAAATTCAGACGGGAATTTGCAGAACGGGCAAAATGTTTTGTTTTGAAAATTACGGCGTTAAACCAGATATAATGACGCTGGCAAAGGGCCTTGGCGGCGGTTTGCCCGTCGGCGCGGTGCTTTGCAGCGAGGCTGTGTCTTCGGCCATACATAAAGGCGACCACGGGTCAACTTTCGGCGGCAATCCTCTGGCATGCGCGGCGGCGGTCGCCGTGCTTGAGACGGCGGAAAAAGAAAATCTGGCCGCAAACGCGGCTTCATGCGGCGCTTATTTAATGGAAAAACTTAAAAAATTACCGTCTAAAGAAGTGCGCGGGAAAGGTTTATTAATAGGTATGGAACTGGCGTACGACGGCGGCGATATCGTTAAAAAATGTCTTGAGCGCGGGCTTATGATAAACTGCACGGCCGGCAGCGTGCTGCGCTTTGTTCCGCCGCTTATTATAAATAAAAAAGACGTTGACGAAGCGGTTAAAATTCTGGAGAGCGTTTTATGATGAAAGGCAAAGATTTGGTTACGATACACGACTTAAGTTTCGGCGAAGTCGCGCTCATTTTGGAGACGGCAAAAAAGCTTAAAAAAATGCAGAAAGCCGGCAAACCGCACCGCCTGCTTGAAGGCAAAACGCTGGCCATGATTTTCCATAAAGCAAGCACGAGGACGCGCGTTTCTTTTGAAGTTGGCACAGCGCAGCTCGGCGGGCAGGCTTTGTTTTTGGACAATGTCAGCACGCAGATGGGCCGCGGGGAACCGCTTAAAGACACGGCCCGCGTTCTTTCCCGCTACGTTGACGGGATTATGATAAGAACTTTCAGCCAGAACGACGTGCAGGAACTGGCGGACTACGCAAGCGTGCCCGTTATAAACGGGCTTACCGACGCGGCGCACCCGTGCCAGGCTCTGGCGGATATTTTTACCGCGCAGGAAAATTTCGGCAATTTAAAAGGGCGCAAGCTTGTTTACGTCGGGGACGGCAACAACGTGGCGCATTCGCTGATGTTTGTGTGCGCCAAAGTCGGCATGAATATAACGCTGTCCTGTCCCAAAGGTTATGAAGTCAACCCCGCTATGTTTAAACTTGCGGAAGGGGACGTTAAGGAAAGCGGCAGCAAAATCACTTTAGAGCCGGACCCGCTGACAGCCGCCAAAGACGCTGACGTTTTGTATACCGACGTGTGGGCCAGCATGGGCCAGGAAGCCGAGACGGCAAAACGAAAAAAAGATTTGGCCGCGTACCAGATTAACGCGCAACTTCTGAAGGCCGCGTCAAAGGACGCCATTGTCATGCACTGCCTGCCGGCGCACCGCGGCGAAGAAATTACCGAGGACATTATGGAAGGCCCGCAGAGCGTAATTTTTGACGAGGCGGAAAACAGACTGCACGTTCAGAAAGCCGTTATGGCGCTTCTGATGAGCGACAAGAATTTTTAAGGAGATAACTAAAATGGATAAGATTAAAAAAATAGTTTTGGCGTACTCGGGCGGGCTGGACACGTCGGTAATGGTGTCATGGCTTAAGGAAACTTATAACGCGGAAATAGTCTGCGTCTGCGGCGACGTTGGGCAAGGCGCGGAAACGGTCGGTCTGGAAGAGCGCGCAAAAAAAACCGGCGCGAGCAAACTTTATCTGCCGGATTTGATTAAAGAATTTTTGGAAGATTTTGTCTGGCCGACGATGAAAGCCGGCGCGGTTTACGAAAAAAAATATCTGCTGGGCACTTCTTTCGCGCGGCCCGTGATTGCGAAAGCTTTGGTTGACATCGCGCTCAAAGAAGGCGCGGACGCCGTCGCCCACGGCGCGACGGGCAAAGGCAATGACCAGGTGCGTTTTGAACTTACCGTCAAAGCTCTTGCGCCGCATTTGAAAATTATCGCTCCGTGGAGAGATCCGCGCTGGCCGATAAAATCGCGCGAAGACGCGATAAATTACGCCGAGAAACACGGCATTCCGATACCCGTTAAAAAAAGCAACTCCTACAGCGCGGACAGAAATATCTGGCACATTTCGCACGAGGGCTTAGACCTTGAGGACCCGTGGAACGAGCCGAAGGACGACTTGTTTGTCCTGCTGACGCCGCCGTCAAAAGCGCCGGATAAAGCGGAGTACGTTGAAATAGAATTTGAAAAAGGCAATCCCGTGGGCTTAAACGGCAAAAAAATTGACAGCGTGTCTTTGATGAAAAAATTAAACGAAATAGGCGGACGCAACGGCGTAGGCATAATGGACATGGTTGAGAACCGCCTCGTCGGCATGAAGTCCCGCGGCGTTTACGAAACGCCTGGCGGCGAAATACTTTATTACGCGCATACCGAACTTGAAACGCTTTGCCTGGACAGGATTACTTTGAGTTTTAAGCAGACTGCCGCGCTGCGTTACGCGGAGCTTGTTTACGACGGCCTGTGGTTCACGCCGCTGCGCGAAGCGCTGGACGCTTTCGTCGGAAAAACGCAGGAAACCGTGACGGGCGTCGTGCGGGTGAAACTTTATAAAGGAAAAGTTTCTTCCGCCGGAGTTAAGAGTCCTTACTCTTTATATTCCGAAGAATTTGCGACTTTCGGCGAGGACGCGGTGTACAATCAGGCGGACGCGACCGGTTTTATAAACCTGTTCGGCCTGCCGTTAAAAGTCCGCGCGCTGCTTAAAGAAAAAGCAAAGAATAAATAATTGTCTTTTTTCCTCTCTCTCACAGGGAGAGGAAAATAATCTGAGGACGGAGTATTAATTCATGTCTAAAAAAATGTGGGGCGGGCGGTTTGATAAAGAAACGGATAAAGTGATGGAGGAGTTTAACGCTTCCATAAACTTTGACAAGCGTTTGTATAAGCAGGACATCAAAGGCTCCGTCGCGCACGCCAAAATGCTTGCGAAATGTAAGATAATTTCCGACGGGGACGCCAAAAAAATTATTGACGGCCTGTCCGCGATACTTAAAGATATTGAGGCCGGCAAATTCCGATTTTCCGCCGCGCTTGAAGATATTCATATGAATATTGAGAGCGAGCTTGCGCGGCGCGTCGGTCCCGCGGGAAGCCGCCTGCACACCGCCCGCAGCCGCAATGACCAGGTGGCTGTTGACACGCATTTGTACGTCAAGGAAATCTGCGCGGAAATTGCGGCGCTGCTGCGCGCGCTGATGTCTGTTACGCTTAATTTTGCCCAGAGAAATAAAGACGTGATTATCCCAGGTATGACGCATTTGCAGCACGCGCAGCCCATGCTTTTGGCGCACCATTTCATGGCCTATTTCTGCATGTTTGAGAGGGATTTTGCGCGTCTCAAAGCGGCGTATAACGCCGCGGACAACTGCCCGCTCGGCGCTGGGGCAATAGCAGGCACAACGCTGCCCATTGACCGTTTTTTTACGGCAAAAGAACTGGGTTTTAAAAATCTTTATTCCAATTCGTGCGACGCGGTGTCCGACAGAGATTATATTTTAGATTTTCTAAATTTCGCCGCCGCGCTTGCCATGCATTTGAGCAGACTTTCCGAAGAACTTATAATCTGGTCTTCGTCCGAATTCGGCTTTGTGGAAATTGACGACGCTTACGCGACCGGCTCCTCCATGATGCCGCAGAAAAAAAACCCGGACGCGGCCGAGCTTACGCGCGGCAAAACAGGCCGTATTTACGGACATCTTCTTGGCCTGCTTACAACTTTAAAAGGTCTGCCTCTTACATATAATAAGGATATGCAGGAAGATAAAGAGGGGCTCTTTGACGCGGCTGACAATATCAAAATTATTTTAAAAGTTTTTGCCGGTATGCTGGCCGCGCTTAAAGTGCGTCCCGACGGGATTAAGCGCAGTTTTAAGACGGATTATTCAAATGCCACGGACATGGCGGACTGGCTGGTGCGGCGCGGCGTGCCGTTTAGGGACGCGCATGAAATTTGCGGCCGCGCCGTCGCGCTGGCCATATCTGAAAAGAAAAATTTGCAGGAGTTAACTTTGGCGCAGCTGCAAAAAATAAGCCCGCGTTTTAAGGCGGATATTTTTAAAGCGCTTGATTTGGAAACCTGTGTCAACGCGCGCGATTCTTACGGCGGCACAAGTAAAAAGCAGGTTGATATGCAGCTTAAACGCGCCGCGTCTGTTTTAAAAGCACTAAAGTTATAATTACAGAAGCATTTTACGCCGCCTTCTTTTAAGAAGGCGGCGTTTTTTTATCTAATAAAAATAGAAAAAAAACATTAAAAAATATATTTCTTATAATACTTATAAATTA
The DNA here is from genome assembly GCA_031254225.1 of Candidatus Elusimicrobium euhamitermitis. Classification (GTDB taxonomy): domain Bacteria; phylum Elusimicrobiota; class Elusimicrobia; order Elusimicrobiales; family Elusimicrobiaceae; genus Elusimicrobium; species Elusimicrobium euhamitermitis. The sequence continues at coordinate 16,529 of JAIRUU010000108.1, forward strand.
CCTTGACTAATTTAAGTAAATTATGTATGGTTTACAAATATCGTTTGACAGCCAGCTCCGCAGGTTGTGGAAAAATGACAGGGTTAAACCCGTGGACAACTACGATAGGCAGCAACAACGCTAAGCGTTTATAATAGTTAGGAGATGAGGATACAATGAAGAAAATAATGATAACTGCCTTAATGTTTCTAGGGTTATGCTCGTCGGGATATTCGCAGTCAATATCTCTGTTGGGCGGCTCAGTCAATCCTTCACAGGGTTATGCGGGCATGAGGGTCAAGGTAACGGGCGGCACGATAAGCTTAAGCCTTCCTCTCTGGACGCCGAAAGTTTATTTTGACAATTATGAGGCTACCTGCGATTCTTTTTCTTTTCTAAGCACGGGGCTTTTGACATGGGTTCCCAGCACGACTTGCACAGTGCCTTCCGGTCCGGCCGTAGGAACCGTCTCAAAAGTCAGCATAAAATCCGGCCTTGACATAACAATATTAAGCGATAAGGACGAATTTAATTTTCTCTACACCGCGCCGCCGGGCGTAAGTTCTTTAAGCCCTTCAAGCGGTTATTCAGGTTCTTCGGTGCAGGTTAGCATTAACGGGGCGCCTCCGTCGGGTTCGCAGGTTATGTTCGGTTCTTCGGCGGCCACATGTTCGCCTTTCGCGCAGAACGGAACTATTTATACGGCGACGTGCACGGTCCCTGCCGGTACGGCGGGAACTGCGGCCAGCGTTTATTTACAAAGCGGGACGGACAAGGGCGCTTCCATGCAGTTTAACTATCTCGCGCCTCCGGCGGTCTCTTCTTTAAGCCCCTCCTCCGGCTACGCGGGAACAAGCGTTACGGTCACGGCAGCGGCCATGCCTCAAAGCGGCACACAGGTAATGTTCGGTTCATCCGTAGCGTCATGCAGTTCTTTCACACAGAACGGTTCTGTTTACAGCGCAGTATGTTCAGCTCCGGCGGCCGCTTCGGCGGGCGCCGTTAATGTATTTCTGACAAACGGCGGCGCGGACGGCGCGGCTCTGCCTTTCACATATCTTCCTCCTCCGTCGGTTTCCGCTCTTTCGCCTTCAAGCGGTTACGGCGGGACCAGCGTTACAATTACCGTCGGCTCTATGCCGCAGAGCGGCACGCAGGTGATGTTTGATTCTTATGCGGCGGCGTGTACTTCTTTTAGTGCAGTCGGTCCTAATTTTCAGGCGGTGTGCTCCGCTCCTTCCGGTCCTTCGGCGGGCGCGGTAAGCGTTTTCTTACAAAACGGCACAGAGCAGGGAGCCTCGCAGTCTTTCACGTATCTTCCTCCTCCCGCCGTGCTTTCTCTGAGTCCTTCTTCCGGCTATGACGGGACAATCGTTACCGTCAAAACCGCCGCAATGCCGCAGAGCGGCACGCAGGTAATGTTTGGCTCAACCGCGGCCTCATGCGGCGCATTTGTCTTGAGCGGTTCAAATTACGAAGCGGCGTGCACGGCTCCTTCCGAGCCTGCGGGACCTGTAAATGTTTTCTTGACCGACGGCGCGGCCAGCGGCGCCGGACAGATTTACACATATTTAACGCCGGTCACTCCGTCTAACGTTTCCGGCATCAGTCCGCTTAACGGCTACGCGGGAGACACGGTAACCGTAACCACGGCTTCCATGCCAACGTCCGATACTAAGGTATATTTCGGCGCGGCGGAAGCCGCGTGCGGCGCTTTTGTTTCCAACGGTTCCGGCGGATACGACGCTTCTTGCGTTGTCCCGTCTGGAACGGGCGCTGTGGCGGTAACAATGCAGAACTCCGCCGGTTCCGGCTCCGGGCCTACTTTTACTTATGACACCACAACGGCTCCTCCTGCTCTCAGTTCCGTCGCGCCAACAAACGGCCTGGCGGGGGACAACGTTACCGTAACGGCATCAGCAGCGGTGCCTGCGGGCACGCAGGTTATGTTTGGTTCTTACGCGGCGGCATGCTCCGCGTTTGACGCCGTAACTTTCAGCGCAACCTGCGCCGTGCCTTCCGGCCCGGTTCCGGGCAGCGTAAGCGTTACACTGCAAAATTCAGCCGGCACCGGCGCGGGAGTGAATTTTACTTATAATACTCCTTTGCCGGGCTCAGTAACCGGCATTACCCCGCCTAACGGCAACGCAGGGGACAATATTATAGTAAGCGTTGCGCAGATGCCGGACGCCGGCACGCAGGTTATGTTCGGTTCAACCGCGGCGGTATGTTCTTCTTTCAGCGCGTCAGGAGGCGGATATTCCGCCATGTGCACGGTGCCTGCTGGAACGGCGGGGTCAGGCGTAACGGTTGCCCTGCAAAATTCCGCCGGCAGTGGCCCGGGGCAGACTTTTACCTATAATGCGCTTTCAGCGCCTTCAGCCGTAACGGGTATAACGCCCGCAAGCGGCGCCGCGGGGACGACCGTGGCTGTAACCACTGCCGCAATGCCGGACGCCGGCACGCAGGTTATGTTCGGTTCAACCGCGGCAACGTGCTCCGCGTTTACGGCGGGTTCCGGCGGTTACACCGCGCTTTGCGCCGCGCCTTCCGGCCCGGCGGACGGAACGCCCGTAACGGTTTTACTGCAAAACGCCGCAGGCAGCGGAACAGGACAGACTTTTACTTATTCTTCCGGAGCTCCGGTTTCCACCGCGCCTGTTATTTCTTCCGTCACACCGGCTTCTGGGTGGACTGGGACCCCTGTTACGGTTACGGGGAGCAATTTAAACGGAGCCAGCGTCACTTTCGGCGGCAAGACGGCAGTGTGTACGGAAGTAAGCTCTACTCAGTTGACATGCGCCGCACCGGCGCCTGACGCTGCGGGAGCGGTAAGCGTAGTAGCGGCCACATCCGCTGGTTTTACGGACGGCAGCGCCTCGTTTACTTATGATATTGCCGCAGCGCCGGCGTTTGGCGCGCAAAATATAAACGTCACCGTTTCAAACGGCGCGGCGCTTTCCATTGACCTGAGCAAGTATGTGACAGGAGGGCCGGCGCAAAGCGCGGCGCTCGTCGGCGCGGCGCTAGACGCTGCCGAGGGCACGGCGTCTTTGAGTTCGTTAGTTTTAACTTATACCCCGTCCGCGGGTTATAGCGGCACCGTCACCTTGCAGTATAATCTGACGGATGCTTACGGCAGGGTTTCCAACACCGCCAGTATCACAATAACCGTTTCCTCCAGGCCGGACCCGACGCAGGACGCGCAGGTCAAGGCCATGGCCGCGGCGCAGATTGCAAGCGCGCAGCGGTATGCCAGAGCGCAGACGGACAACTTCCTCACCAGGCTCAGACAGTTAAGAGGCAGAGGGGAAAACAGGGGCGACTTCAAACTCGCGCTCGGCGTTACGGAGGCTGAACGCAACCGTTCGCTCTACGCTTATAACGACCACGCGTGGGCTGATATCTGGGACGACAAGGACGCCCCCTGCGATTCTTCCGGCGGTAAGGTTGAAGTGTCGGACGCGGCAAAGGCTTTGGGCCTTGGCGGCGCTGACGACGACTCTGATGACAAAGGTTACGCGCTGTGGCTGGGAGGGGCGGTTCATTTCGGGTCGGAAAGATCAGTTTCCGATATGGACTACACGACTACGGCTCTGAGCGGCGGCCTTGATAAGGTTTTAAGCGAAAAATTAGTGGCCGGCATAGGTTTAGGTTATACGCACGACAAGACCGACGTTACGGACGTGTCAACCCTTACCGGCAACTCTTTTACCGCGGCCGTGTACGCGACCTACGCGCTTTCCAAACAGATATATATTGACGGTCTGCTTGGTTATAACCGCCTGTCTATGGACTCCAACAGATACACTGCGTCGGGGTACGCCTCGGGCACGCGTCAGGGAGACCAGATTTACGGCTCGGCGGAGGCCGGCTATGTGTACCGCGCAGGGGCGTGGCAGCTGTCTCCATTCTCAAGGTTTGAGGCGGCGTTTACGGACTTAAACTCTTATTCCGAAACCGGCGCCGGCAGCCTTGACCTTACCTACGCTGATACGAACGTAAAAACATTAGGGCTTGTTTTCGGGCTTGAAACTAATTACAGAATTAAAAGAGCCTGGGGCAGCATGCTGCCGAAGATAAGCGCGGAATATATGCATAATTTCGCGGGGAATTCGGACATGCGTATCGGCTATGCGGACACGAATTCTACGCCGTATTCTTTCTCCGGCGCTGCGTCTTCAAGAAACAGCGTAAGACTGGGGACAGGGGCGGATTTCAGTTTTAATTCGCGCCTGATAATCACGCCGGAGTACAGGATTAGACTTGGAGAAAACAGCACGGATCACGCCGTATCGCTGCGCGCGACATATCCTTTTTAAAAACGCGCGTCTTCGCATCAGAAATCCCCGCGGCTTAAGCCGCGGGGATTTTCTTTTGTATCCGCTTACGGCGCGTCCGGTCCTTGTTCTGCCGGATATGCGAACAAATACTTTTGGCGGTAAAAAACCCCGCGTTCTTATGAACGCGTGGTTTTTATTTATTAAACCATCTCGGTATTGAAAATTTTTTATAAATTAGTATACTTAGTAATATGTATTGTTAGAACAGGAACATTAATGGGTTTGCTACGACGGACAAGGTATTTTCTTGTTTTATTTTTGCTAATATTGCTAAGCAGCGCGGCCTACGGGGTTTGTACGGAAGTAAGCCCCGGGAAGTTTCTTTGCGATAACAGTTTGACCGAAGCCGTAACGTCCGATATGAGCGGCGCGCTTTTTACCAAAACGGGCGGCGGCGCGCTGCTGCTGCAGGGAAATAATACTTTTACCTCTTTCTCTTCCATAAACGCCGGTTCGGTTTTTTTACAGACGCGAAATAACCTCGTAGGAGATATTTATTTAAACGGCGGTTTTATAGCCGCGGGCAACACGCTCTCTCTTTCCAATAATATAACGGTAAACGGCGGCGGGTTTGACGTGGACTACTCCGGCGCGGCAACGGATGAGCATGGAGTCAATAGGCACGTCCGTAAGCAACTCTTTTGCGCTTGAAAGGATTTTATAGGCTCTGATTATTTTTTAGGGCAGATGGGTTTAAAGAGCGATAAAGACAGCACCAAGTGGCTGGGGGACGCGTTTGTGGAGCAGCAGCTGTTGTCGGACGCCATACTGCGTATGACGGGCAGCCGTTATTTGTACGACGGCCTGACGAGCATGAACGACCAGATGATACGCCTTTACGACAACGCTTTTAACGCTTATATTGATATGGGCCTCGTCGTTGGCCAGGCGCTTACGCCGGAACAGATTGCCGGCTTAAAAGATAATATAGTCTGGTATGTTACGGACCCGAAGACCGGCGCTATGGTGCCCACTTTATATTTGGCGGATAAGAAAAAAGTTTTGGACAGCGACAGCGTTATAATGGGCAAAGACGTTACTCTTAACGGCGGGAGCGTAACAAATTCCGGCACAATAAAAGGCGGGAACGTGCAGATTTACGCGCGCGGGGATATCAATAACGTCAGCGGCGTGATTAAGGCGGAGGATTGGCTGGCGCTCAACGCCGGCGGCAACAGGCAATACTTACCAGGAAGATTCCGGCGGGTGCTGTAAGTCAGCGGGCACGCCGTGCGGCTCTTGCTCTGCCGGATATATGAGAAATAAATTTAATACCGTGGAAGACGCGGCGGCAGCGCATTATACCTGCTGCAGTCCGTGCACTGTTTCAAGCTCTTGGGTAAGCGGTACCTGTCCTTATACTGATTATGACCAAAGCGTTTTGGCTCCCGGCGTAACAAAAACTTATTGTTATGCCACTCAAGCCGGGGCGGTAAGCGCGGGTAATTCCGTTATAGGCGTACAGACTAACGCTTCGTCTTCTCTCACTCCTCAATGCCCTGCAAGCACCGGCAACGTCGGCAAAAATTGTAATAACGTAAGTTATTGCACCGTAGGGTCAACGGTATTAAATTGGTGGAGTGTTGTTATGGGCGACGCTGTTCCCGCTACGGACAGACAAGCGGTTTGTAACTGGGCTCTGGCGAATAACCAATTAACATCTGACGGATATGCGAACTGTTATTATCTTTGCGCTATCCAAGGATGCTCGGCTACCGGAAATTTCAGAGTAAAATGTAACTTGTCTTACCAGTATAAGACAATACAGTGTACAGGCTGGTAGAAATATTATAGGCAATAAAAAAACAGCCGGCTTTAAAGCCGGCTGTTTTTTTATGAAATTTATTTGACCAGAATATCCACGCGGCGGTTTTTTGCGCGGTTTTTGTTTGTCGTGTTCGGTGCAACGGGATATTTAGAGCCGTAGCCTTTATAAGTTATTTTGCTGCGCGGGATATTATTCGCCGCAAAGAAATCCGCAACGGCCAGCGCGCGGTTTTCGGAAAGAGTAATATTTTCAGGCTCGTCGCCGGAAGAGTCGGTGTGTCCGCCGATATAAATCATTTTATATTTTTTATTTTTTAAACCGGCGAGGAAATTCTTAAGCTCCGCTTTTGCACCGTCGGTCAATTCGGCGGACGCGTATTTAAAGGCCGTCGTTTTTGCGCCAAGCGTATACTGTCTGTAATTTGTTGTCTGCTGAGTTTTTACTGCCGTTGCGGCAGTCTGCTGCGCGCCGTTGAGCGGCGCAACGCGTATAGACGGCACGACGGGCCTTTCTCCGTTTAAATAACCTGTTCCTTCAACCTGCACGTCAATATTAGAATTAGACGCTGCGGAAGTTTGCTCCTGCGCAATTTGTATGGACGGCACAGCCGGCCGCGGACCGTTGTTATCGCCGACGGTTATATCAGGCTGCTGCGTCTGCGGGGGGGCGACGTCCAACTCTTCCACTTTAACCGGCGCGGTTGTTACCGGACTCATTTCCGATATTACGGACGGCGTGCCTAACACAATTTTGTCGTCTGCGTTTTGCGACGCGCACGCCGCGGCTGCAACGCCGGCGGCGCATAAGACAAATAGTTTCAAATAAAGTTTAAATGTTTTCATATACTAATAATATACAATTTTTACTGCGGTTTTTCCGCTTCTAATTGCATAACTATTTTGGCTGTTACCGCGCGGCCGATGTCGTCAACTGCTTTGACGGTAAACGCGCCGCTCTGCGGTTTCATAAAAATCGTCTGCCCGCGGCCGGACCTGCCTAAAAATTTGTCGTCCAAAAACCAAAACACGGAGTTAGCGTCGCTGTCCGTGTCCGCCCGGAGCGCTATAGTTTCTTTGTCCATATCCGCTTCCGTGAAAGAATAAATGACGTTTACCGTCGGGGAAAGTATGACCGGCGGGTTGCCGGCGTTTGTTATGTCCTCAATCTGGCAGCCCGGATTATAAAGCGGCACCGGCCTGCGCGGCAAACCGGCCTGCCGGAAAAGAGACTCTATCTCAGACGGCCAAAATTCATAAACTTCCGTGCGCACGGTGTCCCTGTCATATTTGCACGCGCGCAGGCCCGTGCGTTTGTCAATATAAACCTGCCGGTACACGTCAGAGACTTTGATGGGGGAAACGCCGGGGATAAAATAAACTTTCTCGGTAGCGGGACAAAATTTGCCCGGCAGGTCGCCCGTGCCTTTGCATACGTCAACTTTAATTACGTTAAGCCCGTCCGGCGTAAAAGGCTGCGTAGGAAAATTATTTTTTATATCCGCCGTCCCGCGCGCAAGTTCAAACAGCAGCGGCGCGGCCGCGGTGCGGCCCCAAAAATAATTATTGCCCTCGCCGTTAAAATTGCCTACCCACGTTACAAGAACATAGTCCCCGAACACGCCGGCCGCCCACGCGTCTTTAAAAGAGGACGATGTGCCCGTCTTATAATACACGGGGAAATTTTTTTTGACCGCGCTTTTTATAACTGTCCCCGGCTGCGGGTTATAGCGCAGCATGTCAAGCGTGATAAACGCCGCCTCCGGCGTAATCAGGCGCAGGGTTTCCCCGTCCGGCGCGCCGCGCGTAAATTTAATTTCTTTATAAACGCCGCGGTTGGCGAGCGCGGCGTAAAGCGCTGCAGTCTCAATCATGGTAACTTCAAAGCTGCCTATCGCAAGGCCGATACCGTAGTAATCCCCGCTTTTTAATCCTTTAACGCCGCCGCGTTTTAACATATTTATAAAATTATCAAAGCCGATTTTCGTTACCAGTTCAATAGCCGGAATATTGCGGCTGGCTGTCAGCGCGTCCCTTGCAAGCATTGGACCGGAAAACCCTCTGTCGGAATTTTCCGGCGAGTAAATGCCGAATCTCTTCGGCGTGTCTTTAAGCAGAGTGCCGGGATGTATAAGGCCCTGCTCCAAGGCCATGGCGTAAAGGAGCGGCTTTAACGTTGAGCCTATCAGCCGCTTTGAATTAAACCCGTTGACCTGGCCTTCAATGGAGTCGTCCCAAAAATCGGCGGAGCCGACGGCGGCTTCCACTTCCATCGTTTTATAATTAACCAGCAGCGCGGCCGCGTTGTTTATGCCTTTAATTTTTCCGCGCGCGGCGTAATTTTTTATTTCTTCCTCAAAAGCGTGCTGGAGAGGCAGATTTATCGTAGTAAAAATTTCGCTTTCGCGGTTTCTCTGCGCGAGATAATTTATTAAGTGCGGCGTTTCAAACGGCAGGTTTGAGGGGTCTTTAACGTCCATGGGCATATCAAAAAAATGCGCTATATTTTTATCTTTAGGATATTTTTTCAGCCACGCGGCAAATAATGTTTTGCGCGCGCGGGACATATTTTCAAAAGTTATTTTGTTGGACGGGCGGCGCGCGTTAGGGTTTTGCGGCACTACGGCGAGAGTCAAGGCGGACAGCGGGTCCAAATCCTGCGCTCTGACGTTAAAATATATAAGAGACGCCGCGCCTATGCCCTCAATGTTATAAGCGTAAGGCGCCGTGTTAAGATAAATTTCCAAAATTTGTTTT
>JAIRUU010000002.1 GCA_031254225.1 Candidatus Elusimicrobium euhamitermitis
CGGTTGTGGATGAAGGCGAGCAGCGCGCGCGGCTTTTTAACCGCGCCTGGCATATTTGGCTTGAGGAGCAGCTGTCCCAAAATTCTCCGTCTGAAAAACAGTGGGAAGAAGTTTTAAAACAAATTTCCGTGGAAGATATTTATGATTATGCTTTTGCCGTTTGCAGCGGTAAGGTTGAAAGTTATCATCCGTTCTCGCATACAGAACTGCTAAGCGAAGTTTGTTTTGAAAACGCGGCTCTTGCGGAACAAATGTCCACGGCGTTTTTGCAGGGGCCCAAAAGCAGAAAAATTGAGCGCAGCCTTGCGTCCGCCGCAATTATTTTGCAGGAAGCGGGTTTTTCTTTTAAGGAAGGAAATATTGCGCCGTCCGACAATCCGGAGCCTGAAATTTTGACCTCGGCTGACCAGGCAAAAGGCTGGGACGATGATAATTTTGAGACGGCCGCAAAGATTATTGAGTTTGCCCGCTCCGTGCACCCCTGCCGCCAGGTTTTGGTAGGCAAAGTTTATGATTTGATTAAAGATTTTACTCTGTCCGTGCGCGAGAGTTACGCCGCGCAGGGTCTTTTGTCTTTTGACGACTTACTTGTCAAAACGCGTAATCTGCTTAAAGAAAATATTAAAGTCAGAAACCTGCTTAAAGAGCAGTTTGAAATTATTTTAATTGACGAATTTCAGGACACTGACCCCGTGCAGGGCGAGCTTATTTTATTTTTGGCCGAAGAAAAAGACGGCGCGGCGGACGACTGGAAAAATATTAAACTTGCGCAGGGCAAACTGTTTGTCGTGGGGGACCCGAAGCAGTCCATTTACCGTTTTCGCGGCGCTGATATCACTGCTTACCATCTGTTTACCGAAATGATTTTAAAGCAGGGCGGCCTTCAGTGTTTTTTGCAGACAAACTTCAGAAGCGCGGGCGGAATTATAGATTTTGTTAACGTTGTGGGCTGCGGCGTTATAAAAGAAAAAACCGGTTTCCAGCCGTCGTACGTGCCTATTTTTGTTTCTGAAAAAAACGCCGCGCGGCCCAAAAGCGTGGAAGAAATTATTATTAAAAGTTCAGACAAACAAAGCGCGGCCGCTTACCGCCACAACCAGGCGGAATATATCGCAAAATGGATTGCGGAAAACGCCGGAGTCTTGCAGCTTGAAGGCGGCAGACTGCTTGATTATAAAGACATCGCGATACTTATGCGCACGTCAAATTCTTTTAATATTTTTACGGACGCTCTTAAAAGGCATGGCGTTAAATATACGGTTGAAGAAGACAGAAATTTTTATACGGCGCAGGAAATTATTGATTTTATAAACTTGCTCACGCTGCTTGAAACCCCGTCTGACAAAAACGCGCTTGCCGGCGTTTTGAGGAGCCCGCTTGGCGGGTTTACGGACAATGAGATTTACAAAATTTTTAAATCCGGTTTTACCGATATTTTTGCGCGCCGCGCCGCGCCCGAATTTGAAAGGGCCGCGCGGTTTTATAAAACTCTTGCCGGTCTTTCCGCGCTTGCCGGCCGCGTGACTTTGGGCGAACTTATTCATAAAATTTTGTCAGAAACTTTATTTACGGAGCTTACCCAGCGCGCTTACAACGGGGAGCAGACCGTTTCAAACATTAACAAATTCGCGGCCGCCGTGGCGGCCGAAACAGCGCAAAATCCGCTGAGCCTCGGACAGCTGCTGCTTAATTTAAAAGAAACGCGGGCCGCGGGCCGCGGCGAAGGGGAAAGTCCGCTCGCCGACGAGATGCAGAGCGCGGTCAGCGTCATGACAATACACAAATCCAAAGGCCTTGAATTTCCGGTTGTATTTCTGGCGGATATTTTCCGTCTGGAAACAAACAAATCAAACGCGCACGGGTACAGCTGGTTTCATAATATGCACGGCCTGCGCGCGGGCGCTTTTGCCGACGCTAATCTTGCGTTTTTGGATATACAGTCCCTCTGGCACGGCAGAAGCGAGGAGGCGAGAATTTTATACGTCGCGCTGACGCGCGCTAAGGAAAAACTTTTTATCGTCGGGCAGGATGAAGAGCCTAAGAAAACCGCCGCGCGCCGTCTGATAAACTGCGGCGTATGGCCGGAAGCGGGCTGCGGGGAAATAAATTTGAAACTGCCCGTTGAAGTTACTTATCAAAATTTTGCGCCGCCGGAAGATTTTATTTATACCGTCCGCGCGTCCGCCGCTTCCGCAGCGCAAAAAATAGACGCCGGCTGGCCGGCAGTCTGGGCCGCGCGGGAGAAAAAATATTCAGAAATTTGCGCGGACAAAATTTTTATTTCGCCAAGTTCTCTTACTGCGCGTACAACGCCGCAGTCAGGCGGAAACGAAGACGCGTTGGCGCTGGGGGACCTTTGCCACAAAACGCTTGAGCTTTGGGATTTTAAGACGGATATAACGGCGGCGGATATTAAGGCGGCTGCCTCCGCGCTTGAAGCCGCGCCGGCGGAAAATATTATAGAAGAAGCGCAAAATATTTTTAATAAATTTAACGGTTCCGAAGCGTTTAAAACGTTGGCCGCCGCGGAAGTGATTGCAAAGGAAATGCCGTTTACGTTTTTAGACGGCGGCAAAATAATAAACGGCGTTATGGATTTGGTTATAAAACGCGGCGGCGATATTTTGGTGTTTGATTATAAGACGGACAAAAAATTAAATACGGCAAATTATAAGCCGCAGCTTGACGCTTATGCGCGCGCCGCCGGCGAAATTTTTAAAACAAGCCGCGTAAAAAGCGGTATTATATATTTAAGGTCAGAGAAGGGGGGAGAATGTTTGATAAATTAAAAGATTTATGGATGCTTAAGGGACAGATGGAAGAAATTAAAAAACGGCTGGACGCTATGGTTATTAAAGTCCAGAGCAAAGAAGGTCTTTTTGATATTACTATGACTGGCTCTCAGGAAGTTAAGGAAGTAAAAATATTAAAAAATTTTGCGGCGTACACAAACGCGCAGATTGAGGAAGATTTGGCGCGGGGGTTTAATAAAGCGTTGAAAGATTCCCAGGCTATGGCCGCGCAGGTCATGGGCGGACTGGCCGGCTTAACGCCGCCGGAGGCGTAAAATAAAAACGGGGGCTGTATGTTTGATTTAAAAAATAAAACGGTTGCCGTGGTGGGGGTTTCGGCGGACGCGGCAAAATACGGAAGCAAAATTTTTAAGACGTTAAAACATGACGGCGCGGATATTTACGCCGTCGGACGGCAGGACGTAAAAGTTATGGGAGAGCAGGTTTATAAATCCCTTTCCGAACTGCCCAAAAAACCTGTGCTTGTAATAATGGTTGTCCCGCCGGCCGCGGCAATGCCCGTCGTGGAAGAAGCGGTTAAGCTGGGCGTTAAAGAGATTTGGTTTCAGCCTGGCGCGGAAAATGAAGAGGCGGAAAATTTTGCAAAAAATAACGGCGTGGCGGTAACTTCGCACGCGTGCATTATGGTGCGGGGAGGATATTGGTAATGGAGTTTAAAAGAGAAAAAATGAACGTCAGCGGCGTGGCGCTGGGCACCTGGGCAATGGGCGGGGAGGGCTGGGGGCCGGTGGACGACAATAATTCCGTTTCCGCCGTGCACGCCGCGCTTGAGCACGGAATAAATTTTATAGACACGGCGCCGTTTTACGGATTTGGCCGCGCGGAGGAAATTGTAGGAAAGGCAATCAAAGGCAGGCGCGACAGATATTTTATAGCCACTAAATGCGGTCTGCTCTGGCCGGGCGGCCGCGCGCAGAAAAACCTGACGGAAGCAAGCATAGTTTTTGAACTTGAGCATTCCCTGCGCCGCCTGGGCGTTGATTATATAGACCTTTACCTGACGCACTGGCCAGACGACAAAGTCTCGCTTGAAGAAACTTACGGGACGCTGGCTAATCTTAAAAAGCAGGGCAAAATAAAACACGTCGGCGTTTGCAATGTTGACGGCGAAATGCTTGAAAAAATAGATAAAATTACGCGCGTGGCCTGCGTGCAGAACGAATATTCTTTTTTAAAACCGCGGCCCGGCGGCGACGTGTTTGATTATTGCCGCGAGAACGGCATAGGTTTCCTTGCCTACGGCCCGCTTGCGGGCGGTATTCTGACGGGAAAATATGACAGGGAGCCCGGGTTTTCCAAATCAGACACCAGAAGTTTTTTCTACCGTTTCTACCGCGGAGACGCTTTTGACAAAGCGCGCGCCGCCGCCCAGAAATTTAAGCAAGTGGCGGCAAAATACAAAACGTCCGCCGCGGCCGTAGCCCTTGCGTGGACCATGGAACAGCGGGATTTTATAGTGCCGCTTGCGGGCGCAAAAACGCCGCAGCAGGTGGCGCAGAACGCGCAGGCTCTGACGTTAAAACTTACACATGAAGACGTCAGTTTTTTAAATGGTTAAAGAAATTGAAAACTATGTTCGCGTTCTGCTGCCGCAAATAGGCGCGGGAAAAACCAGGGAAATTATAAGGCTGGTTTTTGAAATAGCAAAGCGCGACAAACTTACGCCGGAACATATTTTGCCGGCGGCGGAAAACCTTAATTTCATTTCCGCAAAAAAACTGCTTCTCAAAAAACGCTATCCTAAAAATTACGCTTCCGCACCGACGGATGTTTATTATTTACCTGAACTTAATTTAGATTTTTGCAGTCCAGCGGATTATGCCAAAAAAGAATTTTATCCAAAATATATTTTTGTTGACGCGCAGGCTAAGGACAGTCCGCTTGCCGCGCGCGTAAGGCATATGTTTCCGGCGGCGGAATATAAAATTTTGGACAAAAAACAGAAAGTCGGCAGCGCGGATTATTCAAGACGCGCAGACACTCTTTATATTACGCGCGAAAATTTTGATTTTTTAAAAAACTGCCCGTGCACGGCGGGCGCGGCCGGGTGCGGATATAATTTAATCAACCTCGGTTTCGGCTGCGCGTATGAGTGCGCGTACTGTTTTTTGCAGCAGTATCAAAACGCGCACGCCGTTGCGCTGCCTGCAAATTTGGGAGATTTTTTGGCGCGCGTTGACGGCGCGCATTTTAATAAAGGGCCCTTTGCCCGGCCGCGGCTGGGCAGCGGCGAGTTTACGGATTCTCTGCTGTTTGACCATATTACAAATTATTCGTCGGAAATTATTGAGTTTTTCCGCGGACGGCCGCATATTGATTTTGAATTTAAAACGAAAAGCGTTAACGTCGCAAACATTCTGGCCGCGGAACCGTGCGGAAATATTGTGGTCGGCTGGAGCGTGAACACGCCGCGCGTTATAGCGGGCGCGGAATATCTTACGCCGCCGCTTGATGAGCGTTTGCGCGCGGCCGCGCGGGTTGCGGCGCGCGGGTTTGGCGTAGCTTTTCATTTTGATCCTGTTATTATTTACTACGGCTGGCGCGCTGATTATAAAGAAACAATTTTAAAAATCGCCGCCGCAGTTCCGGCGGACGCTGTGCGCTGGATAAGCGTTGGCACGCTGCGCTTTAACCGCGAGCTTAAAAAAATTATTGAAGCGCGCCACCGTAATACTGAAATTTTAAATGAAGAATTATTAGTCGGCTTTGACGGCAAATTAAGATATTCGGACGCGCAGAGAAAAGAAGTTTATTCTTATATTTTTCCTATGTTAAAAAAATATTTTCCCAAAGCGCATGTGTATATTTGCATGGAAAAATAAAGTGTGATAAGGTATAATTAAGTTATGAAAAAAATATTATTAATATCTGTTTTAGCGCTCACTATGAGCGCCTGCGCTTCTTCCGTGCCCGGCGGCAGTTTTAAGCTGCCTAACATAAACGGAACCACGTTTGACAGCTCCGTTGACGCAAAAAACCAGCCGGTGTTTATCGCTTTCATGGCCACCTACTGCGGGTACTGCAAAATGTCAGTGCCGCAGGTTGTGGAAATCAGCAAAACTTACGGCCCGAAAGGTCTTAAAGTTATCGGCATTTTTGCCAATGAAAGTAAGGACGAACCTGCGGAGTACGCCAAAAATTACGGCGTGACTTACGACGTGCTTTATAACGGCGGCGAGATTAGCCAGAATTTCAACGTTAACGGCGTGCCGCATTTTGTGCTGCTTGACAAAAACCACAATATAGTAAAAATGTGGTCAGGCTATAACCCGAAGCATAATTTTGCAGAAGAAATTAATAAAGTTTTGTAATGTAAGTTAAATAAAAAAGCCCTCTCTTTTGAGAGGGCTTTTTTATTTGTTATTAAGCTAAGTCTTTGAGGGCGGCTTCTGCGGAGGATAGTTTCAGCTCTTCTGCCGCCAGTTCGGTTTTTACTTTTTCAACCTGTTCGGGCGGCGCGTTTTTAATGAAGCGCGCGTCTGACATGCGAGCGCGGCGGACGTCAATATTGGCTTTTGCCGCCGTGATGTTTTTTTCAAGCCGCGCTTTTTCTTTTTCAATATCTATAATTCCTTCAAGTTCAATATACGCGGCAACGTTTGAGAAAACAGCAGTCGCGCTTTTAGGTTTTTTAACCGCTGTTTTGCCGGCGATAAAATTTTCAACTTTGCATAGCAGTTTTATATAGTCCGCATAGTCAGTGATAATTTTAAGTTCGCCG
>JAIRUU010000041.1 GCA_031254225.1 Candidatus Elusimicrobium euhamitermitis
TACATATATTCGTTTAGCGTTAAGAGAGGCGGTAATTTCGCCGCTTGTTTTTTCAATACTGATTTTTAGTTTTGACGTAAAAGGATACCCGTTAAGGTTTGCCGTCATAGACGGCATATCAATATGTTTGATATTTTTTATATTTATTTTGGCGTTCAGATTATCAATTGTTCCCGCCTGATCAGTGTATGCGCCGATATTGTCCGCGGTCAAAACGCCGCTTACGTCCATATTTTCAGACGCCAAATCCCACGCCGCCGCGCCCTGCGGTTTGTAGGCGGCGAGCATGGGCATAATCCGCGGCGTTTTGTCCAGGTTAATTGTGCCCGTGGTCGCGGCTTTATAAATTAATTTTTTGCCGAGAGTTACCCAGCCGTTTGCGGTTATTTTTAACGCAACGGTGTTAATGTCCAAATTTTCCAGCGTAATTTTTTGGTTTTTTAAATCCGCGGTAATTGCGCCGTTTGTTTTAAGGGATGACAAATCAAAATCCGGAAGCGGCATAATATCTTTAAATGACGACGAAACCAGTTTTTTCGTCTCCGTTTCAAAATATATTTTCGGGTTTTCAAAATCCCATATTTGTCCGCGGATATTTACGGAAGAATCGTTATGTCCAGCGGCTAAAGTTACAATTTCAATAAATTCTTTTGACAAATCCGGCCGCGCGGAAAAGCCGAGTTTAATATTTTTTACGTTTATGTTTTGGTAAACAAAATCCGCGGCCGCGTTTACGCTGGCGGAAAACGGACCTTCCAAATTAATGCCGCTCATATCCACTGCCAAATCTCTGACGGTAATAGTCATGTTTTGCCGCGCGTCTTTATAAGTGATATTTCCGTCAGAGAACTGCAGAACGTTTATGTAAGGATAAATTATCGGGGCGGATTTTTTTGGTTCCGGTCGGGGTTCCTGCGCGGCTGCGGAATTTTGCGCGATAAGCGGCTCAAAATTAAATTTGCCATTCTTGTCTTTGATTATATCCGCGCTAAGTCCGTCAACAAGCACGGCGTTGACGCGCAGTTCGCGCTTTAAAAGCGCTGGCAGAGAAAAACGCAGCGTTATGCGTTTTACGGCGGCAATTTGCCGCCTTCCGGCGGCTATGGTTACGCCGCGCAAATCAAGGCCGGCAAGTCCTGCGGAAATTTTTTCAATTTTAAAATCCCCGTTTATTTTTTCAGATACGGTCTGCGTGATTTTATTTTTGATTCTATCCGAACGCAGCGCGTAACGCAGAGAAAGTTCCGTTACCAGGACAAGAATTATAGCGGCAGCGGCGGCATAAAAAATTATTCTTGTAAAAATTTTATGCTTATTACAAAATTTGCCGATGCCCCGAGGTATACTTTTAAATAATTTTTTTGACATAAAAATAGTTAGATGTTCGGCTTATTATACTTCTGAGAATTAGTATGCTTAAGAAAAATATAAAAAAACGCCGCGCTAAAAGCGCGGCGTTTTTTATTTCACTATTTTTATATGCAGTTCTTTAAGCTGTTTTTCTTCCACGGTGTTCGGGCTTTCGGTCAGCGGGCAGAAAGCCGTCGCGGTCTTTGGGAACGCTATGACTTCCCTTATGGATTCTTCCCCGCAAAGGAGCGCGGCCAGTCTGTCCAAACCCATGCCGAAGCCGCCGTGCGGCGGCGCGCCGTATTGCAGCGCGTTAAGCAGCATGCCGAAGCGCAGCGCGGCTTGTTCCTTGCTGTGTTTCATAAGTCCTAAAATCTTTTCCTGCAGTTCGCGTTTGTGATTGCGTACTGAGCCGGAGGCAAGTTCCACTCCGTTCAACACCAAATCAAACTGGTGGGAACGCACCTTGCCCGGGTCAGTGTCAAGCAGCGGAATATCCTCTTCCACCGGCGCGGTAAACGGATTATGCGCCGCGTCCCAGCGGTCTTCTTCGGCCACGTATTCCAGAAGCGGGAAATTTTTTACCCACAAAAACGCCCATTTTTTCAGCGGTTTTAAATTAAGCAGTTTGATTAATTCTTTTCTTAAAACGCCGAGGTAATTTGAAACGGTTTTTACTTTATCTGTGCCTATAAAAACAATGTCTCCCTCGCCCGCTGACAGCGCGCTTTGCAGTTTTGCAAATTCGTCCGCGCTGAAAAATTTAGCGGGCGGGCCGTAAAACCTGCCGCCCTGATATTTAAACCAGACTAAGCCCTTTGCTCCGTTGGCTTTCACCAAATCCGTCAGCTTGTCAAGCGTTGCGCGGTTAATTTTGTCCGCCGCTTTTTCCGCGCGTATGGCGCGTACAACGCCGCCGGCGGCGACTGAGTCATGAAAAACTTTAAACGCGCTTTTTGCAAACAGCGGCGTTACGTCCTGTATATGGATTTCAAAACGAAGGTCCGGTTTGTCCGAGCCGTATTTATTCATTACTTCGTCGTAGCCCATTTCTATAAACGGCGTTGTAATTTCTTCGCCCGCCGCCGTAAAAACTTCTTTCATGAGCCCCTCGCCCATACGGAAAATATCTGAGATGGAAACAAAAGACATTTCCATATCAATCTGCGTATGTTCCGGCTGGCGGTCGCTCCTCAAATCCTCGTCGCGGAAAGCGCGGGCAAGCTGGAAATAGCGGTCAATGCCGCTGGCCATGAGCGTCTGTTTAAACATCTGCGGGCTTTGCGGCAGGGCGTAAAACATACCCTCATGCACGCGGGAGGGAACAAGGTAATCGCGCGCGCCTTCCGGCGTGGAGCGCGTTAAAATGGGCGTTTCAATTTCCAGAAAACCGTTTTTGTCAAAATAACGCCGCGCTGTCTGCGCTACGCGGTGGCGCGTTGTCAAATTACGCACCATGCGCGGGCTGCGCAGGTCAATATAGCGGTATTTAAGGCGCGTTTCTTCCGAAATATTTTTCGTTGTGTCCACTTCAAAAGGCAGCGGAACGGAGATATTTAAAAGTTCAATTTCATGCGCGATTATTTCTATTTCTCCAGTCGGGTTTTCGTTTTTTACGTGTTCCGCCGCGCGCGGTTTTACTTCGCCGGTTACGCGGATAACGTATTCGCTTCTTAACGTCGCGGCCAGTTCAAAAGTTTTTTTGTTGGACGGTTCAACGACGACTTGCACAAAACCCGTTCTGTCCCTCAAATCCAAAAATAAAAGCCCGCCGTGATCGCGGTAGCTGTTAACCCAGCCGCACAGCACCTGCACGGTGCCGGCCAGTTTTTTATCCACGTGTCCGCAATAATTAGTTCTCATCATATTAACGCTTTAACCTCAGTATAAATGTTTTCAAAATTTATTTCTTTTTGACTGCCGGTTTTAAAATCGCGCAAAGTAAAAATTTTCTTGGCAAGCTCGTCGGGGCCGAGCAGCAGCGCGTAAGCCGCGCCCGCTTTATCCGCCGCTTTAAGCTGGGTTTTCAGGTTTTTGTCAAAAAGCCCGCCGTCCGCGCAAACGCCTTCCGCGCGCAGATTATACATTGTTTCAAAAGCCTTGGCGTTGCAGGTTTTGTCCAGAGAAATTACAAAAATTTTATTTTCCCGCGCCGGCTGAGTTTCGCCGCGCGCGGCCACGGCGCGTTCAACGCCCATGGCAAAACCCACGGCCGGAACCTGCGGCCCGCCCATGCTTTTAACCAGCCCGTCATAACGCCCGCCGCCGGCTATAGCGTTCTGCGCGCTAGCGCCCGCTTGAAATTCAAAAACGGTTCTCGTATAATAATCCAGCCCGCGGACAAGGTTTGCGTCCACGTCGTAAGCAATGCGCCCATCAAGCAGATTTTTAACTTCCTCAAAGTGTTCCGTACACTGCGCGCAGAGTTTTTGCGCGGGCGCGCTGGCCGTAACGCGCGGGCCGCAAATTTTGCAGTCCAAAACGCGCAGCGGGTTGCGCTCAAGCCTTTCTTTGCACTTGTCGCAAAGCGCGTCAAAATCTTTTTTCAGATAATTTATAAGTTCCTGTTTATAGGCCGGCCGGCATTCCGGACAGCCGAGGGAATTTATTTTAACGGAATAATTTTTTACGCCGAACGCTGCGACTATATCTTTTAAAATCAAAATAGTTTCCGCGTCCGCCGCAGGCGCGGCGCTGCCGATATATTCAAAACCTATTTGCTCAAATTCGCGGTAGCGGCCCGCCTGCGGGCGTTCCGCGCGGAACATATTGCCTATATAAAAAAGTTTCTGCACGGGGGAATTTGCCGCAAAATTATTTTCAATATACGCGCGCACAACGCCGGGCGTGCCTTCAGGCCTCAGGGCCAAAACCCTGCCGCCCGCGTCTTCAAAAGAATACATTTCTTTTTGGACAATGTCGGTAGTGTCGCCGGTGGATTTTACAAAAAGTTCTTTAAGTTCAACGGTGGGAATGCGTATTTCATTCGCTCCGGCAAGCGCAAACGCGCGCCGCGCCGCGCTTTCAATTTCCGTAAAATAATTTGACTGCGGGGCCAGAATATCCCGAAACCCGCGCACCAGTTTAGTCATCTATATATTTTAACTTATTTAACCTGGCTTTATTTGGGAAGAGGAAAGTATTATATAATGTTACTATGAAAATGAAACTTATGTTATTTATGTGTCTGGTGTTTTTAATGCAGGCTTGCGGCGTGAAGCAAAATATCGCGCCTGCGGACAACAGCGTCGGGGCCGCAGAGGCGCTGCGGGTTTTTTATACTTCGTATATAAGATCCTGCGACGTGGATTCGCGCGGCGGTTATGATAAGAGGCAATCTCTGAAACAAGAATATCTGACCGAAAGTTTTTTGACAAAACTGAAAACGCATTGTTTTGATTATGATATTTTTTTGAACGCGCAGGATTGCGCCAAAGAATGGGCGGAAACTTTGGCAGTCTCTCCGACCGACGGCGCGCCTGAGGCGTACAATGTGTGCTTCAATACCTGTTCCGGCGCGGACTGCCGTGGGCAGAAATGCGTAACTTTATTTATGCTTAAAGCGGGCGGTGGATATAAAATTGACGGTGTTAAAGACATGGAAAAAGCTTTTTTTGAATGTGATAATTAAATGTTATCTGACCGCCGGAAAGAAATTTTTATTTGTTGGTTCTGTTACATTCGGCCAAGAGTTTTTTGAACAGCGTTATTTGCGCGGGATAGTTTTTTTCTATGGTGCCTGGATAGGAATCAAAGCGGTATGTCCAGTTTTTGTCGGAGACCAGGCCCGGCGTGTTTATCCTGTCCATTGTGCCGCAGATATCCTGCACCGACAGCATTACTATTGAAGAGCCGGACTGCAAAAGGCGCCTCAAAATAGTTTCCTGCACTTCCGCAGTGAAAGGGACGAGGCCGTTGGTTCTCTGCGTGGAAATCATTTCCCAGATATTTGCGCGTTCTTCAAGCGGCATTGATTCCCACCAGTCCCGCAGAGTTTCGGTGTCGTGCGTTGAGACGGCGGCGACGGAAATTTTCGGAAAATTGCGCGGCTCACGGTAATATCCGTTGTCTTTCTCCCACCTTAAAATTTTATAACCCGGGATTTGCAGCTGGGCCATAACCTCGCGCGCAAAGTCCGGTATGACGCCCAAATCTTCGCCCACCGGCGTTTTGCCGGCGGCAAATTGTTTTACCAAATTTAAAAATTCATAACCGCGTTTGCGCTGCGCTTCGTCCCCAAGCCAGTCAAAGTGGCCGGTGTCTTTTGCGTCTTTATAGACGTAAGTTCTGAAAAACCCCACAAGATGGTCCAGCCTTATAACGTCATAGAGCTGCACGGCGCGCCGTATTTTGCGTTTCCAGTAAGAAAATCCGTCCCGCTGCATGGACAGCCAGTCATAAGCCGGCAGGCCCCACCGCTGTCCGTCGGTTGAAAACTGATCCGGCGGCGCGCCGACTTCAAGGGATACGTTAAAATTGCCGCGTTCCGCCCATACGTCCGCGCTGTCCAGATTTATGCCGAACGGAATGTCGCCGAACAGCAGCATGTTTTTGGCTTTAGCGGCGGCCGTCGCGCGGGCAATCTGCCCGTCCGCCACCCACTGGATATATTTGAAAAACATTACCTGATGGAAATTGTTGGCCTCAAAAATACGCAGAGTTTCCTTATCGGCGTTTTTAAAATTTTCCGGCCACTCCGTCCACGTCTGCCACTTATAAAAATCTTTTAAAGCGCGGAAGCGGGCGTAATCGTGTATCCAATGCGTCTGCGCGTCAATGTAAGCTTTAAACTCCAGCGCGCGCGGCGTATTTTTGTCCCACTGCGTTTCAAGAAAGTGGGAAAACCCGAGCAGCAGCGTTTTAAGTTTGGCGTCCCGCACCGTGTTATAATAAACTCTGTCAGATTTGTGCCAGATTTCAATTAATACTTTTACGGAGGCTATAAATTTTTGCGCGCGCGGGCTGTTAATAACGTCTTCGGCGTTTTGCACGTCTATGTAAATGGGGTCAATTGCAAAGGAAGACAGCGCGCTGTAAGGCCCTGTTTCGTACGGCGAAATTTCATTGATGGGAAGTATTTGAAGTATTGAAGCGCCTGCGTCGGCAAAGCAGTTTATCCATTGTTCCAGAGAAGAAAAATCTCCGACTCCCCAGTCTCCGTTACTCCTCATGGAAAACATGGGAATTACTATACCGGCGGTTTTTCTTTCCAAAATGGGTAACATATTATTTTTTTGCTACGGCTTCAATTTCTATAAGAGCGCCTTTGGGCAGGCCGGAAACCTGGACCGCGGTCCTGGCCGGCGGATTTTCTTTAAAAAACGCGGCGTAGGCTTCGTTCATTTCGGCAAAATAAGTAAGGTCAGTCATGTAAACGGTGGTTTTAACAACGTGTTTAAGCTCCAGTTTCGCAGACGCCAGAACGGCTTCTATATTTTTTAAAACGACTTCGGTCTGGGTTTTAACGTCCCCGCCTATAATTTCGCCGGTAACGGGGTCTAAAGGAATAGTGCCTGAGGTAAAAATAAATCCGCCCGCTTCAACCGCCTGGGAATAAGGACCAATGGGTTTGGGCGCTTTAGGGGACAAAATTATTTTGTTTGACATATTTTCCTCTCACTTTAAAAAGTCTATAATATAGTATATTAAATTTAAAGAGTTTGTCATGTCGGGCCGCGGCCGTAATTTGTTTTGCGTCAAACAGCCAAGCGAACGAAGTGAGCGAAACAAGAGGAGTGCGAAGCACTCAGCCGCAGGCGTCGTGAAATAAAGTGTGATTTTTTAGAAAAATCACTCCCAGGACGGAGTAGTATGATGAAAATTACTTTTTTGGGAACAAACGGGTGGTATACAACCGCCACCGGCGCAAGCACATGCGTTTTTGTTGAGAGTCCCGCCGCTTATATTATTTTTGACGCTGGCATGGGGTTTTACAGGGCCGGAGATTTGATTAAAGACGGGCGGCCGGTTTATATTTTTATAAGCCATCTGCACCTTGACCATATTGACGGGCTGCAGACAATTAATAAACTTAATTTAAAACAAGGCATAAAAATTATTACCGGCCATGGAATGAAAAAAGAGCTGGAAAGTTTTATGCGTCCGCCTTTTATGCCCGCTTTGGATAAAATGCTCAGCAAAATTGAGATTCTTGAGGCGGACGGATTTAAAGAATTTAATCTTGAAACCGCGTTGCTCGCTCACTCCGTTCCGGCAACGGCCTTCAGGCTGCATATAGACGGTAAAGTTTTGGTTTACGCGCTGGATACGGGCTTGTGCGATAACCTTATAAAAATATCCAAAGACGCGGATTTGCTGATAACCGAAAGCGCGTTTTTGCCAGGCCAGAAACCGAATAATAACCATATAACGCCGGAGGAAGCGGCGCAGGCGGCTCTTATAGCCGGCGCGAAAAAACTTGCGCTTATACATTTTAAAGCGGACGATTATACTGATTTTACGTTGCGGAACAATGCTTTGGCAGCAGCGCGGGAAATTTTTTCAAATACCGTCGCGCCCAGAGACGGCGACCTCTGCGAGGTATAAAAATGTGCATAGCCGCGCCAGGTCAGGTAATAAGTATTGCGGGTGAGACGGCGCAGGTAAAGTTTGGCCGCCTTACGCGCGCAGCGCAGACCAGGCTTAAGCCTAATGTCAAAAAGGGCGATTACGTGCTTGTACACGCCGGTTTTATTATGGAAATTTTAGAACGCTCCGACGCGCTTGAGCGCATAAAATTGTTTAAAGAAACGGGGCTGGACTGATGTTTGCCGCGCTTAACAAATCCGCCGCGAGGCTTAACCGCGCCGTCAATATTATGGAAGTCTGCGGCACGCATACGAACGCGATAGCGCGGTTCGGGCTTAAAAAAGTTTTAAATAAAAAAATAAATTTAATTTCCGGCCCGGGCTGTCCTGTTTGCGTCACCAGCGATATAGATTTATGGCGGGGAATAAATTTAGCCGCGCGCCGTAACGTCGCAATCTGCACTTTTGCGGATATGCTGCGCGTGCCGGATATTTCCGGCAACAGTCTTGCGGCCGCTAAGGCGGACGGGGCTGACGTGAGGGTTGTTTACAGCCCCATGGACGCGCTTGATTTTGCGCGGAAAACAAGAAAGAACGTCGTGCTGATAGCGGCGGGGTTTGAGACCACGGCGCCGGCGGTTGCCGCCGTGATACTCAAGGCCGCAAAACTTAAACTCAAAAATTTTTTTGTGTTTCCCATGCTCAAGTTAATAAATCCCGCTATAAAAATTTTGCTTGACGGCGAAAATAATATTGACGCGTTTCTGCTGCCCGGCCACGTGAGCCTTGTGCTTGGTATGGAGCCTTATAAATTTATAGCGCGCAAATATAAAAAGACCTGCGTTATAGGCGGTTTTGAAGCAACGGAAATTATTGCCGCTCTTGAAAAAATTGTAAACCAGATTAATCTCGGCCGCGCCGAAATTGAAAACGCGTATCCGCCCGTGCGCGCGGAAGGCAACGCGGCCGCGCGGGAAATTATGTTTAATGTTTTTACGCCGTACGCCGCGCTTTGGCGCGGGCTTGGCAGAATAAAAAATTCAGGCCTTAAAATAAAAAAAGAATTTTCGGCATATGACGCGCTTGCAAATTTTAAATTCCCGCCGCCGCCGAAAATAAAACCGTCAGGCTGCAAATGCAGCGCGGTTTTGGCCGGCAAAATTACGCCGGAGCAGTGCAATTTATTCGGCAAAAAATGCATGCCGCAAAATCCTATGGGGCCGTGCATGGTGTCGGGCGAGGGCGCGTGCCGCGCTTTATATGAAAACAGATAAAGTCATAACGCTGGAACACGGCGCGGGCGGTGAAGCAAGCCGCGCGCTGGTTAATAAACTGGTGCTTAAATATTTTAAAAATAATATTTTGGCGCGGCTTGACGACGCTGCCGCGCTGGAAATTTCCGCAGGAAAAATAGCTTTTACTACGGACGGTTACGTTGTCAATCCGATATTTTTTGACGGCGGAAATATAGGGGACATCGCGCTTTGCGGCACGGTTAACGATTTGTCGGTTAAAGGCGCTGCGGCAAAATATATTTCGCTCGCTTTAATTATTGAAGAGGGGTTTAAGCTGGCGGATTTGGAACGTATTTTCAAAAGCATTGCCGCGCGCGCGCATGAAGCGGGCGTGCGGATTGTTACCGGAGACACTAAAGTCGTGCAGCGCGGCGCGGCGGATAAAATTTTTATAAACACGTCGGGCGTAGGGGAAATTATTAAAGAAATGTCGCCGGACAATATAAGAGCGGGGGACGCGGTTATAGTAAGCGGTTTTCTGGGCGAACACGGCATGGCGATAATGAACGCGCGTCATAATCTGGGTCTTAAAGGTTTGCGCAGCGACGTTGCGCCGCTCTGCGCGGTTACGTGCGCCGTTCTGCCTTACGCTCATATGATGAGGGATTTGACAAGAGGCAGTTTAACGTCTTCTTTGACGGAAATTGCCGGAAGCTGCGGCTTTGATATTGAAATTGACGCGGAAAAAATTCCTTTAAACTCCGCCGTAAAAGCCGCTTGCGCGCTGCTTGGGACTGACCCGCTTCAAAGCGCGAACGAGGGCAAATTGGTCTGCTTTGCGCCCGCCGCGCAGGCTACAAAAATTTTAAAAATAATGCGCGCGCAAAAATACGGCCTGCGCGCCGCTCTGATAGGCCGAGTGCTGAAAACAAAAAATAAAAAAGTTTTTATAAAAACCTCCGTCGGCGCGCGGCGTATGCTTAAAGAACGCGCCGGGGAAAATCTGCCGCGTTTATGTTAAGACAAAAACTTATTGTAACGGGCGTTATTCAGGGCGTAGGGTTTCGGCCGTTTGTTTATAAGGCGGCGCGCAAACTCGGGCTCACTGGTTTTGTGCGGAATACTTCACGCGGCGTGGAAATTGAGGCGCAGGGCAAAAATGCCGGAAGTCTGCAAAATTATATTTACAAATATGTTCCGCCGCAGGCCAGTATAGAGAACATCAAAATTGCGCCGCTTAAAATAAAAAAAGAAAAAGAATTTAAAATTTTAATAAGTAAAAAATATGACGCGCAAAGCGCGCTGCTGCCGCCTGATTTGGCGCTTTGCAAAAACTGCGCCAAAGAAATTCTGGATACGCAAAACCGCCGTTACAATTATCCTCTTACAAACTGCACGGACTGCGGGCCGCGCGTGAGCATAACCGCCGCGCTGCCGTATGACCGTAAAAATACGACGATGAATAAATTTAAAATGTGCCCGTCGTGCGCGGCGGAATATAACGACCCGCTCAGCCGCCGCTTTCACGCGCAGCCAAACTGCTGCCCGGTCTGCGGGCCGCAGGTTTTTTTTGAAGGGGAAAAAGGAGAGAAAGCTTTGAAAAAAGCCGCGCGGTTTATTGACGGCGGAAAGATTATCGCTTTAAAAAGCATAGGCGGTTACCACCTGGCCTGCGACGCTAAAAATTTTAAGGCGGTTACTCTTCTGCGCCGGCGCAAAAACAGGCCGCATAAACCTTTTGCGCTTATGTTTAACGATTTAAAAACCGCCAAAAAATATTGCCGCGTTACGCCGCTCGCCGCCAAATATCTAAAATCTTCCGCCGCGCCAATAGTCATGGCGCGCAAAAAAATTACGCTGCGCGGCGTGGCGGATAATTTGAATAATTACGGCGTGATGCTGGCTTACACGCCGCTGCACAAAATACTTTTTTCAATGCTTAAAACGGACGCGCTGGTAATGACGTCCGGCAACGCTGCGGGCGGCGCGCTTTGCAGTCTGGACAATGAAGCGCGGGCAAAATTAAAAAATATAGCCGACGGGTTTTTGTTCCATAATCGTGAGATTTATAATAAGCTTGACGACTCCGTGATGTTTGAGGCGCTTGGCAAAATGCGTTTTATACGCCGCGCGCGCGGTTACGCGCCGCGGCCGTTAACGCTTGCGCGCCGCTCGGCAAAAACCGTTTGCGGGCTGGGCGCGAACAAGACCGCCGCGGCATGTTTTATTGACGGCAATAAAGCGTATCTTACGCAGTACACCGGTAATTTGGACAAAGAAGAAAACCGGAAATTTTATTTGGACGCGGCCGCAAAAACGCAAAAACTTTTTAGCTTGAAACCGAAAATTTTTGCGCGCGATTTGCACCCAGATTATTTTACGTCTCAGTTAAAACCTTCCGCCCGCGCCGTGCAGCATCACGCGGCGCACGCTTTAAGCGTTGAGGCGGAGCATAATTTGAAAGGTAAATATCTCGGCATAATTTTTGACGGCATGGGGCTTGGGGACGACGGCGCGGTCTGGGGCGGGGAATTTTTGGTTTTTAATAATAAAAAATATAGCCGCGCCGGAACTTTTGAGAGTATCTTACTGCCGGGCGGGGATATAAGCGTTAAAGAAATTTGGCGTCTCGGCCTTGGAATTACGGGGAACGCGCACGATAATCTGTTTAAAGGGATTAATAAAAATGACGTGGAAACCGCGCTGGCGCAGATAAAGGCCGGCATAAATTGTCCGAAGTGCGGCAGCGTCGGGCGGTTATTTGACGCGGCCGCTTTTTTGTGCGGCCTGCGGCAGACTGTAACATATCAGGCGCAGGCGGCCATGGAGCTTGAGGCAAAATTTACCGCGCCCGCAAAACCGTATCCCGTTAAAATAGAAAAACGCGGCGGCGTTTATACGGTTTTGACAAAACCCGCGTTTGAAGAAATTTTGCGGCGGAGAGAAGACGCGCAAACCGTGTCCAACCGTTTTCACTCTTTTATAATTAAAGCTGCCGCGGAAACAGCCGGAAAAATAGGAGTAAAACAGGTAGTTTTGAGCGGCGGGGTATTCCAAAATAAAATTTTGCTGGAAGGGATTTATAACGCTTTGACAAAAGCGGGATTTAAAGTTTACCTGAACGAACAGGTAAGCTGCAATGACAGCGGGCTCGCGCTCGGGCAGGCGTATTATTTACTGTAATTAATATTTTCCCCTCGCCCCTTGCGGGAGAGGGCAGGGTGAGGGGTAGCGTTGTAGCTTGATAATGATTTTAAATATTACGCCATATCTTAAACAACACGACTAATCCAAATTTAAATAGTTTAATTCCCGCTTCAACAGAAACTACCCCTCACCCCAACCCCTCTCCCGCAAGGGGCGAAGGGAAAGAGGAAAAAACTTTATTTTATAACGTCTATTTACCCCTCATACCTGCCCCTCTCAGTGCTTTGCACTGAGCGATTTGGACTTTTTGCTCCGCAAAAAAAGGCTGTCCAAATCGTTACTCATAATCGCCCTGCAAGCAGGACTGAAAAGGGGCGAGGGGAAAGGTTTAATTACAAATAAAAAACCCCGTCTTTTCAGACGGGGTTTTTTTCTAAACTAAATTAGAACAATGAAGTAGGATCAGTCGCTCCGGCCGGAACCGTGGTCGTGCTGTCGCTGTCGTTATATTCTAAACAAATATCGCCAGCTTTGCCGGTGTCCGCGGTATAGCAGTAAGGTTTATTTGTGTCGTTAAAACCCTTGCCGACAAAATACGGATAAGCCGCATTGTCTCTTTTCGCCCATATTTGGGGAGCGTTGGTCGTATCCAAAATTACGATAAAACCATTTTGGGCTTTGGTCGTAAGAGTGTCATTAAGTTTTTTACCCTGGGAGATGGTACCTGAAGGCGTGGTATCCAGTCTTTTCCAGTTATCGGTAAATGTGCCGGTTGACATGAAATATCTCTGTTCGGCAAGGACTGCGTTGCCGATGACAGTTTCAGCTTCCGCCATTCTGGATTTTTCAACTGCTTTGAAGTATTGCGGCAGCGCGATAGCAGCCAAAATACCGATAATGAGCACGACGACTAAGAGCTCAATTAAGGTAAAACCTTTCTTATTCATAATTCCCCTCCTCAAGGGATGTAATTTTTGTGGCAAATGCATACCACATAATTAGTTTAATATTAAAACAGATGTTTGTCAATATTATAATTGTAATTATTTTTTGGCGGAGGCGGTGTAATACATCATAGCCTCGGACATATGTTTCTGAATATCAGCTATTCGGGTACTGTCTGACGGGTGGGTGGACAAAAATTGCGGGGTTTTACCGCCGCCGGCAGAACTCATGCGCTGCCAGAAGCCGACGGCTTTGCGCGGGTCATAACCTGATTTTGACATTATGATGAGACCTATATAATCAGCCTCGCTTTCCTGCTTTCTGTTAAACGGGAGCGCCACGCCGTAGTTGGAAACAAGACCGTAGGCGGCGGTGACGGCGTTGCTGCCCGTGCCTAAACCCAAAAGCTGTCCGCCTAAATTTATTAAAGAGTCCTGGCTCATTCTTTCAGCGCCGTGGCGGGCAAGCGCGTGCGCTATTTCATGGCCCATGACCACGGCCATACCGTCGTCGTCCTGCGTTACGGACAGTATGCCCGAATATACGGCCACTTTGCCGCCGGGCAGGCAGAAAGCGTTGATTTGTTTATCGTCAATGAGCACAAATTCCCACGCGTAATTAGCGTCAATATGTTTGGCCAGATTCTGGCCCACGCGCGTTACCTGGTTTGCGGCCGGAGTGCCTTTTATCACTTTGGACTGGTTTACTATCTGCTGGAAAGACTGCAGGCCAAGCGTCTGTTCTTCCTGCGAGGATACCGTTATAAGCTGCCTGCGCCCTGAAATCGGCGCGGTAGTACACGAAAAAAGGAATAGAAGGGATAGTATCAATACTTTCTTCACATAAAACTCCTATAAAGCTATAGTGTGTTCAAAAGCTATCATAATTTCCGCCACGTCGCGGCCGGACTTTGCTTTTAATAAACGGGAAAGCACTGTTTTGTTGGATACAAAGGACGATATCTGCGCCAGCAGTTTAAGCTGCGCGCCATGGTCTTTAGCGGGGGAAAGAATTAAGAAGAAAAATTTTGCCGGGTGTTTGTCGTCCTGGTTAAAAATTATGCCTTTCTTTGAAAGCCCGAAAGATATAACAGGCGTTGTTATTGACGTTAAACGCGCGTGCGGTATCGCCACGCCTTTGCCTATATAAAATGAAAGCAGGCGCTCGCGGCTGGAAATTAAATCCTTAACGTGCTCTTTGGAAAAATAAGTGTGAACCGCGTGCAGCCTGTCCGTCAATATATTGTAAGCTTCAAATTTGTCCGCGGTTTCAAGGTTAAAAACGCATGCGTCAGGCAAAAGGACGTTGCTGAGGGTAAAGCTCGGCGTTGTTTCGTTTTCGTCTCTGATTTCGCCGACAAGTTCTTCAAGTACGTCTTCCAGCGTAAGCAGGCCGGTCACGATATTTTCTTTATTTTTTATAAGACCCTGGTGTATGCGGCGGTTTTGGAATTCGCGCAGAGCGACTTCAACTGGAGTGTCCTCTTTTAACACAAGCAGCGGGCGCATGTATTTTTCAATGGGAGGGGCGGCGTTTTCCGTCAGAAAATCAAGGGAAATTTCTTTAACCATAACGTACTGCGCCGCGTCGTCAATGGTATTTGTAAAAACAGGGTAGCGGGAAAATTTTTTGTTTTTTATGACCGCAAATTTTTCCGCCCACGAGGAGTCTTCTTTCAGCGCGACTATGTTGGCGCGCGGGGTCATTATTTTTTTTGCGGTTTCGCCTTTAAAATCAAAAAGATTTTCAAACATCAGGCTGCGGCTTAAAGAGAACTGTCCGCTGTCCTGAGACTCGTCAAAAATCATTCTTATTTCTTCCTCAGAGGGCGTTTTCTCTTTTTCCTTAGGATTGACGCCGATAAGTTTTAAAACGGCGTACGCGGCCCACATAAGAATATTTTTAAACAAGTACGTGGCTTTGTAAAACCATTGCAGCGGGTAAATGACGAGCGTTAAAATTTTGTCCGGAAATTTTATGGCTATAAGTTTTGGCACCTGTTCTCCGAAAACCACGTGCAGCGAAGTTATCGTCAAAAAAGCTATAGCAAATGAAATAGCGTTTTGCAGGGCCTGCGGTATCATGGGGAAAATATTAGGCAGCAGCATGCGCAGTAGACTGCCCACAGACGGATTGCCAACCCAGCCCAGCGCAAGGCTGGTCATGGTTATGGCAAGCTGTATGGAAGACAAATAGTCGTCAATATGCTCTTCCGCGTACAGCGCGAGGCGCGCGCGGGAACTGCCTTCCTCTGTCAGCTCTTTAAGCCGCGTTTTGCGCACGCGTATGAGCGAGAACTCCGCCAGACACATAAACGCGTTCAAGAAGATAAGTACTATCGCTATTAATAAAAATAAAAGACTTGTGGTCATAAGGTTGTAAAATACGCTTGTGCCGACAATGATACCCGTCTTCGCGTTGCTGCGACGCGGTTCGTCTTCGGCTTATTCCGCGCGCAAACGTCCGGTTGTTATTAATAAAAATACTCCGCTGCCATTGCGTCGTAGCGGAGCGAAGACGAAAATGCGCAGAGAGGGACTCGAACCCTCAAGCCGTAAGGCATGCGCCCCTCAAACGCACGCGTATACCAATTCCGCCATCTGCGCGAAAATTCACAAAGCAGGAATAAATAATTTTATCAAATAAAGCCAAAAAAGTACAATTACATATATTTTTCTATTACTTTGAAAATGCGTTCCGCCACTATTGTATAGCCGGCGGCGTTTGGGTGTATGGCGTCTGATTTAAGTTTGGGGTCGGTATATATGCCGTCAAGAATAGCCGGCACAAAAACCGCGCCTTTTTCTTTAGCCATTTTTTTGTAAGCCTTTGTATATTTGCCCATGAACGGGCCGCCGGTGTCCACAATAGCCGCAATTGCCCCGCGCGCCTGCACCTCGTCAACAATTTTGCTCATGGCGGAAACGGTTTGCTCAAAAGGCAGCTGCTTCATATAATCATTGCCGCCGAATTCTATTAAAACCATATATGGATTATGTTCAAAAACGCCGTCAATGCGGGCCAGCCCGTCAACGCTTCTGTCCCCGCTGACGCCGAGGTTTATAACGGGCCTTGTCGTCATTTTAGCGAGTTTTGAAGGGAAATCTTCCCCGCGCGGCGCGCCGTAGCCGTATGTCAGCGAATCGCCGAAAGCTACTATCGTACTGCCGCCGCTGCCCAGGTTTTTTATGTCCGGCGCGGTTATTTTATGATATATAAACCACGCGGCGGCCAGAATAATAGCCACAATGATAAAATTCTTTATATTCATAATCAAACTCTACCAAATTAGGTAGAATAAAAATACCGCACGACTGCGCCGTTTGCAGCGCGCAGGGAGGGTATATGATACTTGCATTAGACGTGGGCAACACGCAAATCTTCGGCGGAGTGTTTGACGGAGATGAAATTAAACTGCGTTTCCGCACGGCCTCAAAAGGCACAATTACGTCGGACGAGCTTGGCATATTTTTAAGGACTGTGCTGCGCGAAAACGGTTTTAATCCCGCTGATATTAAAGAAATAGGTCTTTCTTCCGTCGTGCCTGATATTAACAGAACAATTTTCAACTGCTGCGTTAAGTATTTTAATATTGAGCCCTTTGTCATAGGCCCAGGCATTAAAACCGGTCTTAATATCAAAGGTAAAGACGCCGGCAACCTGGGCGCGGACCGCGTGGCGGACGCTATTGCTGGCATACGTTTATATCCGGATACAAATTTGATTATAATAGATTTCGGCACCGCAAATACTTATGACGCTGTTTCTAAGAATAAAGAATATAAAGGCGGGGCCATACAAATCGGCGTAGGCGCGTCGCTCAACGCGCTGGTAAGCAATACCGCGCTGCTGTCCAAAGTTGAGATTACTGACCCGGGCCATGCCGCGGGTTTAACCACGGAAACGCAGCTTCAGGCCGGTCTTTACTACGGCAATCTGGGCGCTATTAAAGAATTTATAAATATGCTGAAAGAAGAATGTTTTAAGGGAGAAAGCGTTAAAGTCATAGGCACGGGCGGCATAGGCAGAATGTTTAGAAAAGCGTTTGACGTTTACAACCCCGACCTTGTGATTATAGGCATTAAAACCGCGCTTGAGAATAATAAATGAATACTGTAATCTGGCTTATTATTTTAATTGTTACCGCGGCGGTATTTTTGCTGCTGGGTTATTTGGCCGCGGCGAGAAGAGCCGTTGCGCTGCAGGCAAAACTTGACGAGCGCGAGCAAAACCGCGAGAATGATTTAAACGCTTTTAAGGCATTGTCCGCCGAGGCGTTAAATTCCAATAACAAGTCTTTTCTTGAACTTGCCAAAACCACTCTTGAAAAATACCAGGACGCCGCCAAAAACGATTTGGAAAAACGCCAGACCGCGATTAATAATATCGTTGAACCCGTCAAAGAAACTCTTTCAAAATTTGAAAATAAAATAGGCGAGCTTGAGAAAGAAAGAAAAGGCGCGTACGAGGGTCTGCGCGAACAGGTCGGCGTGCTGCTGGGCACGACGCAGAGTTTGTCCAACGCGCTGACGTCCCACTCTTCCCGCGGCCGGTGGGGGGAAATACAGCTTAAAAAAATAGTGGAGCTTGCCGGCATGTTAAATTACTGTGATTTTAACACGCAGGAAAGCGTAAACACCGAAGACGGCCGGCTGCGGCCTGACCTTATTGTCCGTCTGCCCGGCGGCAGCAATATCGTCGTGGACAGCAAAGCGCCTGTTACAAAATATATTGAAGCGGTTGAACTTAAAGATCCTGCGGCGCGCGCTTTAAAATTTAAAGAATTTGCCGGCCAGATTAAAGAGCATATTAAAAATTTAAGCGGTAAAAGTTATTGGGAGCAGTTCAGCCCCACGCCGGATTTTGTGGTGCTTTTTATCCCTGGCGAATCTTATTTTGCCGCCGCGCTTGAGGCGGAGCCGGCTTTGATAGAGGCGGCGGTCAGAGAAAAAGTTATAGTCGCCACTCCGACGACGCTGATAAGCCTTTTAAAAGCCGTTGCCTATGGCTGGCGCAATGTGGCGGTGGAAGAAAACGCCAAACAAATCACCGCGCTCGGCAAAGAGTTGTACGAAAGAATTGTGACGATGAGCGAACATTTTTATAAAGTCGGCGGCAGCCTTGAAAACGCGGTTAAAAATTATAACAACACTTTAAATTCTTTTGAGTCCCGCGTTTTAGTCAGCGCGCGAAGATTTAACGAACTGAAAGTTTCCGACAAAGAAATCGCCCCTGCGCTTGAACACGCCGTTGACGCCGCGCCTAAAAAAACCGAGTGATTTATTTTGCAGCGCTTTTTTAGTTTATTCTGAAATAGTTATCTCCAGTACTTTGATAAGGAGCGGAAGCGCCGGAAATGCTTTTACATAATTTGTCTTTTTGTCCGCCTTTAGATATGCAGGAGCAGAAACCCTCGGAATAATCATATCTTATGAGCATTTTCAGGTCGGTGCTTCTTGCTGAAACGAAATATTTAGCCCCGGTTTCTCCCAATTCATATTGATAATAGCCGACTAAAATACAGTCATTTGTCTGATAGCCTGAGTTTACGCAAGGTTTGCTCTTTGCGGGCAGCGCAATATCAAAATCATAGAATGATTTGGCAGGCGCGCCCGTTGTTAAAATATATCTGTCCTGGGCTTCTTTTAAGGCTTTAACAAGTATTAACGCTTCGGCGGCACGGGACTTTTCCACTGCGTTCTGATATTGAGGCAGCGCTATGGCGGCAAGTATTCCTATTATAAGAACTACGACGAGCAGCTCAATCAGAGTAAATCCTTTTCTGTTAAACATAAAAACCTCTTTTCTTTAAAAATAACCTTAAAAAAAGTATATTTTTTTTGAAGAAGAGGCGGAAGTATATACGCAAATTGATTTTTTATAATCTTAATTAGTTAGAAGCTGACAAAGCGGCAATAATTATCACAATTCCCAAAACTATTCTGTAGACGACAAAAATATTGAAGTTATGTTTTTGCAGGTAAGTCATTAAAAATTTTATAATCAGCCAGCCGCAGATTAACGCCGTCAGAAAACCTAAAATAAACGCCGCGTTTATGTCAGACGGATTAACGTCTTTGGCTTTCATCACAAATGCGCCGGCGATAACCGGCACAGACAACAAAAATGAAATTTTTGCGCTTTCCGCCCTGCCGAACCCCAGCAGCAGCGCGGCCGTTATTGTTATGCCGGAGCGCGATACGCCCGGTATCAGAGCGACGGCCTGCGCGCAGCCTATTATAAACATATTTTTTATGTTCATCGCCGCGCCGCCTTTATCGCCCTTTTTATCTGCGTAAAAAAGAAACAGGGCGAAAACTATCAAAGCGCCGGCCATGATAAACGGCGAGCGCAGCGTATGTTCAATTTGTTTTTGGAATAATACGCCTGCGACGGCGGCTGGTATGGTTGCAATAACCAGCAGCCACAAAATTTTTCCTTCTTCTGTTTTAGGTTTTGTAAGTCCGTCTTTGATAATATAAAACCATTCTTTTTTGAAGTAAAAAAGCACGGCAAACAGCGTGGCGGCGTGCAGCATAACGTCATAGGTCAGCCCTTGATAGGCGGTGCCCAAAAGCCACGGCATCAAAGCCAGATGCGCGGAGCTTGAAACGGGCAAAAATTCCCCCGCCGCCTGGACAAGACCCAAAATTATTGCCGAAGTTATTGTCATAAAGGATTAATAGGTTCCAGTTCCGCCGCGGTAAAATCGTCGGAAAACTTGACCGTCGCAAATTCCGCCGGATTAAGCGCTATGTGATTATTAACCAGCGCGGTAACTAAAGAACTTATGTCCGGGTTGTGTCCTATTACAACCAAAGTCTGTCCGCTTTCCGTTTCGTTTTTTATAAAATTCCAAAGCTCCACAATGTTTACCGCGCCGCCCAGTTCCAGGCGTTCTTCGGCGGGCGCTTTAAGAATTTTTGAAACTGTTTCCGCGGTCTGCGTCGCCCGCAGTTTGGGGCTTGTGATTATTTTAAAAGGTTTTACGCCGCGCGTTTTTAAAACGTTTGCAGCGCGGGCCGCGGCTTCAAGGCCTTTGGGGGAGAGCGGGCGCAGCGCGTCGCTGCCGTCCTGCGACGAGGACAAGGCGTTTGCATGCCTCATAAAAACTATTGTTTTCATATTTAAATTATATAATTATTTAATGAAACTTATATACGGACATTACCGGAGTTTAGAGGAATATCTGCCGCGTTTTATAAGCGAAAATAAAAAAAACGCGGTTGATAAAATCCTTATTGTAACGCCTTCCTCCCGCGGCGCGCGCGCGCTGCAGGGCGCGCTCACGCGCGCTTTGGGCGTAACTTCAAATATAAGTTTTATTAAATTTTCGTCGCTGCCCGCGCGCGTGGACAAAGAATTTTCGCCGTCCGCGCCGCCGGTGTTAAGCCGCGCGCCGCTGCAGGATTTTATTTTAAAAAATATAGCCGCCGCGCGCGAGGGCGTGGTTAAGCGCGGTTATATCACGGCGTTAAAATCAACTCTGCGGGATTTGTCAGACGCGCTTGTTGATGCCGCCGTAGTCAAAGACCACGCAGCGCAGGGCGCTTTCGGCTCAAAAGAAGACAATGAATACATGTCCAGTCTGGCGGATATTTACGAAAAATATTATTCTGCGCTGTCCGCCGTGCCAGGTTACCGTTCTTACGCGGATTTTTTTGCGGCCGCGGCGGAAAATATTCCTAATTCCTTGTGGCTCAAAAGTTTTAAAAAAATAATTTTTTACGGGTTTTATGATTTTACCGGCACGCAGCTTGAAATTTTTAACGCCGCGCGCCAGAATTTTGACACGGCGTTATTTTTCCCTTACTTAAATCATCCGGCTTATAAATACGCGGAAAAACTTTTTAATACAAACATACTCGGCCTTACCAAAGACGTTACCTCTTTGGAAGATTCCGGTAAGACCGCGCTTGACGGCGCGCAGGCGGCGCTTTTTAACCCGCTTGAAGCCGCGCGCGGTAATCCCGCCGCGCAAATTATAAGCGCGTCCGGCGCGCGCGGGGAACTTTTTGCGGCGGCAAAAACCATAATTGATTTAGTTGAAAACAAAGGTTATAAATTTGAAGATATCGCAGTGACCGCGCGCGGGCTTGAAAATTATAAAGATTATATTTTTGACGTTTTTGAAGAAAATAAAATACCGCTTAACGCGAGCATTGATTTTCCTCTTACGGCGCACCCGCTCGCCGTGTTTTGTTTTAATTTGTTAAACCTTGCGCGCGGCGGTTTTGAAAAGGGCACGGTGCAGGCTGTAATTTCCAGCCCGTATTTTAAAATAAAAAATAACTGGAAGTTTATTATAAAAAACTCTCTTGCGGAGCGCGGTTTAAGCCAGTGGGAAAATCTGCTATCAGGCGGAAAATACGACGCAGATTTTTTAAACTGGCTAAAAGAAATTAACGCGGAACTTGCCTTTCTTAACAAACCTTACCCGTGGGATATTCTGGCCGGCCACGCGTTAAAAATTTTAGCGGCTTATACAAATACCGAGATTTTTAACGAGCGGGAAAAAAATATTTTCGCCCAGTTTTCTTCGCTGATTGAAGAGTTTAAACAATTTTCTCTTGTGCGCGGCGCGGCCGCGGGCGGGGAATTTTTGGAAGAACTGCAAAATGTTTTGTCTTCCGCGGTTTTAAGCCGCGCGCAAAATTCCGAGCTAGGCGTAACTGCGGGCGGCATAATGAGCCTGCGCGGACAGAATTTTAAAGTTGTAATAGCGCTGGGCTTAAACGAAAAAGTTTTTCCCGCGCCCGCCAGGGAAGACCCCCTGCTGCGCGATGCTTACCGCCGCGTTCTGCGCGACGTACAGGGTTTTTGGATAAGCCAGAAACTTGAACGCTTTGACGAGGAAAAACTTTTATTTTTCTTTGCCGTTACGGCGGCGCGGGAAAAATTATTTTTGTCTTTCCAGCGGTCTGACGAAGAAGGCAAAGCGTCTTCTCCGTCCTTATATCTTGCGGAGCTTTGCCGCGCCGCGGGCATTGATTTTGAAAAAAATACGCGCGGGTACCCTCGCCGCGAACTGGAAAAATATTTATCCGTTGACGACAAACTTTTAAACAAAAAAGAAATATCCGTCAAAATATCAGCGCTTGCGGATATTGAGCAAAATTACAAAACGGCCGGTTTTGATTTTGCCGCCGTTAAAGGCGGTTTTGCCGCCGCCGCGCAAATAGCTTCCCGCGGCGCGCTGACCGCTTACGACGGCGTTTTGGACAACGGCGCTGAAATTTATGACGCATTGTCCTCCAAATCATTTTCGGCCAGCGGTATGCAGATTTTGGCGCAGTGTCCGCAACGTTTTTATAATTCCCGCGTGCTTGGGCTTGAGGACGAGCAGGAAACTTTAAAACGTTCAGAGCTTGCTTCAAACCTGAAAGGCCTGCTTTACCATAAAATTTTGCAGCGCGTTTACGGCGAGATTTCCGGCCCGCTTACCGTTGAGGGCGTTTTGGCTAAACTTGAAAATATTGTTCAGGAAGAGCTGCGCGCCGACCGTTATAAAGAGTACGGTCTATACCCCGTCGCGTGGAAGGTTATAACCGCGAAAATGAAAGAATATCTGACGGTTTTTTTGACTAAAGACATTGAAAGCCTGGACGGTTTTGTTCCGAAATATTTTGAGACGGAAATTACGGCCCGCGCAAATTACGGCGGCGGAGAAATTAACCTGCGGGGATTTATTGACCGCGTAGATGTTAAGGACGGCGCTTACAGAATTATTGATTATAAAACCGCGCAGTCTTCCGTCAAAGATTTGACAAAAGCGGCGTTTGCCAAAAAATACACGCAGCCTTTTATTTATCCGCTGATGACGTCGCAGGCGGCGGAGTTTAAAGATAAAAAATTTGAAAGTTTTTCTTTTTTAAATATTGAAAAAGGCTATTTCCGCCGCGAGCTTACGGCGGAAGATTTTGCGGAACTTGAAGAAAAATTCGGCGGTTTGATTAAACTTGTTTTATCTTTTACAAAGTACGGCAAATTTTTTATTAAAGAGAGCGACAATTACTGCCCATACTGCAGTTTTGCAAATATTTGCCGCAAAGGCGTGGGCGCGGCTTTAACGCGCGCGCGCGCAAGCAATTTTTACAAAGAGCTTGAAAGTTATGACGAATAAAGATAATTCCGTCAGGGAAACCGCGGTAACCGCAGCCGGCAAAAACATAGCCGTAGAGGCCGGCGCGGGCACGGGCAAAACCACGCTGCTTATAAACCGGCTTTGTTTTTTAATAGCCGCGCGCGGCGTTGCGGCTGAGCGTATTGTGGCTTTGACTTTTACGGAAAAAGCGGCCGCGGAAATTAAACTGCGCCTTGCTTTAACGCTGCAAAAAATACTTAATGAAATTGATAACCCCGAGACGGAAAATTCCACGGTCATTATGCTTTTAAAACACGCGGATAAAGACAAAATAACAACGCGCTGCCGCGCCGCGCTTGAAAAACTTGACCGTTCTTTCATAAGCACCATACACGGTTTTTGTTCTTATATTTTAAAATCCTATCCGGTGGAAGCGGGTCTTAGCCC
>JAIRUU010000131.1 GCA_031254225.1 Candidatus Elusimicrobium euhamitermitis
TTATGCATTTATTCTGGTCTATTATATGCGGGGCGCGCGGCTCGCCGGTAATTGCCGTTACGGGGCACGCGCGTTTGCACGCGCCGCAGCCGACGCAGTTTTTGGTTATAACTTCATAAGTTATCAGTTTGCCGCATTTGCCCGTGGGGCATTTTTTGCGGAGTATATGGTCGTCATATTCCTCGCGGAAAAAACGCAGAGTGGAAAGCACCGGATTGGGCGCCGTCTGGCCCAGACCGCAGAGAGAAGCTTTTTTCATGGCGTTGGCTATTGATTCCATTTTTTCAATGTCCTGCGGCTCGCCCTTGCCTGACGTAATGCGCTCCAGCACGTCCAGCAGCTGGTAGCTGCCTATGCGGCACGGCGCGCATTTTCCGCATGATTCGTCCACGCAGAAATCAAGGTAAAACTTTGAAATGTCAACCATGCAGTCGGTCTCGTCCATGACAATTAACCCGCCGGAGCCCATTATTGAGCCTATTTCCTGCAAAGACTCGTAAGTTATGGGCATATTGAAATTTGCTTTGGATATTACGCCGCCGCTCGGGCCGCCGGTCTGCACCGCTTTGGCCTCTTCGCCTTTAAGCGGGCCGCCGCCGATGTCGTAAACCGCTTCTTTGACGGTGGCTCCCAACGGTATTTCTATTAAGCCGGTATTTTTGCTTTTACCTGTCATGGCGAAAACTTTTGTGCCTTTGCTCTTTTCTGTTCCTATTTTGGCGTACCACGCGCCGCCGTTCCTTAATATATAAGGCACCGCGGCAAGAGTTTCCACGTTATTGATAGTCGTGGGGCAGCCCCATAAACCTTTGACCGACGGGAAAGGCGGCTTGGGGGACGGCATGCCGCGTCTGCCTTCTATTGACGCGATTAAAGCGGTTTCCTCCCCGCACACAAAAGCGCCCGCGCCGAGCCTGATTTCCAAATCATAATTAAAACCCGAGCCTAAAATATTTTTGCCCAGCATACCGAGTTTATAAAGTTTGTCAATGCAGTCCTGTATGCGTTTAAAAGCGTTTGGATATTCGGCGCGGATATAAAACAAACCTTTGCTCGCGCCGGTGGCGCAGCCCGCTATCATCATGCCTTCTATAACGGCATACGGGTTGCCCTCAAGCATGGAGCGGTCCATATAAGCGCCCGGGTCCCCCTCGTCGCCGTTGCAAATCATGTATTTCTGTTTGCCTTTTGACGCGCGGGTAATGGACCATTTGAGTCCCGTCGGGAATCCGCCGCCGCCTCTGCCGCGCAAACCGGAAACTTTCATTTCCTCAATAGTCCATTCCGGCCCTTTTTCAAACGCTTTTATAAGCCCCTGAAAACCGCCTGAAGCTATGTACTCGCCGATGTCTTCGGGGTTAAGCCTGCCGCAGTCCGCCAGAAGTATGCGGTGCTGCTTTTTGTAAAATAAAATATCGTCTTTGGTTTTGCAGCGTTTGTCGTCTTTGGGATCAAGATACAAAAGTCTGTCAATAACTTCGCCCTTCAAAATGGTTTTGTCTATAATTTCGCTGACGTCTTCCGGTTTTACTTTAACGTAAAGTATGCCGTTGACTTCAACCAGCGGGCCCTGCGAGCAAAAACCCTGGCAGCCGCTTTTTGTTATATAAGTGCTGTTCTCAAGGCAGGAAGAAGTTATTTCCACGC
The DNA here is from genome assembly GCA_031254225.1 of Candidatus Elusimicrobium euhamitermitis. Lineage (GTDB taxonomy): Bacteria > Elusimicrobiota > Elusimicrobia > Elusimicrobiales > Elusimicrobiaceae > Elusimicrobium > Elusimicrobium euhamitermitis. The sequence goes on from JAIRUU010000131.1 coordinate 1,648, forward strand.
AGGAGTTAAGGCCGCGCTTTGACATTTCTTCTTTAAAAGTATCATAAACTTTAAGCGACCCGCCGGAAGCGCAGCTTGTGTCCCCGCAAATGGTTACGCGCTGGGCTACTTTTTTATAATTTTTCTGAAATTCTTCTTTAAGGTTTGTTATTTTTTTAGTATTAAGCATTTTGCGCGCCCTCTTTCATAAATTCATTAAGAATGGCCTTAACGTCCGCCGGTTTTACCGCGGCGTAAACTTTGCCGTTGACCAGCATTACCGGCGCAAGCGCGCAGCAGCCCACGCAGCGCAGCGCGGTTACGGAGTAAATGCCGTCGTGCGACGTTTCCCCCTCGTTGACGCCCGTGATGTTTTGCAGTTCTTTAACCAAATCAGCCGCGCCTTTAAGGTAGCACGCCGTGCCGTGGCATACCGATATTTGGTATTTCGCCGGCGGCGTTAATTTGAAAAAATGATAAAAAGTCAGCACCTCGTATATTCTTGCCAGAGGCACGTTTATGAGTTTTGAAAGTTCCAGAGAAATTTCCCTCGGCACGTAACCGAGAGTATCCTGTATCGTGTGCAATATCATTATAAGACTGCCGTCTTTTCCTTTCCATTTATCCGCAATAGCTTGCAAATCAATGGAAGGCGTATTAGTTTCAGCCATATCATACTCCTATTAATATATAAGGAAGCCCTACATATAATATATGTTAGGCTACCCTAAAAAAACCCCTTGCGGGGTTATTTTTAAATTTTTTTGCTTTGGTATATGGTGACCGGAAACGGGAGGTCGCCTATCGGAGTCGTAAAATATATCGTGCCTCTTACGACATAATCAACCGATACGCTTCCCATGCTGACCAGCCCTACCAGCTTGCCTAAGTTGCTAAGCGGTATGTCAAGGCTGGACTTAACTACTTTTGTTTCACCGGCTGTGACGCGCACGTCTTTTAAGGTAAGAGCGCTGACGTTTACGTCGTTCACGTACAAGTTGCCGTCAAACCGTTTAACCGCGGCTGCTGCCGTCTTGCTTAAATTGCTGATGGCTATTGATACGTCCATTGAAATAGTATTTGGATTAAAGTCCGTCAGCTGCACCTGGGAAATATCATATTTGCAGTTGACCATATTGTAATTTTCCTGCATGGAAGCGCAGGCAAAAAAGAAAAATGAAGTAAGGGTTAAAAAGACTAGTCTTTTAATCATGTAAATATTATACAAAAAATTTATCTATAATAATTTTAGGAGAATAACATGACAAAACAAATAATTTTAAACCGCTTTTTAAAATACGTTAAAATTGAAACCGCCTCAAACCCCGACGCGCAAAACTGCCCCAGCACGCAGGGCCAGATGCGTTTTGCAAAAATGCTGGCGGAAGAGTTAAAGACGATAGGCGCTTCAAAAGTCAGATTGTCAGAACACGGTTACGTCATGGCCGAAATTCCGGCCTCGGCAGGCGTCAAAGCGCCGGCCGTGGGCTTTATAGCGCATATGGACACGTCGCCTGATTTTAACGGAAAAAACGTAAACCCGCGGGTCCATAAACATTACCGCGGCGGCGCGATAGTTATTAATAAACAAAAAAATATGTCCGTCACCCCGAGCAACGAATGTAAAGGGCACGATATTATTACGACGGACGGGACATCGCTTCTCGGCGCGGATGATAAAGCGGGAATAGCCATAATAATGACGCTCGCGGAAACCCTAATAAAAAACCCGCAGATAAAACACGGCCCCGTAAAAATAGCGTTCACGCCCGACGAAGAAATAGGCCGCGGCGCGGATAAATTTGACGTAGCGTCCTTTGGCGCAAAGTACGCTTATACGATAGACGGCGACAAACTGGGCAGCGTGGAAAACGGCAGCTTTAACGCCGACGCTTTTAAAATAGAAATAACCGGCGTAAACTGCCACCCTGGCTCCGCCAAAAATATATTGGTAAACCCCGTGCGCGTGGCGGCTGACCTTATTAATTCCTGGCCCGTCTCAAAACTGCCGGAAACGACCGAAGGGACCGAAGGTTTTATCCTGTTTAATTACGTGTCAGGCAACGTGGAAAAAATGGAAATAAAAGGCATTATACGGGAGCATGATTTGTCAAAACTGCATACGCTGGAAAAAGAATTAAAAAAATTAACGGAAACAAAACAAGCCGCATGGAAAGGCGCAAATATCACTCTTACTATTAAAGAGCAGTACCGCAACATGAAAATAGTTTTGGACAAAAATCCCGCCGCGCTTAAAAAACTGGAAGCCGCGCTGAAAGCCTGCGGCATAAAATATAATCTGCACCAAATCCGCGGCGGCACTGACGGCGCGCGCCTGTCTTTCATGGGCCTGCCCACGCCCAATATTTTCGCGGGTTACGACGGCGCCCACGGCCCTTACGAATGGGCCTCTTTAAACGCCATGGAAAAATCTTTTGAAGTCATAAAAGAAATTGTTACCGTTAAATAAATTTCTCCCTTTTTATAGGAAAACCCCCGAAGGATAAATGGCTGTTATAAAATAAAAAAAATTATGAGAAAAGAATATAATTTAAGTAAAGCGGTACAAAACCCTTACTTCTAAAAATTACATGGGAAACGGAAAAAATTACTTTCCGCGACAATAAACCTTAAATGAAATTAATTGAATGCGTGCCTAATATTTCCGAGGGGCGCGATAAAAATAAAATAGACCGTATTGTCCGCGCCGCGCAAAACTGCGGCGTAAAAATCCTTAACGTTGATGCCGGCCTGGACGCAAACCGCACGGTCATAACTTTTGCCGGCGCGCCGGAAAAAGTATTTGACGCGGCTTTCGCGCTCGTCCAAAAATCCTGCGAACTTATTGATATGCGCGCGCATAACGGAACCCATCCGCGCCTCGGCGCAGCGGACGTGTGCCCGTTTATTCCTCTTCGGGAAACCGCTATGCGGGACTGCGTGGATATCGCGCTTAAATTAGCCGCAAAAGTTTCGGCGGAACTGCAAATTCCGGTCTATCTTTATGAAGAAGCGGCCGCAACTCCGGAAAGAAAAAATTTAGCTTTCATCAGAAAAGGCGGATATGAAAGTCTGCCGCAAAAATTAAAAGAACTGCCGCCGGACTTCGGCCCGCCGGACTTTTCCCCGGCCGTACAAAAAAGCGGCGCCCTGATAACCGGCGCAAGAAATTTTTTAATAGCTTTTAACGTAACGCTGAACACGACGGACGTTGAGAAGGCAAAACAAATCGCGGCGGTTCTGAGAAGCAAACTGAAAGCCGTAAAAGCTTTGGGCTGGGCCGCGCCGCAATACAACGCGGCGCAAGTCTCTTTCAATTTAACGGACTACAAAACAACGCCGCTCTACGACGTGTACGAAACCTGTAAATCAGAGGCGGCAAAACTCGGTCTTGAAGTAAAAGGAAGCGAAATAATAGGCCTTGTTCCTGAAGCCGCCCTAGTGCGCGCCGGCAAAAAATATTTAAGCGGGGACGGCGTTTGCCGCAGCAAAGAACAAAAAATAAACGCCGCCGTGACCGCGCTCAATCTTAACCTTCACGCACCGTTCCGCCCAGCGGAAAAAATTATTGAGCGCGTCTTACTGTAGTAACACGCTGTTACTAAATTTCCGCCAAAAAATATATAATATATTTGTCATAACTTAATAAATTTGTACGCGCGGAGGCGCAAATATTATGGAAGTCAAAAGCTACATTGACCAGCTTCTTACCGACGTAATCAAAAAAAATCCCGAGCAGCTTGTTTTCCACCAGGCGGTGGAAGAAGTTGCCCACACGCTTACTCCGGTGCTTGAAAGGCATCCGGAATATCTGAAAAATAAAATTTTGGAAAGAATGGTTGAACCCGAGCGCGTAATCATGTTCCGCGTTCCGTGGACGGACGATAAAGGCGAAATCCGCGTCAACCGCGGCATACGCGTGCAGCACAGCAGCGCTATAGGGCCTTACAAAGGCGGCATGAGATTCCGTGAAAACGTGTCGCTGGGCATGCTTAAATTTCTGGCTTTTGAACAAACTTTTAAAAACGCTTTAACCACGCTGCCCATGGGCGGCGGCAAAGGCGGCAGCGATTTTGACCCCAAAGGCAAATCAGACGCGGAAGTTATGCGCTTTTGCCAGAGTTTTATGAACGAACTTTTCCGCCACATAGGCCCGGGAACGGACGTGCCGGCGGGCGACCTCGGCGTTGGCGCCAGGGAAATAGGTTTTATGTTTGGCCAGTATAAAAAACTGACTAATGAATTTACCGGCGTGTTTACCGGCAAAAAACCGAGCTGGGGCGGCAGTCTTATACGTCCGGAAGCCACCGGTTACGGCGCGACTTATTTCGCGCAGGAAATGCT
>JAIRUU010000073.1 GCA_031254225.1 Candidatus Elusimicrobium euhamitermitis
CCATAATAACTTTTAATATTTTCGGAACTCTTTTAAAAAAGCTGCCCGCGAAAACAAACAACCCCAGCGGTATGGCCAGAAACGCCGCCAGCCGCATGTCAAATTTTGCGCCGATGTAGAGGGACTGAAGCAGATAATGTTTTACCTCCGCCGTCACAGCCGCGCGGTATACGAACAAAAACACAAACCGCATAAGAAAAAACGCCGCCCAGCACACGGCAAAAAACGAGACGTAACTTACAACCCACTTAGGCACGCGGCTAAGCCAGGACTTCTTATTCATATATTCCTCTATATTGAAACTATGTAAATCAAATTAGTATCCCCGCTGTGGCCGAAAGGCACGCCGGCGGTTATTACCGCCTTGTCCCCGCGCTTGGCCATATTATGGGTAAGCGCGGCGCTGCGCGCTTCCTGCAAAATATCGTCAAACGTTTTCAAATTATTTACGACTACGGACGTTACGCCCCACACAAGGGCCATTTTGCGCGCGGTTTGTTCATAAGGGGTAAGGGATAAAATAGACACGCACGGACGCTCTTTGGCGGTTTTCATCGTCGTTGCGCCGGAGTCCGTGAAATTGATTATTAAATTTGACGCGCTCATTGATTTGGCGGCCATGGAGGCGGCGGAAATTATAGCGCTTTCGGCGTTGCAGGCGTTCTGCACCGTCGTAACGCGCATGTTTTCTTTAAATCTGGCGTCTTTCTCCACCGTAGTGATAATGCGGCGCATGGTGGTAACGGTTTCAACTGGGTAACGCCCCTGCGCGGTTTCGGCAGAAAGCATGACGGCGTCCGCGCCGTCGTAAACGGCGGTGGCCACGTCGGACGCTTCGGCCCTCGTCGGCGTGACGTTGTTTATCATGGACTCAAGCATCTGCGTGGCTACTATGACCGGCTTGCCGGCAGCGCGGCACGCCGCCACAATTTTCTTTTGCGCGACGGGCACAAGTTCGGGGCTAAGCTCAACGCCCAAATCCCCGCGCGCGACCATAATTACGTCTGAAAGTTCTATAATTTCCCGTAAATGCTCAACCGCGCTGGGCTTCTCAATTTTGGCCACTATGCCAGCCTGGGAGCGCATTAAACTTCTGGCAAGCGTAATATCTTCGGGGTGCTGGACAAAGGAAAGCGCTATAAAATCCGCGCCCAAATCTTCCGCGGTTTTTAAATCTTTCAAATCTTTTTCAGTCAGCGCGGAAACGGGCACTTTTACGCCCGGCACGTTAACGCCTTTGCGGCTGTAAAGTTCGCCGCCGGCGGTAACCGTGGCGCTTGCGCTGTCCGCCGTAAAACTATCAACTCTCAGGCGTACAATGCCGTCGTTAAGCAAAAGTTCCAGCCCGCGCTGCATTACTTTAAAAATTTCAGGGTGAGGAAGGCAGACGCGCGTATTGTCGCCCGGCTCCGGCGATAAATCCAGATTAAATTTATCACCTTCTTTCAAAATAATTTTATCGTCTTTAAACAAGCCTATGCGCAGCTTAGGCCCCTGTAAATCAAACAAAATGCCTATGGAGCGGTTGTATTTTTTTTCAGCCGCTCTTATGCCCGCGATTCTTTGTTTATATTCTTCAACCGAGCCGTGACTGCAGTTAAAACGGAAAACCGATACTCCCGCTACCACCAGCTTATCAATCATCTCCGCCGTGCTGGTATCAGGCCCCAGCGTGGCGACGATTTTACAAAACCCTAATTTATTAAGCATTTTCCTTTCCTTAAAAATATAAAAACTTCAACTTCCACCTAGGGCGAGTAGACACATATTATGAGGCTGCGTTTATCCAAAAAGGGGCCAAATGCTAGACGCGGCGACGAAGCAATAGCGCGGTGACTATTGCCAGGAGCCGCAACAACGCAGTTGGCCCCTTTTTGGATAAACCCGGAGGGCAGAGCCGATTTTTAGAAAAATTTAATTTTTTTGCTCCTTACATACCCAACGGTATGCTCGTCGCAAAAAAAATTAAATTTTTCTAAAAACTCGGCTCTGCGCAGCCTCATAATATGTGTCTACTCGCCCTCATACTATTTTATAATTTTAAGAGAAAAAAATCTGCACGGCATAATATCTTCCGCAATTACGGGAGCGTATAGTGTTTCCACGAATTGCCAGGGGTATAAGTTTTAAGGCCTAAAATTTTTTCGCAAAAATTTTCCGGTCCGGTAACGGCCGTGTGAACAGAACATGTTAATATATTGGAACTAAGGTCATACCTTATGGCGTAACAGCCGTACTGGGCGGTTTGTCTTGCGGACGTTATGCCTAAAGTTGTACCCGGGGATATGGTATTCATGGATACCATATAATCGCCTACCTGCGCTATAGTATCAGGGTCGGTAGCGGACACGCTGTAACCGCTCCCCGTGGGAGAGACGGCAAGCTGGCACGCGTTTGAACTTACCGCCGAGGGAGAAGGCAGCGAAATATCCAAATCGCTGAATTTGAAAGGCAGAGAGCCGTTTTCAAGCTGGTATCTTTTAGCCGAATCCCCCAAAGCCCTTGTCAAAATAATAATTGAATAAGCGCGGGATTTGTCCACGGATTTTCTGTACTGCGGCACGGCTATCGCGGCCAGTATGCCGATTATAAGAACAACGACCAGCAATTCTATAAGAGTAAATCCTCTTTGCATAAAAAATAAATCCTTTTAAAAATTATAAAAAATTTGCCGCACTGAGGCAACATAATAGGCAAAGTTATTTTTTATAATGTAAAACAATTAAAGCCAAGGCGGTTACAAACATAAAATTCAACATTAGAGCAAAACAGCACCACATCCGCAGTATAGTACAAATCACTTCAACATTTGTTTAATATCGTTGCCGCCCAGATCAAATCCCAGCGCCCACGCGGCCTGGCTGAGCGTCTGCGCCAAAATTCCGTTAAGCCCGCTCTCCGCCTGCGAAATGCCGAAAATATTATCCGCTCTCAAAAAATCTTCCAGCACCGTCGTCTTTTTGCCGCCGTAAAAAACATGTACGCCGCGCGCGTTGTTAATGGTAAAACGGAAATTAAGCGGCCCGCCGAAATATATTTTTTTATGGAATTTCAGCGCGATATAAAAAAATTCCCGCACCGCGGCCGCCACTTTTGAAAAATCCAGATTGCCGCCTGCGTCGGCAAGCGCGGTCTTGTAATAAACCAGCCCGTAGGAATTTAATTCAACCATGTCTTTGGCGTCGGAGCCGAGTTTTGTAATGCCGTCCTGCACCGTCTTAGTTTCCGCGCCCGGGAAAAGGCCGTCCATGACAGGGCGCAAAGCGTGGTAATCAAGCAGCGGTTCTTCGGGATAAAGAGGAATGAGGGAGGCGGAAAGCACGGCCTTCTGCTCGCTCATTCTTAAATTTTTTGAGTGCAGATAATTTTCAAAATGCCTGTCCGCCTTGTCCAGCAAAATGTGTCGCAGATTTTCTGATTTACGGCGGTGGTCAAGCAGCCACGGCAGTTTATCCGGATGCACCAAAACCTCCGGGCGCGAACTCTGGCCCGTGCGTATATACGCCCTTTTCATCTTGCCCACAAGGTGCGGGGTCAGGTTGCTCTGCGGTATGTTTATGACGACGAACATCTGCCCGCGTTCGTCGCCGCAGACGTTTATGTCCACAAAAACTATCGGGTCAATATGCGTTTGTATGATATCTTCAATTTTATTTCTTATTTTATACTGAAAAGGAATGCCGTCAAAAGGCGGCGTCGGGCGGTCATTTTTATCGTCTTTAACGCCCACTATTATCGTGCCGCCCAGCGCGTTGGCGAAAGAGGCTATAGTCTTTGCGAATTTCTCGTTATTTTTAGGCAGAAAATATTTATAGTCAAGCTGTTTGCCCTCCGGCATATTAAGCCTGCAAAATTCCACGACGTCGTCAAAATTTATCTCATGAAAAGGTTTATTGAAAAACATACTTAGAATCTAATAAATAAAGAGACGCGGCGCAACATACCCCCATGTAAATTCCCCCCTTTTAGGGGGAAAGCCCCGAAGGGGAAATGCCTGCCGCGCCATAGCGCAGCGTAGGCGGGGGGTAATTGGATGTTATTAAATGCCGTTAACAGTTAAACAAAAGTCTTACAGACCCATGTTTGTGTATATTTACCCCTACCCCCTCCGGGTACTTCCCCTAAAAGGGGAAGATATGTTTTACTGTCACATATAATATAATGAAGTATGAACAACATCAAAGTAAAAAAACTGCACCCGAACGCCAAAATCCCCCACCGCGCGCATGAAACAGACTCCGGCGCGGATTTATTTGCGCTGGAACATACCGTCCTCCCGCCGCGCGCCGTAACAAACGTGCGCACGGGCATAGCCGTTGAACTGCCGGATAATACCTCGGGCATAGTCTGGGGAAAAAGCTCCGTTGAAAGCAAAGGAATAAAAGTTATGGCGGGACTTATAGACCACCCGTACAGAGGCGAAATTTTGGTCTGTATGTACAACTTGAACGACAAAGAATTTATTTTTGAAGCCGGCCAAAAAATAGCGCAGCTTGTAGTTTTGCCGACGTTATACCCCGCCTTTGAAGAAGCGGCGGAGCTGTCAGAAACCAAACGCGGCCGCGGCGGTTTCGGCAGCACAGGGAAACATTAAAATACTACCTTTTTATATTTTGAGCTGACTATTGCATACAAGATAGTGCGGACAAACCGGTTGGAAGGCTTATACCTAAACTTTGAAAATCTTTACAATAACTATTACTATTCTCTACGCATATCTTACTCGTAATTTTTCCATTCGTACTTTCAAAAGATATATCATATAAGCATCCTTTTCTTATGGCCTCGCACCTTGCGGGGCCATAAGAACAGTGATAATCAAAATAATTGCTTGCAGGCAAGTCAATATCCAAATTGTTAGAGGTGGTATTCAAAATACAGTCCGTATAATTTTGACTTGCCAAAAAACATCTGTTTTGCGCCTCTGACAAAGCTTTAAGGTTTATAAGCGCTTCTGCCACGCGGGACCTTTCCACGGCTTTTTTATACTGCGGCAAAGCAATGGCGGCAAGTATGCCGATAATTAAGACTACGACCAAAAGTTCAATAAGCGTAAATCCTTTTTTCATGAAAACATTATCCTTTTCGGGAAGATATAGCAAAAGTATAAAACATCTTTTGCGCCCGGGCAAGGAAATATAAAGAATAACGTTTCCGTCGTTAGAATCGGTTATTACGGATAATAAGTTACTATTATTTTTCAAGGGATTTTTATTAAAAATTCGCGCCGAAACTGAAACCGACCATATTGCTTGAATCGCTTAAATTATGCGTGTAATTTATGCCCAGCGGAAAAGGGAAACGCCAAAATTTATAAGCCAGCGTCACGCCCGTTCCGCTATGCGGGCGGTAGGTGTTATCATTATAAACATACGCAAGTTCGTAAAACGGCTGCAGGGAAAGCAGTCCCGTCTCCGTACGCAGCAGATAGTAAGTTATAGCCGCGCCGAAACCCGCGCCGCGCGCGCCGCGTATCTGGCGGCTGTATTTGCCCGTGCCGGACAGTAAATCCAGAGATTTTACGTCGTCTGAAAATGGCGAGTTAAAACCGTCCTCCGCCTTAACTCCGAAATAAAACGTATGATGCGTTTTAAGCTCATACAAAACATCAAAGTTAAGCGCGGTTTTATTAATATCATAATCCGCGCCGAGCCAGCCGCCGCCCGCAGTCTGGGAAACGCCCGCCGTGTAGCTTAGTTTCGGCGCGTTAAGCGGGGCCAGCGCAGACTTTTTGTCGCTCAAACCAAGGCCGAACAAAGCCCCCATATTCGCGCCGGCGCGCGCGCCCTTGCGATATGTCAAACCCGCGGATATTTTATTATGGTTGCCGGCGTCCGCCGGCGCGGAATACTCGTAATCATCATAAGCCGGCATAATCCAAGCGGTAAGACGCCCCATTTTGCGCCCGTACATCATTGAAAAATACTGCCTTTTTGTACCAAGGGTTTTCAACGGCGCGCCAAACTTTCCCTCGTCGTCGCCAGTGTTTAGCACGCCGAAAACGCTGCTCCAGCCGCCGTCATAAAACCGCTGCGTAAAGTTTAAGTGAGTGTATTTAATCTGAAAAATATTATTGTCCAAAGCAAGAGTGTCGCTCAAATTCTGCCCGTCGTTGCCGGCCGCAAAAAACAGAGCGTTAGTTTCCCCCATTTTCAAAACATTGCCTGATACCAAAGCCAGCGCAAACGCGCTCCTGCCGCCGCTGGATGTGTAAAACGGCAGCGGGAAAATATAATAGCCGTCCTTAATATTAATATCTATATTTACGGCGTCTTTGCTTACGGGAGTTATATTGAAATCTATTTCTTTTGCGACGCGCATATTGTGCAGTTCCTGCTGCGCGGACAGGTAATCTTTCTGATTAAAAACACAGCCTTCTTTAAGAGGAAAGACGTCGCGCGCCACGTCCGGGTTCATGCGCCGCGCGGTAATATTTATTTTTTTCACCGTGCAGCCGTCATAGTTTTGAGCGCGGGCGCAAAGCGGCGGCAGAAGCAGCAAGGCGGCGCAGACCGCGGTTTTTAATTTCATATATATTATTCTAGCAAAAGTGAAAAACCGCTATTGTTTCATTATAAAATCACAGCGCGGCAAAGCATTAAAATCTTTCTTTCCTTATTGTAAAACCGGCCTTAGTCTGCGCGCCGACAAAGCGGTATCCGTCGCAGTTGTGGGACACTATGATTTTGTATCCTTCTTTGGGTTCGCTGATATCAAAATAAACAAATCTTTTTATCATGACCGCGGGCCAGGTGATATCTTCAAAAAAGCAGTCGGTGTGCCCGTCTTTTGATTCTCCGCAGGGCACAGACCTGTCAAAAGTAAAACCCAGTTTTTTAAAACTGTCGGCGTACATATTATTTTTCTTATAATATTCATCCTGCGCCGCTTGAAAGCTGTTTATTATGCCTTTGTCTTTAAAGTCAGATTTCACCGAACACCCGACTTTAAGCCCCACGATAACAATAAGAAGAATAACTAAAAATTTTAATAACCGTTCCATATCCGTAATCCTCCGGATTCTGTTTTTTTGAATATAGCATAATATTACGCATATTGCGTTTTACGTCGCAGACTGAAACGCGATAAAAAATTTGTTATAATAAGTAAGTTTATGAAACAACTTAAAAAACAGTATCACAAAGCCGTTTTGGAACTTTCCAACGGCGTCAGGATGGAAGGCCGCCTTATAGGCGCAAACGCAGTCAGCAGCGGCGAGATGGTTTTTACCACCGGCATGATTGCCTACAGCGAGGCTATGACAGACCCTTCTTATCTTGGCCAAATTTTGGTTTTCAGTTTTTCTTTAATTGGAAACTACGGAATCCCCTCTTTTAAAGAAGGGGATTTTTTTATGCCGCCCGGGCATGAAAGCGCGGGAATAAAAACGCAGGGCATAATAGTGTCCGACATTTTTTACGACACCTTTCACTATGAAAAAAGCGAAAGCATACAAAAGTGGATGGAAGAAAACAGCGTGCCCGGCATAGCCGGCATAGACACGCGCCGCCTTGTGCAGATGATAAGGGACAGCAAAAAACCGCTTTTCGGCCGCATAGTGCCTGAAGGCA
>JAIRUU010000027.1 GCA_031254225.1 Candidatus Elusimicrobium euhamitermitis
GGGCCCCGCCGTAAACCGTTATTTTTTACTGTAGTAAAGGTTAAAAAACAGCGCGTTGAAAACTATTGACAGGAAAAACGGCAGCGGGCTTGAAATGAGCATTGCAATGAAAGAGGCAAGAGGCGACATGCCCGCTTTCAGTAATAAAATAATAAAACCGTACGCTGTAGTAATAAGTAAAATTACAAAAATTTTGCCGAAATAACCTTTAGTCAATTGCCAGCTTTGTTTGAACGGAGTAAACCATTCTGTTTTTTCCATTAAACAAAAACTCATGATAAAATAGCAGCGCAAATTTAAGTAAATAAAACCCAATATAAAAGGTATGGCGATCAGGACGGCAATTAGTCCTGCCGCAGGGTTGGAGACGCCGGGCTGAAAGCCGGAAGAAAATACCATGGCCGCTATAATAGTTAAAATTATTACCGCTATTGAAATAACGACGGCGCCGGCTATAACCAGCAGTGTCCCCATAATCATGGCCGTTATCAGCGGCCACAAGGCTTCGCCGATTTTTTTAAAACATTGGCTTAAACTGAGCGTCTCATTTTTTATTTCCGCCAATATATAGAAAAACACAATAAAAAATGCCAGCATGGGAAGGACTGATAATAATAAAGACAGCGGCAGCATAATTTGTGGTGAAACGGCCCCGGGATTTAAATAAGAATTAAAAAGCGCTCCCGGCACTGCGCCCAAAAGCGCGTATATTATAAAGACGCGCGGGAATATTTTTTTAAAAATATCCGCGGAGAAAGCAGAAAGCTCTTCAAAACTCATAGGTTTTTGTATGTTCATGCCGAAATTATAACTTAATTTTTTGTTGAAATGAAACGGTTTTTCCAAAGTAGTATAATATAAATATAAGAATATCGGGGGTGTTTATGTGGGATTATACTGATAAAGTAAAAGAGTATTTTAAAAACCCTAAGAACGTTGGAGAGATTGAAAACGCGGACGGCACCGGCCAGGTGGGCAGCCTGGTCTGCGGGGACGCGCTGCGGCTGACCATAAAAGTTGACCGCAAGACGGAAAAGATTTCAGACGCTAAATTCCAGACTTTCGGCTGCGCGAGCGCGATAGCCTCTTCCTCAATATTAACCGAAATGATTAAAGGCAAAACGCTGGCCGAGGCTTCCAAAATAACCAACGCCGACATTGCCTCAGAGCTTGGCTCTCTTCCTGAAGAAAAAATGCATTGCTCCGTCATGGGCATGGAAGCTCTTGAAGCCGCTGTAAAATCATACCGCGCCGGCGGGAAACCGATAGTTTTTGAAGAGGATGAAAGCGCGAAGATAGTATGCAAATGTTTTAACGTCTCCGAAGAAACCATTGTAAAAGCCATACGCGCCAACAATCTTAAAACGGTGGACGACGTTACGCACTTCACAAAAGCCGGCGGCGCGTGCGGCCGCTGTAAGCCCGATATCCAAAAAATAATAGACAAAGTTTATTCCTGCGAAACGCCGGCCGCGCAGACGGGAAAAATACCGTTTGGGCAGATGACCGTAGTAGGCAAAATCAAAGCGGTGGAAGCTGTTCTTGAAGAGTACGTGCGGCCAAAACTTAATATGGACGGCGGCTCGGTTGAATTAGTAGATATTGAAGGCGGCACCGTCAAGGTGCGGCTGCTGGGCGCGTGCCGCGGCTGCGCGTCTTCGGGCGGCACAATAAAAATGCTGGTTGAACGCGCGCTTAAAGAAAAAGTTTCCAACGATATAAAGGTTGAACAGGTAATATGAAAAAAGTAATTTATTTAGACAATAACGCAACCACTATGACCGCGCCGGAAGTCGTGGCTGAAATGCTGCCGTATTTCTCGGAAAAATACGGCAACCCGTCAAGCATGCACGCTTTCGGCGGGGAAAATAAACACGCTGTGGAAGCGGCGCGCAAAAAAGTCGCAAACCTTATAGGCGCGCAGTACGCGGACGAGATTATATTTACCGGCAGCGGCAGCGAGGCCGACAACACGGCCATAATGTCCGCCGTAAATTCTTTCCCGAACAAAAAACATATAATAACGTCGGCCGTGGAGCACCCGGCCGTGCTTGAAGTTTTTAAAAATCTGCAAAGCAAAGGCTGGCGCGTGGATTATATAGGAGTAGACAAATTCGGCGTTTTTGATATGGAAACTTTCCGCTCCGTGATAACCAAAAACACCGCGCTGGTTTCCGTCATGTGGGCGAACAGCGAAACGGGGACTATTTTTCCCGTCAAAGAAATTGCCGATATCGCCAAACAAAACAACGCGCTTTTTCATACGGACGCAGTGCAGGCGGTTGGCAAAATTCCAGTCAGCGCGGAGGACTCCGGCATTGACATGATGTCTTTTTCCGCCCATAAAATACACGGGTCCAAAGGCATAGGCGGGTTATATGTTAAGCGCGGCACGCGCTTTCTGCCCCTTATTTTGGGCGGGCACCAGGAAAAAGGGAAACGCGCGGGGACTGAGAACGTGCCCTCAATAGTCGGCTTCGGCAAAGCCGCGGAAATGGCTGCGGCGCGCGTTAAAGACATTTCTAAAATTGAGGCGCTGCGCGATAAACTTGAACGCGCGCTGGTTGAAAAAATACCGGACGCCAAAGTTAACGGGGACCAGCGTAACCGGCTGCCGAATACTTCTAACATAAGCTTTGGCTACGTGGAGGGGGAATCAATTTTGCTTCACTTGGACGAGTACGGAATTTGCGCGTCGTCCGGCTCGGCCTGCACGTCGGGCAGTCTGGAGCCAAGCCACGTTCTGCGCGCGATGTGCGTGGATTTTAGTTTCGCGCATGGCTCGGTCAGGTTTTCTTTGAGCGATAAAACAACGGAAGCGGAAATAGATTTTGTAATAGAAAAACTGCCGGGCATAATAGAAAAGCTGCGCAAAATTTCTCCGTTCGGAAGGAATCATGCTAAATAAAATATCCGCCGCGCTGCGCGCGAATCTGATGGATAAAAACAATCCCGTCTATATTCCGGAGGGCAAGGAGTGTTTTTTCCCTTCGCACAAAAATATTATTGACGCTTTCCGCGCGGCAAAAGCCGCGCTGTTTCTAAATATTTTTTCCCATAAAAGACTGACGGACGCCGCCGCGCAAAAAGAAACCGCGCGCCTGCTTAAAAAATGCCGCGCTATGCTGGTAACGGAAATACAAAATACTGTCTGCCTGTTCTGCGAAGACGAAGAATATTGCGCCCGCAACATGTCCGCCGCGGCAAAAACGGCGGGTAAATTTATAGCCGCGCTGCCTGAAATACAAAAAATTTTACTCTCTGACATTAAAGCTGCTTACGACGGGGACCCCGCCGCTTCCGACCCTTACCAGATTCTGCTCTGCTACCCTGGCCTGCGCGCGGTGTGCTACCAGCGCATGGCGCATTTTTTTTATAAAGAGGGCGTGCAGATTATCCCGCGCATTATCACGGAATACGCGCATTCCAAGACGGGTATTGACATCCACCCGGGCGCGGAAATAGGCAACAGTTTTTTTATAGACCACGGCACCGGCGTGGTTATAGGGGAGACGGCGGTTATAGGCAAAAACGTAAAAATTTATCAGGGCGTGACGCTGGGCGCAAAGAGCTTCCCGCTTGACAAGCGCGGCAATCCCATTAAAGGCATAAAGCGCCACCCGAACGTGGGCGACAACGTGACGATTTACGCCAACGCGACCGTGCTGGGGAATATCAATATAAAAAAAGGCGCGGTAATAGGCGCCAACAGCTGGGTTACAAAAGATATTAAGTAAACATATAATGACAACCTATTTTTTTCCTCCCCCTGTGCCTGCCGCGCCGTAGTGAAACGCAGGCGGGAGGGGGAGGAAAAATTGTAAGATAGTCTTTAACAGTACAAAAAAGACCTGTTTTTGCAATAAGACAGGTCTTTTTTCGTTATAAATACAGCGGCTGTATATTGACATAATATAACAACATTATTATACTTAGAAGTACGGGACTCATAATAATTATACTTATGTAAAGGAGATATTTATGAACAGGAAAATAAAACTGGTTTTGTTTGCGGCGTTATGTTTGTTTTCAGCCGCTGTTTTTGCCAGGACTATAATCTCAGA
>JAIRUU010000022.1 GCA_031254225.1 Candidatus Elusimicrobium euhamitermitis
TTAAAATTCTAATACGAGAATTAAAATGATTAATACTGAAACAACCAAAAAAGAAAATAAAAGGGAATCTAAAGGCAGAAGAGCCGAGTTTCCCGGAAGACGCGCCGAAGAAGGCAGCATGACGGTGGTCAACGTCGCCAGAACGGCGAAAGTGGTAAAGGGCGGCAAGAGATTTGGCTTCCGCGCTTTGGTCGTCGTCGGCAACGGCAGCGGCAAAGTGGGCGCGGCGATAGGCAAAGCCAATCAGGTGCAGCTTGCCATAAACAAAGCCGAGTCGCACGCCAGAAAACACATGATAACTTTTCCGGTTATTAACGAAACCATTCCGCATGAAACAATAGGCAAATTCGGCGCCAGCTCCGTCTGGATGCAGCCGGCGGCCCCGGGCTCGGGCGTTATAGCCGGCGCGGGCGCGAGAGCTGTGTTTGAGGCGGGCGGGATTAAAAATATTTTATCCAAATCGCTCGGCAGCACAAACGCCTGCAATTTGGTTTACGCGACGCTTGAGGCTTTAAAAACTTTAAAAAGCCGCGCCGCGGTTGAAGCTTTAAAAGGCAAAAACACGCCCGTTCCGGCTGCGGCTGAAACCGCGCCTGCGGAAGTTAAATAAGAGGGGCTGACGACAATGGTAACTTTAAATAAACTTTTCCCCAAACACGGGTCAAAGAAAGTAAGAAGAAGAATAGGCCTCGGCATAGGCAGCGGCATGGGCCGCAGCTCAACCAAAGGCATGAAGGGGCAGACGTCGCGCTCCGGCAATAACAGAAAAGAAAGCAAAGAAGGCGGCCAGATGCCTTTGTACAGAAGGGTGCCCAAAAGCGGTTTCTCTAACGTGGAATTTGCTGTAAGGTACGCTTACGTCAACACCGGTTCGCTTGAAAAAATTTTTAACGCCGGCGCAGAAGTTACGCCTGAGATTTTGAAAAAAGAAGGCCTTGTAAAATGCGCGGAGCGCGTAAAAGTGCTCGGCATGGGCGAAATTAAAAAAGGCTTAAAAGTTTCCGCGCACGGTTTTTCCGCGTCCGCCAAAGCGGCGATAGAAAAAGCCGGCGGCACCGCGACGGTAATTGCCAAAAAGCAGGAAGAACCCGCAAAGCCCGCAAAAAAAGCAAAAGCGGTTAAAAAATAAGTTTGAGGAATTTGCGCCGCAAACCGCCCCCGATGTAAAATTCCCCCTTTTAGGGGGAAACCCCCGAAGGGGAAAGGGGTAAATGAAGCGAGGTACGAGCGCATAAAAATAAGTACGACGCGCAAAGCGCGGAGGCTGTTATAAAATGCCGTAAGACCAAGCGGGCGAACAAGAGAAATGGTTATAGAAAATAATCCAAACACCGCCTGTTACGCAAAGAAGCTTAGAAGAAACATGGAATTATCGGAAGTCTTGCTGTGGAAAGAAATAAGAAAGCGAAACATTAAATCAATAAAATTCCGCAGACAGGTAATGATAGGGCCGTATATAGTTGACTTTTGCTGCGTAAAGTCAAAATTGATTGTAGAAGTAGACGGTATAGTCCATTATACTCCGGAAGGCAGGGAGTATGATAAAGAAAGAGACTCATATTTGAAAGCAAGGGGCTTTAAAATATTGAGATTTGGGTCCGCCGGCGTTTATCATTCGTTGCCGGAAGTTTTGAAAGAGATAGAAAGAAGTCTTACGTAGAATTTACCCCTTTCCCCTGCGGGGCGTTCCCCCTAAAAGGGGGAAATTAAATTTTTTTTAATTTATTCGTTAGAGATGACGGAGTACTATAATGAGCGATAATACAATAGCTAATATTTTCAACGCGCCGGAACTTAAGAAGAGACTGATTTTTGTGCTGGTCGCGCTGTTCGTTTTCAGGGTGGCGGCCGCTATTCCCATACCGGGCATAAATACCGACGTGATACGCCAGATTTTCGCCATGCAGGCTAACGGCGTGCTCGGGTTTTTGGATATTTTTTCCGGCGGCGCGATGAGCAGGTTTTCAATACTCGCGCTAGGCATAATGCCGTACATCAACGCGTCCATCATCATAGGCCTTGTGCGCGGCGCGCACTTGATTCCCGCGCTTGACAGAATGCATAAAGAGGGCGAAGCCGGCAGAAGAAAAGAAAACCAGATTACCAGAATTTTCGCGCTTATACTCGCGGCTTTCCAGGGTTTCGGCTTAACTTTCGCGCTCGGCAAAATGTCGGCCCCGGGCGGCATGTCCGCTATTATTGACCCGTCTTTTTCTTTTTACCTGATTACGACGGTAACTCTTGCCACGGGAACCATGTTCGTCATGTGGCTTGGCGAGCAGATTACGGAAAAGGGTATTGGCAACGGTATTTCTTTAATCATTTTCGCGGGCATAGTTGACCGTTTGCCTAACGCTATTTGGAAAGTTATCAAGTCTGTGCAGGTGCAGGAAATGTCTATTTTAGTCGCGCTTTTGATCTTTGGCATTGTCGCGCTCGTCATGGCTTTTGTCGTTTGGGTGGAAACGGCGCAGAGGCAGATTCCGGTCCAGTACGCAAAACGCCAGATAGGCAATAAAATTTACGGCGGGCAGACAAGTTATCTGCCTTTAAAAATTGACCAGAGCGGCGTTATCGCGGTAATCTTTGCCAGCTCAATTATTTATATGCCGCTGACCATTGCCAATTTTAACCACACCGCAAACTGGGCCGTATGGGTTACAAACGTAATCGGCCGCGGGCACCCGCTGTATTTCGCGGTTTATATTTTCTTAATTATTTTCTTCTGCTATTTTTATAATTCCATGACCATAAATCCGGAAGAGCTGGCGGAGAATATGAAGAAGAACGGCGGCTTTATCCCGGGCATCAGACCAGGGGAGTCTACAAAAGTTTATATTGACTGGGTGTTAAACAGAATCACTTTATCCGGCGCGCTGTTTATCTGCTTAATAGCGGTATTGCCGGACTTGCTGAGAATCAGATTTAACGTGCCTTTCCAGTTCGGCGGCACGGCGCTGTTAATCGCCGTCGGCGTCGCGCTGGACACGGCTGGCCAGATACAAGCGCATTTGATGGCCAGAAATTATGATATTCCCATGATGAAAGGCAGCAATAAGTTAGCCGGCCGCAGATGGTTTAACGTCGGGGAATAGCCGCCGCTGGCGGCTGCCGCGTCGCAGCGCTTGTCACGTCGTAGCGAAGCAAAGACGGAAAGCAAAGACGGAAAGCAAAGACGGGTAATATCGGATACAAAAATTTCGGAGAGTTTTGTCATGATAATTCTTCTTTTGGGCGCGCCCGGCGCGGGTAAAGGAACGCAGGCTGCGCTGTTAAATAAAAAGTACGGTTTGAAACATATTTCCACGGGCGATTTATTGCGCGAGGAAATTAAAAACAATACGCCCGTCGGCAAAAAAGCCGCGGCGATAATGGAATCCGGCGCGCTTGTTCCGGACGATATGATTTTGGGGCTTTTGAAGAACGCTTTGAACGCAGGCGGCAAAGGAATAATTTTAGACGGTTATCCGCGCACCGCGGCGCAGGCGCGGGAACTGGACAGGCTTATTAAAGCTATGGGCGAAAAAATTAAAGCCGTCGTAAACATAAAACTGTCCGAAGAAGAAATTGTAAACCGCATAATTATGAGAAGGCAGTGCAAAAAGTGCGGAAATATTTTTAATTTGCGTTTCATGAAAAACTTTGACGGCAAGTGTCCCAAATGCGGCAGCGGGGACGTTTACCAGCGGCCGGACGATAACGAGGCCGCCGCAAAACACAGGCTTGAAGTTTACCGCGCGCAGACGGCGCCGGTCGTGGAATTTTTTAAAGACAAAGATTTTTATAAAGAAGTTGACGGCATCCGGCCGGCAGAAAAAGTGTTTGAAGAAATTTCTAAGTTCATTGAAAAATAATTTCTTATTTTCAAATTTCGGCTGAGGCACGCGGCGTTGGGTAAGCGCGAAGCGCAGAGAAAAAAGTGATTGAGATAAAAACTAAAGAAGAAATTAAAAAGATGCGCGCTGCGGGGAAAATAGTGGCTGAAGTTTTGGCCGCCGTTAGCAATATGGTAAAACCCGGCGTTTCAACTTTAGAACTTGACAAAGAAGCGGAAAAAATTATCCGCGCCCGCAAAGCGACGCCTTGTTTTTTGGGTTACAACGGTTTCAGCGGGACAATATGCGCCTCCGTCAATGACGAAGTAGTGCACGGCATTCCGCAAAAAGGTAGAATTTTAAAAAGCGGGGACATTATCAGCATTGACACGGGCGCAAAGTTTGACGGTTTTTGCGCGGACGCGGCTGTTACCGTCGGAGCGGGTAAAGTTTCGGCTGCGGCGCAGAGGCTGATGGATTTGACAAAAAAATCTTTGGAACTCGGGCTCGCGCGGGTAAGGCCAGGGGCGCGGCTCGGGGACGTGTCAAACGCGGTTGAAACTTTTGCGATGTTAAACAATTTAGGCATAGTGCGGGAATACTGCGGGCACGGCATAGGGCGCAATTTACATGAGGAGCCCTGCATACCTAATTACGGCGCGCGGGGAACCGGACCGGTTTTAAAATCAGGGTACGCGCTGGCTGTTGAGCCAATGCTTAACGCCGGAAAAGACGGGGTTGCCACGCAGTCCGACGGGTGGACGGTGGTAACAAGAGACGGCAGTTTGTCGGCGCATTTTGAACACACTGTGGCTGTGACGGAAAACGGCTGCGAGATTTTGACAATTTTATAAAAATAGGGTGCCCGCGGGCCCTGCACAAGGAGGAAGTTCGGTCGTTTGCGAATATATGAGCGATAAAATAGAAGTTGAAGGCAAGGTTTTGGAAGCTTTGCCCAACGCAATGTTTAAAGTTGAAATTGAAGGCGGCAATATTGTGCTGGGGCATATTTCGGGCAAAATGCGCGTGCACCATATCAGGATTTTGCCGGGAGATAAAGTTAAACTTGAATTATCACCGTATGATTTGACAAAGGGCAGAATTACCTACCGGGAGAAATAAATGAAAGTCAGAGCTAGTGTAAAAAAGATATGTCAAAAATGCAAAGTTATTAAACGTAACGGCGTATTGCGCGTCGTGTGCGATGTCAAAAAGCACAAACAGCGCCAAGGTTAATACGGGAGCAGAGAGAAAATATGGCTAGAGTCGCAGGTATAGATTTACCTAAGAATAAAAGAATTGACGTCGCTCTTGAATACATTTACGGCATAGGCAAACATAACGCCAAAGACGTGCTTGCCAAGACTGCGGGACAGATTGACCCCGCCACAAGAGTTAAAGATATCACCGAAGCGCAGGCTAACCTGCTCAACACAATACTCCAGAAAGAGTATAAAGTTGAGGGCGAGCTCAGGCGCGAAGTGGCGCAGAACATACACCGCTATATTGAAACGGGCTCGTACCGCGGCAGCAGGCACCGCAAGAGACTGCCGGTGCGCGGACAGAGAACAAAAACCAACAGCAGGACGAGAAAAGGCAAGAGAAGAACGGTCGGCGCCAAAGCAGCCGCGGCCGCTAAATAATTTTACAGGTTAAGGTATAAACACATGGCAGAAGAAAAAAACAATAAAACCGCCGCCGCTCCGGCCCCCGCAACGGCCGCCGCGCCCGCGGCAAAAGCAGCAAGGAAAAAGAGCACAAGGCTTCCCCCTTTCGGCACCGCGCATATTTTTTGCTCTTTTAACAACACGATAGTTACTATTACCGACGATAAGGGCAATACTCTTATGTGGTCCTCGGCCGGTTCGCACGGGTTTAAGGGCAGCAAGAAAAGCACGCCTTTTGCCGCGCAAATCACGTGCAGCAAGACGGCTGAAAAAGCGGTTTCCCTCGGCATGAGGGAAGTCAACGTCAAAGTCTGCGGCCCGGGCCAGGGAAGGGAAACCGCGGTGCGCGCGCTGCAGGCCGCCGGTCTTACCGTCGCGTCTATAAAAGACGTAACGCCTATTCCGCATAACGGCTGCAGGCCGCCGAAAGCCAGGAGAGTGTAATTTTTATGTCAAGATATACGGGACCGAGCTGCAAGAAATGCAGAAAATTAGAAAATAAACTTTTTTTAAAAGGCAGCAAGTGTTATACCAACTGCGTGCTGGATAAAGAAAACGCCGGCAACAGCAGAAAAGGCGGCGGTAAGTTTAAGAGAACAAAGCTGTCGGAATACGGCGTAAGGCTTTATGAAAAACAGAAAGCGCGCTTTCAGTCCGGCATGTCTGAAATTCCCTTTAAAAATTTATTCGCCAAAGCCGCCAAAATGGAAGGCCAGACGGGCGAGCAGTTTTTAAGGCTGCTTGAAACGCGGCTTGACAACCTTGTCCGCCGCATAGGTTTTGCGACGAGCCTGAAGACGGCCAGGCAGCTGGTTTTGCACGGGCACGTGTCCGTCAACGGCAGGGCCGTGAAAGTCGCGTCTTACCAGGTTAAAGTCGGGGACAAAATTACGCTTGACGCGGCGCTTACCGAAAGTCCGGTAGTGAAACAGGGTCTTAACGATATTGAAAAACGCAGCCAGCGCCCGACGTTTTTAGAGTTTGACGCTTCAAAGCTGACCGGCAAACTTTTACGCATGCCGGACAGGGCGGAGATGTCTTATCCGGTCAACGAACAGTTGATAGTTGAACACTATTCCAAATAGTCGCGGAGGAAACCATGGCTTTTAATCAGTTAGTTTTACCGACAAAAATCCAGTTGGATGAAAAAACGGCAACTCCGTATTACGGCAAGTTTACGGCCGAACCTTATGAAAGCGGCTACGGCCACACCGTGGGCAACGCCCTGCGCAGAATTTTGCTCTCCGGCTTGGACGGCGCCGCCGTCACGGCCGTGCGCGTCAAAGGCGCGGTGCATGAATACAGCACCATTGCCAACGTGCGGGAAGACGTCATCAATATTCTTTTAAACCTTAAAAAATTAAGAATAAAACTTGAAGGCAAAAATAAAGAATATATTTATTTGAACGTCTCAAAACCCGGCAAAGTCACGGCTAAAGACATTGAAGAGATTACCGGTCTTGAAATTATAAATAAAGATTTGGAAATAGCCACTCTTGAAACCGGCGGCAGGCTGGAGCTTGAGATTGAAGTCTCTCAGGGCAAAGGCTATGTTCCGGCGGAGGATTTGAGCAAAATCCAGCGGCCGGCGGGCTTTATACCGGTGGACGCGGTTTTTTCGCCCATTTTAAAAGTGCATTATGACGTGGAGCCGGCGCGCGTCGGCCAGAAGACGGACTATGACAGGCTTGTCCTCCAAATCACGACGGACGGCACGCTTGAGCCGGCAAAAGCTTTGCATAAAGCGGCTGTTTTGCTGTCCCAGTCCCTGCACATTTTTACTATTGAGGGGGAAGAAATTCCCGCTCCCGCGGTTCCCGCGGCCGAGCCGCTGTCTGCGACGGGCAGCGTTTCCGGCGCCGCGGCTTTAAACAGCAAGACGGAAGAGCTGTTGGGCCAGTCCGTGGAATTTATAGAACTTTCTTCGCGTTCAATCAATTGTTTAAAATCAGAGGGCATTGCCACCGTCAGGGATTTAGTCAGCAAAACCGAGGAAGATTTGAAGATGATAAAAAACTTCGGCACGCGCTCGCTTGACGAGGTTAAAGAAAGACTGGGGGAAATGAAACTTTCTCTCGGCATGAAGTTTTAGCCGCCGCAGGCGGCTAAAACCGCGCCGCAGCGAAGCGAAGGCGGGTAATGGAGACACACTCCGGCTAATGACAAATTTACAGGGAGTACTTTTAGCAATATGATAAAAAATACAGGACACAGGAAACTCGGCAAAACAGGTTCGCACAGGCGCGCGATGTTGAATAATATGGCGACCAGCATAATTTTGCACGAACAGGTTGAGACGACGGTGCAGAAAGCCAAAGAAGTCAGGCGCGTCGTGGACGGCCTTATAACACTTGCCAAAGACGGGCAGCATTTGCGCGTTAAAGATACTTTGAAAGACAAGGCGGCGTTCAAAAAATTATTTGAAGTGCTTGCCGGCCGTTATTCTTCAAGGCCCGGCGGGTTTACAAGGATTTACCGCGCCGGCAGAAGGCAGGGCGATAATGCGGAAGTTGCGATAATCAAGCTGGTTGAGTAAAAGGCAGACTTTGTTTTATTTGGGCGGGCTTACGCCCGCCGCAAGTTTTTTACGACGGTACGGCTGCCTGCCTGCGCTTCGCTACGGCGCGGCCAAGGCTTCAATTATAAACAGTGTTCTGTTTCGCTCACTTCGTTCGCTTGGCGGGTTGTTGAAAAATTTCTTCGGCTTTTGGACGATTTTTAATTTTTTCGGCCCTCGCCGTACGCTTCGCCTTAAGTACTTGCTCAGGCCTGAGAAAATTGAAAATCATCTCAAAATCCTGTGAAATTTTTTTAACGGACGACGGAACGGCGGTAACAACAACTGCACCCCGTTACCTAAATTCCCCCTTTTAGGGGGAAAGCCCCGAAGGGGAAAGGGGTAAATGGATGTTATAAAATAAAGTCTTCATCAATTTTTCCCCTTGCCCCTTGCCGCGCCGTAGCGCAGCGTAGGCGGGGGAGAGGGGGTGGGGTAAGCGAAACGAAAAGGAAAAAAGTTTGCAAATTTATGCCGTTGCAGTAATTAGAACTTTCTGGTTTTAGCCGCCGTATAACTGGCAAAACAATCGCTGCGGCAAGAGGTAAAAAATGTTTATAGATTTTTTAGGCGGTCTTTTTTCGTCTGATATGGGTATGGATTTAGGCACGGCCAACTGTCTGATTTACGTTAAAGACAAAGGCGTTGTGCTGAGGGAGCCGTCCGTGGTGGCCGTTGACCGCGAGACCGGCGAAATACGCGCCGTCGGCTCGCAGGCCAAGCAGATGCTGGGCAGAACGCCCGCCAACATTATAGCTGTGCGCCCGCTGCGCAACGGCGTTATCGCTGATTTTGAAGTCACGCAGGAAATGATCAAATATTTTATCCGCCGCATTCACAGCCGCAAAAGTCTGCTGCGGCCGCGCCTTGTCATAGGCATACCGTCGGACATTACCGGCGTTGAAAAGCGCGCGGTGGAAGACGCGGCCAGACAGGCCGGCGCGCGGGACGTTTATTTGATTGAGGAGCCTATGGCCTCGGCCATGGGCGCGGATTTGCCTATTACCGAGCCGCATGCCAGCATGATTGTGGATATCGGCGGCGGCACGACGGAAGTCGCGGTCATTTCGCTGGGCGGCATGGTGGTTACCAAATCCATTGACGTCGCGGGCGACGAGCTTACTGACTGCATTGTCCAGTATTTCAGAAAACGATATAACCTTGTCGTGGGCGAAACCACGGCGGAAGACGTGAAAATAAACATAGGCTCGGTTTATCCTCTTAAAGAAGAAAAAACCATGGAAGTCAAAGGGCGGGACCAGACGCAGGGCCTTCCGCGCACGCTTACGGTTACGTCGGAAGAAATACGCCAGGCTTTAATGGAGCCCGTGCGTTTAATCATTGACGTCATCAAAAGCACTCTTGAAGAAACGCCGCCGGAACTTGCGGCTGACTTGGTTGACCGCGGCCTTGTAGTGGCCGGCGGGGGCAGCCTGCTCCGCGGCATAACGGATTTAATTTTTAAAGAAATAGATATACCGGTGCACCGCGCGGCGGACCCTTTGAGCTGCGTCGTCTTAGGCACAGGCAAATTTCTGGAAGAGCTGACGTCCAAAGGTTCCACTCTTTTACATAAACGCAAATAGTTTTATAAAGTTAAACGACAAACCGCCCGCGCAGATTTGCGCGGGCGGTGTTTTTGTTGAAAAATTTTGGCAAATAATTTCTACCACGCTTTTATATTATAAGTGTTTGTTCCGCTGACGCTTGGCGTGCCGCGGTTTACTCCTATGGAAGCGCATAAACTTTCGGCCATGCCGCCGGCCCTGGCAGGGTAGCATACGGAAGCTCCGGAGGTTTTGCGGAAATCAATATTATATCCTGCGTTTGATCCGAAAGCTATCATGGCGCCGCTCGTATATACTATAAAATACCCGTTTAAATCCTTAGACTCATAATACATTCTTAGCCCGTCATTTAAATCAGTCTTCGTATCATAAGGAACAGTAATATCAAGCAAATCAGCGTCGTTCTGGTATTGGCCGGCCTCAAGATAATAGCGCTGCTGCGCGTCTAAAATCGCCCTGAACAGCGGCAGCGCTTTGGCTACTCTGGCGCGTTCAACGGCTTTTTGATACTGCGGCACGGCAATCGCGGCTAGAACGCCTATGATGAGAACTACAACCAGCAGTTCAATAAGCGTAAACCCGTTTATTATTTTCGTCATATCAGAAAATATATAAAATTCTGTTTACCTCTGAAAGCATATAGTCCTAATACTTTTTTCTTGTCCAAAATAATTATGCGGATGATGCGGTTTTTTAATTTAAATCATACGCGACGTAGCCGGCCATATGAGTGTACGCCCTAATATTTGTCCCGCCGAGGGAAACGCATATGCCTTTGCTTCTGGTGTCGCTGTCTTGCGCGACGCATAATAATTTTCCGGCAAACGGGGAGGGGGCAAAACGCGGGAAATAACGAAAATGCGGATATCCGGTCGTCCCTTTTTTATTATTCGCGCGGATATTTGTCTGGGTATTGTCAATTACAATATCATAATCTTTTACCGCCGGAATCGTAACGTCCAGCTGGTCCTCCGCGGTCGGGTAAACGCCGGCCTGCAGGTAATACATTTCCAAAGCGTCTTTAAGAGTTCTGATTGACGCCAGCACTTCCGCCGCGCGGGACCTTTCCGCGGTTTTTGCGTATTGCGGTATGGCTATGGCGGAGAGTATGCCTATGATAAGCACTACTACGAGAAGTTCAATAAGAGTAAACCCTTTTTTCATAAAAAATATAGTCCTTTGGAAAAATATAATAAAAGTATAAACAATCCGTCGCGCGCGGGCAAGAAAATAATTAAGTTAATATTTTGGCAGACAGAATGAGTTATCGGCGGTAATAATTTACAGTTATTTTTCTGAAATATCTAAATAAAAAAACCGCGCCCGTTAAAGCGCGGTTTTGGCCGGCGTTTTTAATTTTTATAAATTTTTGGTAAAAAACTGGACCAGCCTGTAGCGGTATTCCTCGCCGCCTATTTCCGCGCACTGGTTGTGTTTCGCGCCCGGGATTATCCATAATTCTTTAGGTTCCCCCGCGGCTTTGAAAAGTTTTGTGGCGTTTACCGCCGGCACCAGATTGTCCGAACGGCCGTGTATGATAAACAGCGGCCTGCCCGCCAGCGCGCCCACGTTGTACGCGGGGCTGTACTGCTCCGGGTCAAAACCCAGGCGGCGTCTTATAAAAAAGAGCACCAGCGGGATAACGGGAAAATAAGGCATGCGCTTATTAATCCACGCCCAGCGCGCGACAACGCGGTTATATGAAAAATACGAAGCTTCGCAGACCAGGCACTTTATATTTTTATTTTTAGCCGCGTAATAAACTGCGGCCGCCGCGCCCATGCTTACGCCGTAAAGACCTATGCTTTCGCACGCGGCCGGCCGCGCGGCTTTGATATATTTAACGGCGGCTTCAATATCTTTGGTTTCCAAATAGCCTATGCTGCTGCCGCTTCCGCCGCTCTCGCCCATGGCGCGGAAATCAAAATAAACCAGATTAAAACCCCAGTCGCGCAGGATATACGTATATTTAAAAATGTCGCCCCTGTTCTGGCCCCAGCCGTGCATTAGAAAAATAGTTTTTGTACTGCCCGCGCACGGGATAAACCAGCCTTTTATTTTTATATTGTCCGACGTGGTAAAATTTATATTTTCAAACGGGACTTTAAACTGGTCCGGAAATACGGCGAGCGGACGCTTTTTGTAAGTAGGCCCCAGAACCTGCATGCTTTGTTTATAAATCCAGTAAACCGCGGCGCAGCAGATAAGAATGACAAGAGCGAGTATCATGAGGAATATGTTCATAATTAAATTCTATAAAATTTGTGTTAAGCGGCGGAGTGATTTTCCTGGAAAATCACACATTATTTCACAACGCCTTCGGCTGAGTGCTT
>JAIRUU010000049.1 GCA_031254225.1 Candidatus Elusimicrobium euhamitermitis
GTGTTATATGAAATTATCCCCGTGGGCGTTAAAAGCGCGGATATTCCCAGCGTGGACAGCCTGAAATACAGTTCCGCCGCCTCAGACAGCGACGAAATTTTAACGGTCAAATTAAGATATAAAGACCCGAAATCAGACGTCAGCAAACTGCTTCAGACCGCGCTCGCTAAGCGGCAGGCAACGTCTTTTGACAATGCCGGCGAAGATTTCCGCTTCGCTTCCGCCGTGGCCGCGTTTGCGCAGAAACTTAACAACAGCGGCGATACGGGAAAAATGTCAATTGAGGACATAATTAATATCGCAAAAAAATCCAAAGGCGCGGATGACGACGGCTCCCGCGCGGATTTCATAAAGCTGGTTAATCTCTACAACTCGCTCCCCAAACCTAAATAACGGGTTTTAAGGCGGCAGGCGTTTTAAGAATAAATATCCTCTGGCCGCGCCGGAGGATATTTTTGTTTCATCATACATGAATTTGATATAATTTACCGAGAGGTAAGTTTTTTATGAACAAACGGGACCTTCTTGTAAGCACACAGCTCGGCCTGCAGTTTGCGCTGACCGTGTGTCTTGCGGGTCTTGCGGGTTACTGGGCGGATAAAAAGCTCGGCACGCTGCCTCTGTTTACGATAATTCTGGCGATTGCCGGTTTTGTCGCCGCAATGTATTATGTAATAAAAGAAGCGTCCAAAAAGGGTAAAAAAAATGATTGAAGAAGCCCTTGCCCACCATATTATAGACCAACCCATACACGCCAGGCTTTTCGGTTTTATGCCTCTGTCGGCCGACTTGGTAACGCTCTTCTGCATCACCCTTGGCCTTGCTTTTCTGCTGCCCGCCGTCATAAAATACCGCAAACCGGTTTTGCTTTATACCGCGCTTGAGGGCATGGTCGTTTTTTTGCGGGACGATATAGTTATGCCCAACTTCGGCCCCAAAGGCCGCGCGTTTACGCCGTATTTCTGCACTCTTTTTATTTTTATCCTGGTTTCAAATTCGCTGGGCATGGTGCCGTCTCTGCGCACTATAACCGGCTCAATATCCGTAACCGCGGCTATGGCGGCCACGACGTTCTGCCTGATACTTTTTCTGGGCGTTAAAGAAAAGGGACTATTCGGTTATCTTAAGAGTTTTGTGCCCAAGGGCACGCCGGCTCTTCTTGCGCCCATGCTTTTTGTGCTTGAGGTTATAGGACTTTTTGTAAAAATGACGGCGCTGTGCATACGTCTTTTTGCAAACATGATAGCCGGCCACATGGTGGTGGTAAGCATTCTTTTTCTTATTTTTATAATAGCCGGTACAAGCAAATATATAGGAATAGTTACTATTATTCCGGCGGAAGCAATGTCCCTTTTTGTAAACGTTTTGGAAATTCTGGTTATTTTTATACAGGCGTACGTGTTTACTCTTCTCACGGCTATTTTTGCCGGAGAAGCGTTTTCGCATAATCATTAGAATTAAAGGAGAAATAGTTATGGAATTAGCTTACTTGGGCGCTGCTTTGGGCGCGGGAATAGCGGCGCTGGGCGTGGGGCTGGGCATAGGCAAAATCGGCGCGGCGGCGGCAGAAGGCACGGCGCGTCAGCCGGAAGCGGCAGGGGACATAAGGACCAGCATGATTATAGCGGCCGCGCTCATTGAAGGCGTGGGCTTTCTTGCGCTGGTCATCACGCTGCTCATTACGTTCAAAAAATAGTTATGGATAATTTGCTTAAACCGGACTTCGGGCTTATGTTCTGGACGGCGGTAAATTTTCTGCTGCTGCTCTTTCTGCTCGGCAAATTTGCGTGGAAGCCGATGATAAAAGCCCTTGAAGACCGCGAAAATAAAATAGCGCAGGATAAAAAAGACGCGCAGGACGCGCGCGACGCCGCGCAGCAAATCAAGGCGGAGCTTGAAAGTCGTCTTGAAAATATTTCAAAAGAAGCGCAGGAAAAAATGCGCTCCGTTGAAGCGCTGGCCGCGGCGGAAAAAGATTCAATGATAAAAGAGGCAAAGCATACGTCTTCCGTTCTGGTTGACCATGCCAAAGCGGAAATTGAAGCGCGGAAAAACGCGGCTTTGCAGGACGTTAAAAAAGAAATAGCCGGCCTGGCGGTGGAAGCTGCGCGCAAAATTGCGGCCGTTAAAATTGACGCGGAGGCCGACGCGCGGCTTATTGAAAAAGTTTTAAAAGACGTTGAAGGCAAAGAGTTTAAAGCATGAAAAGCGAGTCCCTGATTTTGGCCAAACGTTACGCGCGCGCGCTTTGCGCTGCGTTAAAAACGGAAGATTTGCCGGCGGTTATCGCCGACATGGAAATAATAGCCGCTGCGCTGGATAAAGCGGCGGCGGCGTTCTATAATCCGGCGGTTGCCAAAGAGGCCAAAAAACGCGCGCTTGCGGGCATTGCGCAAAATAATATTTTGCAAAATCTGTTAAATATTATGGCGGACAATAAACGCCTGCGGCTGTTGGGCGCGGTTAAGGACGAAACGCAAAATATTTTAGACGAGCGCGCGGGAGTTTTAAGGACGGAAATAACTTTTGCCGCAATTCCGGAAAATAAAAAAGAAATAGAAAATATTTTAAAAAAATTGTTTAAGGCGCAAAGCGTTTGCGCGGTTTATAAAGAAGACAAAAATATTATAGGCGGCGTAAAAATAAAAGCCGGCGATATTCTGATAGACGGCAGCGCGGCGAATAATTTGGAAAAACTGAAAACTATATTAAGTTAGGCAACAGAGGTTTTATGGCGCTTAAAGCAGAGGAAATAACTTCGGTCATAAAAAGCAAAATAGAAAATTTTGCGCCGCAGGCTGATATTAACGAAACCGGCATTGTGCTGCAGGTGGGGGACGGAATTGCCAGAATTTACGGTTTAAAAAACGCCGTGTCCGGCGAGCTTTTGGATTTGCCTTCCGGCGTCAAAGGGCTGGTTTTAAATTTGGAATCAGACAACGTAGGCTGCGTGCTTATGGGGGACGACGCGCTTATTAAAGAGGGCGACGTCGTAAAAAGAACGGGTAAAATTATTAACGTGCCCGTGGGCAAAGAGCTTTTGGGCCGCGTCGTTAATCCGCTGGGCGAGCCGCTGGACGGCAGGGGCCCCGTAAAAACCTCCGCAACCCGCCCGCTGGAAGTTGTTGCGCCCGGCGTTACCGAGCGCCAGCCCGTCAAGCAGCCGCTTCAGACGGGTTTGAAAGCTATTGACTCGCTTGTCCCTATCGGCAGAGGCCAGAGAGAACTTATTATCGGCGACAGGCAGACCGGCAAAACCGCTATCGCGATAGACACAATTTTAAACCAGAAAAACCAGCCGGAAGACAAGCGCGTCATATGCGTTTATGTCGCCGTCGGGCAAAAGCAAAGCACGGTGGCGCAGGTGGTGCAGACTCTGACGGAATTCGGCGCTATGGATTATACGATAGTTGTTTGCGCGGGCGCGTCCGACCCGGCGTCTCTTTTATATATCGCGCCTTACGCGGGCTGCGCCATGGCGGAAGAGTTTATGTGGAAAGGCAGAGACGTTTTGATTATTTACGACGACCTTTCAAAACACGCGCAGGCTTACCGCCAAATGTCCCTTTTGCTGCGCCGCCCCCCGGGCCGCGAAGCTTACCCGGGCGACGTGTTTTATTTACACTCCCGTCTTCTGGAGCGCGCGTGCAAACTGTCGGACAAAAACGGCGGCGGCTCGCTTACCGCGCTGCCCATTATTGAAACGCAGGCCAACGATATGTCCGCTTATATTCCGACGAACGTCATTTCAATTACCGACGGGCAGATTTATCTGGAAAGCGGCCTTTTCCACAGCGGCATGAAGCCTGCGGTCAACGTCGGGCTGTCAGTATCCCGCGTGGGCGGCAGCGCGCAGAAAAAAACTATGAGAGCGGTTGCGGGCACGCTGCGCATAGATATGTCGCAGTTTCATGATCTGGAGGCTTTCGCGCAGTTCGGCAGCGAGCTGGATAAAGAGTCTCAGGACCAGCTTAACCGCGGCGCACGGCTTAACGAACTTTTTAAACAGGATCAGTATAAACCCATGGGCGCGGACGAGCAGGTGCTTATTTTGTTTGCGGGCACAAACGGGTTTCTTGATGCAATTCCCGTGGGCGACGTTAAAAAGTACGAGCAGAAATTAATCACTCATTTCAAGACGGAAGAGAAAGCTCTTTTTGAAGAGTTTGCAAACGCCGGACAGCTGACGGAAGATTTAACCGCAAAGCTAAAAACGGCGTTAAAGAAATTCGGAGACATTTTTATGCCGCCGGTAAAAGCGGTATAAGTTTCCTCTCTCCTTGAGTGAGAGGAGGGGTAGCTGGTTGTTGTATCCGTCGTTCGTAAGAAAAATTGAAAAGCGCTCAAAAGCCGAAGAAATTTTTCAACAAACAGCCAAGCGAACGAAGTGAGCGACACAGAAGGAACGCGAAGCGCGGCGCGCGCCAGCGCATGGAATAAATGTGATTTTCCTGGAAAATCACTCAAAGGAGTATCAAAATGGACAAGAAAAAATATTTAGTCACTGGCGGGGCGGGTTTCATCGGCAGCAACATCGCTTTTGAACTTCAAAAGCAGGGCCATGAAGTTACAATTATGGACGATTTCTCCGCCAGCAATTTTAAAAATTTGCTGGGTTTTAAAGGCGACGTTATCGCCGCGGACATTTTTAAATTTATGCCGGAAGACGTTTACTTTGACGCGATTTTCCATGAAGCCGCCATCACGGATACAACGGTGCATGACCAGAAACGCATGATGGAAATTAACGTTGAGGCTTTTAAAAACGTTCTCTGCTTTGCCGCGGCGAACGAAATTAAGCGCGTTGTTTACGCGTCCTCCGCCGGAACGTACGGGCAAAACCCGTGCCCGATGACGGAATCCCAGACGCCCATGCCGGAAAATATTTACGGGTTTTCAAAAGCGGTCATGGATAACGTCGCGCGCGATTTTGCGGCGGACCACCGCGACATGGTTATCGTCGGGCTGCGTTATTTTAACGTGTACGGCCCGGGCGAATATTATAAAGGGCATATCGCCAGCATGATGTACCAGCTTTACAATCAGATGTCATCGGGCAAACGCCCGCGCATTTTTAAAATGGGCGAGCAGATGAGAGATTTTGTTTACATCAAAGACATTGTAAAGGCAAACATGTGCGCGCTTGCGGCAAAAGAAAGCTGCGTTGTAAACGCGGCCAGCGGAAAAGCGCGGTCTTATAACGACGTTATCGCGCTGCTCAACAAAAACATGGGTCTTAAACTTGAGCCGGAATATATTGACAATCCGTATCCGTTCTTTCAGCTTAAGACGGAGGCCGACCTTACGCTAGCCAAAGAAAAAACCGGTTATGCGCCGGATTACACTTTGGAAAAAGGCATTGCCGAATACGTGGAAGTTTTGAATAAGAGAAAATAAAATGGAAAGTTTGCGCGATATCAGGGATAACATCAAATCAATTCAGTCAACAGAGCAAATTATGCTGACCATGAAGATGATATCCTCCGCGCGCATAAAAAGGGCGCAGAATTCCATGATTGCCGCGCGGCCGTTTTCCCTCGGGCTGGAAGGGCTGATTGACGACCTTAGAAAAGAAATTTTAAGCGGCGGGGACGATTTTAAAGACAAAAATCTTAACAGGTTTTTTGCCGCTCCGCCGGCGGAAGAAAAAAATATAGGGCTCATTCTGGTAACCGCGGACAAAGGTTTGTGCGGCGCTTTTAACGCGCTGCTGCTGCGCGCCGCGCTGCACTTTATTAAAGAACGCAAAGACCGGAAAATATATATTTTTGTCGTCGGTAAAAAAGGGCGGGATTTTATAAGCCGCCTGAAAACGCAGAACGTTGAAATTGTTTATGAAAGCGTCGGCATTTTTCCCAAAGCCGGTTACGTCCACGCCAATATGCTGGGGGACGCGGTGGTTGAAAAATTTTTGTCCCTGGGGCTTAGCGAAGTTGATTTGATTTACAATGATTTTAAGTCAATGGGCGTTCAGAATCTGGTTACGAACAGAATTCTGCCTTTTAATTTTGAATTTTCAAAAGGGCATTTTACTGACGGGCAGGAAGAAGAAAATTTTTTGTACGAGCCTGACAAAGAATCAATTTTGCTGGGTTTGATTTTCCGCCATATTAAAGCGAGCCTTTACAGAGTTTTGCTTGAGTCCCAGGCTGCGGAGCTTGCCGCGCGCATGAACGCCATGGACGCCGCCGGCAAGAACGCGCAGGAAATTGCGGACGCGCTAAAACTGAAATTAAACAAAGTGCGCCAGGCGACCATTACAAACGAAATTACAGAAATCGTCGGCGCCGTTGAAGCATTAAACGCATGATAAAATAATGTTGTTGCCGTATCCGCAGTTCGTTGTCTGTAGAAAAAATTTCACAGGATTTTGAGGGAATTTTTTATTTTCTTCGGGCCGACCAAGTACTTAAGGCGAAGCGTACGGCGAGGCCCGAAAAAATAAAAAATTACCCAAAAGCCGAAGAAATTTTTAACTCCCAGCCAAGCGACCAACGGGAGCGAAGCAGAAGGAACGCGGCGCGCAAGTTTTTGGAGGATTAATTATGAGTACGGGTGTGGTTACGCAGGTTATAGGACCGGTCATTGACGCGGAATTTAAGGAAGGCGAACTTCCCAAAATTAATAACGCGCTTGAAATAACTTTCGGCAAAAATAAAATTGTGGCGGAAGTGGCGCAGCAGACGGGGGACAACATTGTCCGCGCCGTCGCTCTTTCTCCTACGGACGGCCTTGCCCGCGGCGCGCAGGTTAAAGACACGGGGGACGTTTTGCGCGTGCCGGTCGGCGACGGCTGCCGCGGCAGACTGATGAATGTTTTAGGCGAGCCCATTGATTATGCGGGCGATATTAAAGCCGCGGAATTTATGCCCATTCACGCCAATCCGCCAAAGCTTGAGGAACAAAAAACCACGCCTGAGATTTTTGAAACCGGCATTAAAGTCGTTGACCTGCTGGCGCCTTATATGAAAGGCGGCAAGGTAGGGCTGTTCGGCGGCGCTGGCGTCGGAAAAACGGTTTTGATTATGGAGTTAATCAACAACGTCGCGCGCGAGCACAGCGGCAGTTCCGTTTTCGGCGGCGTGGGGGAAAGAAGCCGCGAGGGAAACGACCTTTGGCTTGACATGAAAGGCGCGGAACTTGCCGACGGGTCGTCGGTGCTGGATAAAACGGTTTTGGTTTTCGGCCAGATGAACGAGCCGCCGGGCGCGAGGGCAAAAGTCGCGCTTACAGCGCTCACGCAGGCTGAATATTTCAGGGATAAAAAAGGGCAGGACGTGCTGCTTTTCTTAGACAATATTTTCCGCTACGTTTTGGCAAACTCTGAAGTGTCCGCGCTGCTGGGCCGCATGCCGTCGGCCGTCGGGTATCAGCCCACTTTAAATACCGAAATCGGTATGCTGCAGGAAAGAATTACGTCAACAAAAAAAGGCTCCATCACGTCCATACAGGCAGTCTACGTTCCGGCGGACGATTTGACTGACCCGGGCGTGGCCTCCACGTTTACGCACCTGGACGCGACCACGGTTTTGGCGCGTTCTCTGGTTGAGCTCGGCATTTATCCGGCGGTGGACCCGCTGGAATCCACGTCAAGAATTTTGGACCCGAGGGTAATCGGACAAGAGCATTACGGAGTGGCGCAGGGCGTGAGAAAAATTTTGCAGAGGTATAAAGATTTGCAGGATATTATCGCTATTTTAGGCATTGACGAACTGAGCGACGAGGATAAAAAAATCGTGGCCCGCGCGCGCAGGATACAGAAATTTTTGTCCCAGCCGTTTTTTGTCGGCGAGAAATTTACCGGCAGGCCTGGCAAATACGTCAAACTGGCGGACACTATAAAAGCTTTCAAAGGCTTGATTGACGGCGAGTATGATAATATTCCCGAACAGGCTTTCTTCATGTGCGGCGGAATAGAGGACGTTTTGGCTAAAGCGAAGGAATAGAGTTGTTATAAAAAAGTCATCCTGAGCCCTGAAAGGGCGTAAGGAACTACAATTATTAACAAATTATAAAGGAAGATCCTAACGCCGCCTGCGGCGGCTCAGGATGACTCTTAGGACGGAATTTTATAATGTCTGACAAAAAATTAAATTTATCTATTTTATCTCCCGAGAAGCCCGTTGTGCAAAACAAGGCCGTGGATTTTGTGGCCCTGCCGGCCTACCGCGGAGAGATGGGTATTTTGCCCGGCCACGCAAAGGCCGTTGTCCAGCTTTCCGCCGGAATTTTGCATTATAACGATAACGGCGAGAACAACGAGTTTGCCATATTCGGCGGGTTTGCGGAAATTTTTAAGGACGACGTTTTTGTTTTCGCGGAAGAAGCCGCGCTGGAAAGCGAAATTGATTTGGAAGAAGAAAAGCAAAAAGCGGCCAAAGCAAAAGCGTCTCTTTCCGGCAAAGGCGCGGACATAAATATTGAACTCGCGGAAATTGAACTAAAGGCCGCGCTTCTTAAAATGAAACTTAAAAACCGCGGCAACAGAACTGCCGGCTGACAATTATTATTTTTTTAGGTTGTAAAAAAATCCCCGCGGGTTATCCTCGGGGATTTTTAAATTGCGGAGCGCGTGTTTAAAACCGGCATATACGGCCTTCTAAAGCGCTTTTTATAAAACGGATTTTTTATCAAACCGGCGGCAGCGGGCCGATTTCGGTTTCTTTGGTGAACGGGGTTTTTATATATTTTTTGGCTTCTTCGTCTATTTCCCAGCTGCGCGGCAGAGACGTAATCAGTTTGTAGATTTTTACCGCTTCGTCGCGGCGGCCAAGCGCGTCGTAACTCTGGCCCAGGCGCAGCAGATTCCAGACGGCCCAGCGCGTGGTTTCGGTATTGTCAAAAGATTTTTCCTTGGCTTCCTCCAAAGTTTTCTCCGCGGCCTCAAAATCCCCTTTGGACATAAGCGCCGTCGCTATCGCCGTGTAAGAACGCGGAATGTACATTTCGGTATAAAAAGGTTCTTTGTCTATGCGGCTTAAAAAAACGCGCCCGCCGTCAAGCACGGCGTCATAATTTTTATTTTCATATTCCGCTATGATTTTGACAAAACGCATAAGCGGGTTGGCGGGATATTTGCCGGACACTTCGTTTATATATTGCAGCGCCAGCGGCGGATTATAATATTTTGAAATTCTGTTAAGATAAATTTCAACAAGCAGCAGTTTGGAGGAGTCCCTTGTAAAGTTCCCTTTTTCGCGGGATATATTTAAGTACTCTATTCCTTTGGTTTGGTCCCCTTTCATGGAAACTATTTTTGCGAGGATTTTTACGACGGACGGCAAAGTCCCCGCGTAATACTCGTACATGCCTAAACCGAAATACGCGTCGTAAAATTCGGGGTCGGCCGCAAGCGCGTCCCGCATATAACCTATTCCTTTGCGGCCGGAAAAATACGCGCTTATCCAGCTTTTATTGTTCATTGCAAAAAGGCTTTTAATTCCGTACGCGCCGCCGAGGGCCATGAACGCCGCCGGATCATCCGGGTGCGTTTTGAGCCAGGTTTTTACGCCATCCATGGACGAAGACAAAACGTCCTCAAAAATTTTTTTCTGCTCGTCGCTGCTTTTTTCATAGACGTATTCATATCTGCCCCACGCTATTAACATGTTGCCGAAGTGAGCGTACGGGTGATTCGGATATTTTTGGAAAGCCATGTCTATGTTTTGCTGCGCGGTTTTAAAATCAAGATTATATACGGCCTCAATGCCCGCCGCGCCGTATCTCATAACGTCGGCCTGCATTTGTTTGTCGTCGGTTTCCGCCGCGCGCGCGGCAAGAGAGAAAGTAAGAACAGCGGTTAAAATCAGAATTTTTTTCATTTTGAGGTAATCTTGTCTTTGCCGAAATACGGGACTAAAGCCGGCGGAACCAGGACCGAACCGTCCGACGTCTGGCAGTTTTCTAAAATAGCCGCCAGCGTGCGGCCCACGGCCACGCCGCTGCCGTTTAACGTGTGTACAAACTCCGGTTTTCCGTTTTCCGTTTTGCAGCGCAGGTTCATGCGGCGGGCCTGGAAATCCGTGCAGTCAGAGCACGAAGAAATTTCGCGGTACTTATTTTCAGACGGCATCCACACTTCAATATCATAAGTTTTTGCGGAAGAAAAACCCATGTCGCCGGTGCAAAGCAGGACGGTGCGGTACGCCAGGCCCAGGCCGCTCAAAACAGCCTCCGCGTTTGCCGTCATAATTTCAAGACATTCAAAAGATTTTTGCCGGTCCGAAATCATTACAAGTTCCACTTTGTCAAACTGGTGGTTGCGTATCAGTCCGCGCGTGTCTTTGCCGTAAGCGCCGCTTTCTTTGCGGAAGCACGGCGTGCAGGCAACGTATTTTAACGGCAGAGACTCTGCCGGTAAAATTTTGCCGCGGTTTAAATTTGTCAGCGGAATTTCCGCGGTGGAAATTAAAAATTGTTTGGGCTCGCCTTCCAGCGCGTACATATCTTCGCGGAATTTGGGCAGCTGGCCGGTGCCGACCAGAATGTTTTCGTTCACCACGGCCGGCGGCGCAATTTCCGTATAACCGTTTTTGGCGTGCATGTCCAGCATATAATTTATGAGCGCGCGTTCAAGCTTTGCGCCGTCCCCGCGCAAAAGAGAAAAACGGCTGCCGGACAACGTTGCCGCGGTTTCAAAATCCAAAATGCCCAGCTTTTCTCCGACGGCGTGATGGTCCAGCGGTTTAAAATTAAAATTCGGTACCGCGCCGACGCGGCGCACTTCTTTATTTTCCGTCTCGTTTTTGCCGGCGGGCACGGTTGTGTGCGGCAGATTGGGAATATTGAGCAGCAGGTTTTCAATTTTTTTCTTAAATTCTTCAAGAGAAGTTTCTTTTTCGGCCATTTCGTTTTTCATGTCCGTAACTTCCGCCATGATTTTTTCCGCTTCGGCCGGTTTGTCCCGCCGCAAAACGCCGACGTGTTTTGAAAGCTCGTTTCTTTTTGAACGCAGTTCTTCCGCGCGGGCAAGTATTTTTTTATATTCGGCGTTTAAGACCGCGGCCTGGTCAATCATAGCGCCATAAGAAGGGTCTCTCTGCGAAATTATTTTTTTTATCTCTTCCGCGTCCGCGGCTATTAATTTTATGTCTAACATTTATTTCTCCTGATTCTGCGGCGGCATGAGCGGCAGGGGTTTGGGTTTCGGGAAATATTTTTTAAGAGGCTCCGCGGTTTTTACGGCGGACTCAAACGCAAAATCCGCAACCACTTTAAAGTTGGGCGGGGCAAAAGAAGTCTCGCTTATCGTAAACAAAAGCGCGGCAAGCACAAACAGCAGCAAGACCGCTTTTATCAAACCGCCTAAAAAATTTATTACTTTCATTTTTGAAGTCTTTTGATATCTTTGGCAAGTTTTTTGACAAGCCGCCTGGCCACGGTATCCACCGCGGAGAGGGAGCTGTAATCAGACCCCGTGTCCGTGCCTATCCACACAATTTCCGCGGTCTGCACGTCCACAAGTTTTGCTATCACGCCCACCTGCGCGGATGTTGTGACTTCCGTCGGGCTGACATCCCTCTGGCTGCTGACCGTGCGGCCTACCGGAACGGAGGTTTGTATAATTTTACCGTCCGGCCCCATAGCGTTCTGCACGCTGAAAACGGGCGTGCTCTGGAAATTGCGCGTTTCAACCATGGCAAGCGTGGTTTTGGCGGGAATATAAGAAGTAATTTCGCCCATCAAAAGCACGTCAACGCCTAAAATTTTGCCTATTAGTTTTGTCGTTTCCGGCGACATATAGCCGGTGACGGACATATTCTGCTCGGCCAGCACCTGCTCTATTCTGGCGCGTTCAACGACGGTAAACCCGTTTTGTATGAGATATTTGGCGAACATATTTTCCGCGCCCTGTAAGCCGCGCGGCGGAGAGTCAAACGCCAGTATGCCTATGCGTTTGACATTATTAAAATCATAGTCCCTGCTTATAGCCGTTTTGGGCGCGCATGAAAACAATAAAAACGCGGCCGCAAACGTTATATAAATAGTTTTTCTCATATTGTATTATTATATAATAAAGCGACAGATTTTGGAGGAGGGATAAAATGAAAAAATTATTGGCGGGGGTATTTATATTTATGGCGGCCGCTGCGTATGCCGGCATAGATTACGGGCTGGAAGCGGGGCAGACCAGAATAGGAGTTTACGGCGGCATGAGCGTGCCGCAGGATTGGGATTGGACGGCTGGCGGAGTTTCCCCGGGCAGGACCGGCCCTATGTTCGGCGCGGAACTTGTCAGAAATATTGTGCCGCCGCTTTCCATAGGCATTGATATAAATTATGCTTCTTACGGCAAAGAAAGCAGCGCGGCTGCGGCCGTTAACTCAAGAGTTTTCGGCGGGCACGTTACCGGCAGGCTGAATTTATTTCCGGAAATGCCAACTAGGATTTATATACCCGTTGCTGCCGGAATAAGCGACTTTCAGTCTAATACTGACGGCGCAGGCAGCGCGGGGGAAACCGGATTCTCGTTTTTTACCGGCGCCGGCGTGGAGTTTGACTTGGGGCCGGAGTGGACGCTCGGACTTGAAGGCAGATATTTTTATATGCCCATTGACAGAGATAAATTCGGCGACGATAAATTTACGTCTATAAGTCTGCTCTTAAAACTCGGCGCAAGGTTTTAGTAAAAACCGTATGAAACCCCGCGGGCGCAAACCCGCGGGGTTTTTTGTTTTTTTAAATTTTTGTATAATTGTAAAGACGTCCTTTGCGGGCGTAGTTCAATGGCAGAACCTCAGTTTTCCAAACTGATGACGTGGGTTCGATTCCCATCGCCCGCTTTTGAAAAAAGCGGCGAAGCAACGCAAACTGCTTTGCGTTGCGTTGGGAAGCGAAAGACCGGAGCGATGTTTTTGTTTGTATTTTGCTTTGCAAAATACAAGGCAAAAACCGCGAGGTCCGGCCCGTAGGAAAATTTCGTCAGAAATTTTACCGGAGGGGATTCCCATCGCCCGCTTAACTACGCGGGCGATGGGAATAGAACCGCAAAGGCGGTTCTGTTTAAATTGCGTCCGCTACTGTTGTCGGGCAGGGACGGCCCTGGTGTCGTCTGACATTTTCATGTTGACGAAAATTTGCTGGGATAGCTCAGTTGGTAGAGCATCTCCATGGTAAGGAGAAGGTCGTGGGTTCAACTCCCATTCCCAGCTTTGTTTTATTAAACAATAAATATTCAGGAGATTAAACATGTCCAAGGAAAAATTTATCCGCAACAAGCCGCACGTGAATGTAGGGACGATAGGGCACGTGGACCACGGCAAGACGACGTTGACGACGGCGTTGACGAAGGTATTGGCGAAGGAAGG
>JAIRUU010000055.1 GCA_031254225.1 Candidatus Elusimicrobium euhamitermitis
ACAATACTCAAAGAGTTCACAAAGGCTTAAAGTATATTACCCCTATGCAATATATTTTAAACCACCCGCACGCTCAAATCCAAAATTGTCCAAAGTCTCATATGTTATGATGTCCTACATTGATTTGACAAATAAAAAAAGTTGTGCTATACTTTATACATACTTAATATCCGCATAACGCGGAAACAAGTTTTTAATTAAACCTTTTCTGACCGCCGCTGCTTAAAGCATGCGGTCAAAAGTAAAGTTAAAAGAAAAGGTCCGCTCTTTTTTACGTCGGTAAAAATATTTGTTGACAAAACAAAATAAGTTTTGGTAAAATATACAAGTACCTAAAAACAGATTTGAAATTTATAAAGAAGCAAAAATCTGCGGGCATTAGAAAAGTAAAAACTTCTTGCAAAACCCAAGAAGATAAAAAATAATGCTTGACAAGCTTTACAAATTTGGTTACAATATTCTTATAGTTCAATAGCAACTATTAGAAAAAAGTAAAAATTTCCCTGGCTTTCCGTCGGAAAGGTGGAAAGCGGAGGGGAAATTTCGCTCTCTGAAAATTTGATGCAATGTGCGAATGGGCAACCTGAAACAGAAAATATCTCAAGATATTAACGGTATCAGGTTCTCAAACGAAGTAATAACGAAAAACAAAAATGTTATATATACACCTTATATATAACACCAAGTTAATTCATAATAATATAGAGCCAATAGTCAACCAACTGTCTGTTACGATTAACGGCCGGTAAGCAGGAGACTGCTTAACGGTTATTAATTTAATGGAGAGTTTGATCCTGGCTCAGAGTTAACGCTGGCATCGTGCATAACACATGCAAGTCGAACGGGACTTATTGAGATTATATCAATGTAAGTCTAGTGGCAGACGGGTGAGTAATACATAAGAAATCCACCCTGGAGTGGGGAACAACTAGCTGAAAGGTTAGCTAATACCCCATAATATCTTTTGGCGGCATCGCTTAAAGATTAAAGATTTATCGCTCCAGGACGATCTTATGGTCTATCAGCTAGTTGGCGGGGTAACGGCCCACCAAGGCGACGACGGATAGCCGGCCTGAAAGGGCGACCGGCCACAAGGGCACTGAGACACGGGCCCTACTCCTACGGGAGGCAGCAGTGGGGAATTTTGGACAATGGGCGCAAGCCTGATCCAGCAACGATGCGTGGAGGACGAAGGTTTTCGGATTGTAAACTCCTTTTGCAGGGGAAGAAACAAATGACGGTACTCTGCGAATAAGCCACGGCTAACTACGTGCCAGCAGCCGCGGTAAGACGTAGGTGGCGAGCGTTACTCGGAATTACTAGGCGTAAAGCGCGCGTAGGCGGAATGTTAAGTCTTCTGTGTAATCTCCGGGCCCAACCCGGAAACTGCAGGGGAAACTGGCGTTCTTGAGTGAGGCAGAGGAAATCGGAATTCCAAATGTAGCAGTGAAATGCGTAGATATTTGGAGGAACACCGGTGGCGAAGGCGGATTTCTGGGCCTTTACTGACGCTGAAGTGCGAAAGCTAGGGGAGCAAGCGGGATTAGATACCCCGGTAGTCCTAGCCGTAAACGATGATAACTAGGTGTGGGAGGTATCGACCCCTTCCGTGCCGCCGCTAACGCATTAAGTTATCCGCCTGGGGAGTACGGCCGCAAGGTTAAAACTCAAAGGAATTGACGGGGACCCGCACAAGAGGTGGAGTATGTGGTTTAATTCGACGCTACGCGAAGAACCTTACCTGGGCTCGAACGACTGGTGGTAGTCTCTGTGAAAGCAGGGGCGATCCGCAAGGAAGCCAGCCGAGGTGCTGCATGGTTGTCGTCAGCTCGTGTCGTGAGATGTTGGGTTAAGTCCCGCAACGAGCGCAACCCCTATCCTGTGTTGCTCAGCAATGAGTTCTCTCAGGAGACTGCCGCGGATAACGTGGAGGAAGGTGGGGATGACGTCAAATCATCATGGCCTTTATGTCCAGGGCTACACACGTACTACAATGGCACACACAGAGGGCAGCAAAGCCGCGAGGCCCAGCCAATCCCTAAACTGTGCCCCAGTTCAGATTGCAGGCTGCAATTCGCCTGCATGAAGCCGGAATCTCTAGTAATCGCAGATCAGCACGCTGCGGTGAATACGTTCCCGGGTCTTGTACACACCGCCCGTCACACCACGAAAGTTAATCGCAACAGAAGTGCTCAGGTTGTCTGGGCCCCAAGTTGTGATTAGTAATTGGGGTGAAGTCGTAACAAGGTAGCCGTACCGGAAGGTGCGGCTGGATCACCTCCTTTATTCTTTTTTTGCTTTGCAAAAAAAGAACCACGCCGAAGCGCAAGCGAAGGCGGGTTCAAAAGCAGAGCGGAAAAGAATAGGTCGGTATCTGATAACGGGACGTCTGATTAGACGTCATTTGATTCAGGTTGGCCACTCGCACATTAAAAATGACAGTATTATGAGAGTGCATTTTTATGCAATCTAACTATGGGCTCGTAGCTCAGCTGGTTAGAGCGCACGCTTGATAAGCGTGAGGTCGGTGGTTCGATCCCACCCGGGCCCACTTTACTTATGGGGCTGTAGCTCAGCTGGGAGAGCGCCTGCTTTGCAAGCAGGAGGTCGCCGGTTCGATCCCGACCAGCTCCACTTTTTTAAAACTTCGTTTTAAAAAGTGCCGCGCCGTAGCGAAGCGAAGGCCGGCAAATCTGTCATATGCAAATGTGAAATCACGTCGCAGCGAAAGCCGCGGCGGATTGCGTCAAATTTTTTGATCTTTGAAAATCGGATATAAACTACAATCAATCTTTTCCGGTAAATCTCCGTAAAAACGGCAAAACCTCTAACGTGGCGGACCCGTTGGCAGTACGGAAAATAAATTGTAAATTTAGAAAACCAAGCGTCTGTTTATTCCCGCGCAGGGAATACACAGCACTAGGCGATATGTTGTTTGTATCGCCGAAATACACAATAGCGAGAAGTACCAAAAGAAGAAGTAAAGATAATTAGATAGTTATCTAGCAAAAACTCAAAGACCAAAATTCAAAATCATCGCGAAAGCGGTGGAATTTAAGAATATGGTCAAGCTACAAGGGTGTATGGTGAATGCCTTGGTGCCAGAAGTCGATGAAAGACGTGATAAGCTGCGATAAGCCTCGGGTAGGAGCAAATATCCTTTGATCCGGGGATTTCTGAATCGGGAAACCGTTACGGGTGAGAGCCCGTAAATCGTAATCTGAATGCAAGTTCTTCGGAATTTGAAATAGGGTTACAGAAGACAACCCAGGGAAGTGAAACATCTCAGTACCTGGAGGAGAAGAAATCAAAGAGATTCCGTTAGTAGTGGCGAGCGAAAGCGGAAAAGGCCAAACCAACTCCCGCACTGTATATATTATCGGGGGACGAGTAAAGCAAGTTCTTAAAAATGCGCGTTTAAAGCGCAAGTCGTAAGAATCTTGTTTTAATTTTTGAGCAAAGTTTGAATTTTATTTGCGACGACGCGTACTGGAGTACGTTAGGAGCAAAAAAATACAAAATTTGCCAAAAATTAAAACCC
Organism: Candidatus Elusimicrobium euhamitermitis; assembly: GCA_031254225.1. Lineage (GTDB taxonomy): Bacteria > Elusimicrobiota > Elusimicrobia > Elusimicrobiales > Elusimicrobiaceae > Elusimicrobium > Elusimicrobium euhamitermitis. The sequence continues at coordinate 3,542 of JAIRUU010000055.1, forward strand.
GTCAGCCGTCAAAGATAGTGTATATCGTGCGTGGGTTGGGGTTACAGGGCTTGTTCGTGTTAGACACAAAGAGTTACCAATCTGGAAATTAGCTGAATGGTCTGGAAAGTCCAACCAAAGAGGGTGACAGTCCCTTAAGCGAAAATTTACCAGACTCTTAACAAGTTCCTAAGTACTACTGGGCACGTGCAATCCGGTAGGAACTCGGGGAGACCACTCTCCAAGCCTAAATACTCTCTGGCAACCGATAGTGAACCAGTACCGCGAGGGAAAGGCGAAAAGAACCCCGGAAGGGGAGTGAAATAGAACCTGAAACCGTACATCTACAAGCTGTCGTAGCGCTATGCCATAGCAATATGGAATGCGCGACGGCGTGCCTGTTGAAGAATGATCCAGCGAGTTAATGTGACGAGCAAGGTTAAGGGCTGTATAGGCCCGGAGCCGTAGTGAAAGCGAGCCCGAATAGGGCGATTAGTTCGTCATATTAGACCCGAAGCCAAGTGATCTAACCCTGTCCAGGATGAAGTTCTCGTAACAGAGAATGGAGGTCCGGAGTGTTGAACGTTGAAAAGTTCCTACATGAGGTGGGGTTAGGGGTGAAAGGCCAATCGAACTTGGTGATAGCTGGTTCTCCTCGAAATAGCTTTAGGGCTAGCGTTGTAATTTAACCCGCAGGGGTAGAGCACTGGTTGATCTAGGGGGAGCGACCCTCTTTCCGACGTCAGTCAAACTCCGAATACTGCGGCGAACATTACAGCAGTCAGTTCGTGAGGGATAAGCTTCACGAGCAAAAGGGAAACAGCCCGGACCCTCAATTTAGGTCCCAAAATATATACTAAGTGGTAAAGGATGTGGATTTACTTAAACAGCTAGGAGGTTGGCTTAGAAGCAGCCATCCTTTGAAGAGTGCGTAATAGCTCACTAGTCGAGTGAATCCGCGCCGAAGATGACTCGGGGCTAAGTATATTACCGAAATTAGGGATTGTGATTGTCCTCGGACGATTGCAGTGGTAGGGGAGCGTTATTAACAGCAGTGAAGGCATACCGGTAAGGAGTGCTGGAGCGTTAATAAGTGAGAATGCTGGAATAAGTAGCGATAAGGAAGGTGAGAATCCTTCCCGCCGAAAATCTAAGGTTTCCTTGAGCAACGTTCGTCGGCTCAGGGTCAGTCGGGCCTAAGCTCAGGCCGAAAGGCGTAGGCGAAGGACATCAGGTTAATATTCCTGAACTATAGTGTGCGCGTCATAACTCAGGGAGGGACGCAGAAAGGTAAGCCGGCCGGAGAAAGGTTGTTCCGGTTCTAAACCATAGGCGTTGTCTGACAGGCAAATCCGTCAGGCTGTTAAGCCGAAGGTCAAGGGTAGCTGTAGCAATACAGCGAAACGGCCCAACTACGCTGCCAAGAAAAACTTCGTGGGGAGTTCGCACTATAACCGTACCGTAATCCGACACAGGTGGATGGGGTGAAAATCCTAAGGCGCGCGAGATAACCATCGTCAAGGAACTAGGCAAACTAGCTCCGTAACTTCGGAAGAAGGAGTGCCTCAGAATCGGTATAGCAATATACCGTGCAAAGGCCGCAGTGAATTGGGCTTCGTGACTGTTTAACAAAAACTTAGGGCTCTGCTGAAATCACAAGATGATGTATAGGGCCTGATGCCTGCCCGGTGCCGGAAGGTCAAGGGGATCCGTCAACGCAAGTGAAGCGGTGAACTTAAGCCCCGGTAAACGGCGGCGGTAACTATAACCGTCCTAAGGTAGCGAAATTCCTTGTCGGGTAAGTTCCGACCTGCACGAATGGCATAACAAAGAAGCCGCTGTCTCGACGATGGGCTCGGCGAAATTGTGGTGCAAGTGAAGACGCTTGCTGCGCGCAACAAGACGAAAAGACCCTATGGAGCTTTACTGTAACTTGTTATTGGATTATGATTTTTAATACGTAGAATAGGCGGGAGCCTTTGAAGCAGCCTTTGAGGAGGTTGCTGAGGCGCCAGTGAAATACCGCCTTTTGGGAATTGTGATTCTAACCTATACCCGTGAAACCGGGTTGGGGACAGTGGCAGGCGGGCAGTTTGACTGGGGCGGTCGCCTCCTAAAGAGTAACGGAGGCGTTCCAAGGTTCCCTCAGGCCGAATAGAAATCGGCCACTGAGCGCAATGGTAGAAGGGAGCTTGACTGTGAGGCTGACAGGCCGAACAGGTACGAAAGTAGGACATAGTGATCCGGTGGTACCTCGTGGGAGGGCCATCGCTCAACGGATAAAAGCTCCCCTGGGGATAACAGGCTGATCGGGCCCAAGAGTTCACATCGACGGCTCGGTTTGGCACCTCGATGTCGGCTCATCACATCCTCCCGCTGAAGCAGGTGGGAAGGGTTGGACTGTTCGTCCATTAAAGTGGTACGTGAGCTGGGTTCAGTACGTCGTGAGACAGTACGGTCTCTATCTGTTGTGCGCGTAGGAAACTTGAGAGGAGTTGTCCATAGTACGAGAGGGCCTGGATGAACGAACCTCCTGTATATCTGTTGTCCTGCCAAGGGCATAGCAGATTAGCGGTGTTCGGTAGGGATAAACGCTGAAAGCATATAAGCGTGAAACCCGCCTCAAGATAAGGTTTCCCAAGCACGTTAAGTGCTATTAAGACCCCCGGAAGACTACCGGGTTGATAGGCTGGGTGTGTAAGCGCGGAAACGCGTTCAGCTAACCAGTACTAATAGGTCGTTTGGCTTGGCCGTATTCTTAAATTCCGTCAGGTTCCGCCGAAGCGCGTAAGCGCGCAGGCGAACATGATTGGCACACAATTTTGGCTTTGAGAACGAAAGTTCCCCGCCGCAGCGAAAGCGTAGGCGGGACCATAAAACAAAATCGTTTGGTTTTCTAAATAACTTTTCGGGAAAGCGCCGTTCGCTTTTCCCCTTGTCCCAATAAGGCAGACAGGAAAAACGCGTGTTTTTCCCCTCGCCCCTTGCGGGAGAGGGGCAGGGGTGAGGGGTAAGTCCGAAGAGGAGATAAAATTTTTTCACTTGTGATGTAGCAAGTGAAATGGCGAGAAGGAATAAACCGCGTAGAGTTAATGCTTGATGAGGCGGTCCTTCTCCCACCGATTTTTTACATAGTAAAAAATCGGCCACGCCATAGCGAAGCGAAGGCGGACCACATATGTTTTAGAGCTTTCTGAAAATATTTGTTTTCAAAAAGACTGCTAATCTAAACGGCAAGCATTAAATATATCCGATTTCTCTAGTAATTATAACTGGGGAACTTATTAGACTGATGGTATTTCCGAAGAGGCAACACCCGTTCCCATTCCGAACACGGCAGTTAAGCTCTTCAGGGTCAATGGTAGTAACGCCCAATTCGGCGTTGTCAGAGTAGATCGCCGTCAGTCTCATAAGTTCCCCTTTTTTGTATAATAAAAACATGAAAAAGTTTTATTTATACTTTGCTTTCTAATTTGTTCTTTCCTTTGCAGTAACCTTTCTTTATTTTTGGCTTCTTTTAATTTTTATGAAGGGGTGTTATTGCGGTTCCCATTCTTTTGTCATAGCTATAAACATTTCAATTTTTTTTATACTCGGACTTGCTAAAAATTTTTTTATTTATAGAATGATTCTTTCTCGGCAAAAAAACATATTTATATTTTTGTTTACCGGGGATTTGATAATCGGGTTATTGGTATATGTGGCTATTGGATTTATAGGATTAGGACTGGCTGATAAGTTTATGTGCGCATGTCCTGTTTTAATCTAGAGATAAAAAAGCCGCCGCGTTTTATTTTAACGCGGCGGCTTTTTTTATTGTCTAAATTATTTTATATCCAAAAGTTCCACTTCAAAAACAAGCGTGGAGTTGGCGGGAATAGGGCCCACGGCTCTGTCCCCGTACGCCGTAGGCGCGGGGCAGACAAGTTTTGCTTTTCCGCCTTTACGCATTTGCGCGACGCCCTTTGTCCAGCAGGAAATAACCTGGTTTAACGGAAATTCCGCCGGCTCGCCGCGCGCCACGGAACTGTCAAAAACTTTGCCGTTTACCAGAGTGCCGGTATAATGCACTTTGACGGTATTGCTGGCTATGGGCGTTACGCCCTGCCCTTCTTTAATAGTCTGCACCAAAATGCCGCCGTCAAGTTCTTTGACGCCGGACTGTTTTTTAAACTGCGCTATAAATTTTTCGGTATCGTTCATGTCGGCCCCTGTGTTAATATTTTTGTTCGTGTCATTACAGCCCGCCAGCAAGATAAAAAGCGGAAGCAAAAAAAGAATTTTTTTCATGCGTATCTCCGTGTACAAAAATATTATATCTTTTTTGTAAGTAGGCGTCTTTTGCAGTGCCGCGCCGCATTTATAGATTTATTTTATCTCTGTTATTTGCTGCCCGAGGGTTTATTTAATTTTACAGGTTGCTCTGTCACTGCCTTCGGTAAAATTATTATTGCCGCAGAAAGCCGCGCAGATTTTTTCATAAAGCTTAGGGTTTTTGGAACCTTCGGTTTTATATACTCCGCACAGATATTCTTTTGCCGTCGGATTATAACTGAAATAATATTTTTCCCCGGCTTTTCCCATGCGGGCCCACACCTGCCGGCTTGAGCCGTAACTCAGATAATACCGCCAGTCGCCGCTTTTCCAGACGTCGCCGTCAATGGAAGCATAATATTCTCTTTCGCCGGGGAATTGTATGACCAGGGCGTCCCAGTCGGCAAGTTCCGGGTATTGGCCGTTTTCCAAATAATAAATTTCCGAGGCCTGTATTAAAGATTTTAAATTTGTAAGCCCCTCGGCCGCTTTGGATTTTTCTACGGAGATTGTATACTGCGGCAAAGCTATGGCCGCCAGAATTCCTATTATAAGAACAACCGCCAGAAGCTCAATGAGCGTAAAACCGTTTTTAATTTTTCCCATTTAAATATTATATACAGGTTCTAATCTAAAAAACAGCGCTTACCTATTATATTTAACGTCTGGAAATAGAATATTTAAAATAATTCCGGCATAATCTTTTTAGATTAAAAGAGAATAGGTCTTTAGACCCTTGCGGAAATATCTTTTTACTTGTATTATTAATACACAGGAGAATAATTATGAAAAAAACATGTGCGTTAATTGTGATATTGTGCGCGGCGGCCGCGGGCTTTTCGCAGTCTCTTTTTAAAGGCAATGCTATGCATGACGCCGTCAACAGCTGTAATTACGAAAACGTAAGAAAGCTTATCTTGAAAACGAGCGATAAAAATCTCTGGGCTTTCTTCTCTAAAGAATACGGCCGCGACGAATACGGCAGAACGCCCGTATATAACCTTCTCGGCTGCGATAATTTTGAAGGCGTTAAAATTCTTAACGCGCTTATCGTGTTAAACGACATTAAAAAGCTTGGCATAAAGTTTGACGGCGTGTATGACAATGATAACGCCACTCCTTTTTACACCTTTGCCGAAACCGGCAACCTGACCATGGTGAAAATTTTCGCAGATAAAAATTTCCGGCAGGAAATGGACGGCGTTTTGCAGAAAGCGCAGAAGGACAATTATGACGTCCTTTTAACGCCTTCGCTGGGCAAACTTTCCTTTAACGTAAACGCGCAAAACAGAGGCGGTTATTCTCCGGCGGACGCGGCGGCTGACCGCATAAAGGACGGCAGCTTTAAGAATTTCAGAGAAAAATATATAGATATTTTGAACGTGATATCCGCGGCGGGCGGCAAAACAACGGCTTCTTCCCCCTCCGAAGATTTTTTTGTGAAAGCGAAAGACAATAAAAAATATAATGAAGCCGTTGCGGACGTTAAAACGGCAGGCGGACAGATTGGCTTCAAATAAACATATTCAGGTTTTAAATAAAAAATCCCTTCTTTTTCAGAAGGGATTTTTTTAATTACATTTGCAAGGTTTTCCGTCAAAACAACCGCAATGATGTTGCGGCGTACATTTGCAATTAGGAGAATGTTTAATCTCTTTTTTGCCGCCGCCGCACCCGCATCCGCATCCCATATTTGCCACCCCCTGTGTTTATGAATTAAAAAATTTGCTTCTCTAAATAGTATACATCTTTAAGATTTTTTTACAACCTTTTTTGTTGTTTTCTTAGGCGCTGGTTTTGCTGCGGGCGCAGTTGCGGGCTGGGTAACAACCGCCGCCGGAACTGCGGGCTGCGCCTGCGCCGAAGGCTGGTCGGGTTGCGCGGCCTGGGCGGGCTTCAAAGGCTCGGGCTTTTCATAAAATCTGGCGAACCAGAATTTTGACGTATAAATATATTTATAACCCAAAACGCCCTCGCAGAATCCGCCCGGCCTGGCGGGAAAGCGGTAATCGTCCACCTCAAAACATAATATTTTTTTCAGCGGTATGTGGCCGTCTCTTAAATCCTTGAGCACATAAGTAAGCCCGCCGGCGCGGTAGTGGCCCGCGGTCAGCACGCCGGTGACGGACTCAAACTGGGACGGCGGCAGCGTGTTTATTAAAATTTCATAATACGGGAAAGATTTGACGGAATCCTCCGTCGGCACGACGAGGCCTATGTTTGAAACCGGCGGTTTTGACGGGCTTTCAATCTGCGCGTCTAAATCCGCAAATTTCAGAGAATATTTTTTATTGGCCGCAAAATATTTTTCCTGCGCGTTAACAGTGTCCGCTATAAGGGCTTCCATCTGGCCGGCCCATTCGCGCGCCAGCGCGCGCTGTATTGGCGGGACGACAAGACCCGCTATTACGGCTATCACAAAAATCCAGCCTATAATCCCCAGTACGCTTATTCCGCGCCTGCGCAATAAAATTTTTCTGTTCATAAAAATATTTTATCAAAAACCGCGGGTTTTATTTTAACGCCGCGTCCGCCGCGGCAAGGGCGTGAATTTTAGTGGTGTCATAAACCGGCAGTTCGGCTTTGTTTATCAGCATGCAGATTTCAGTGCAGCCCAAAATTACGCACTGCGCGCCGGCGCGTTTTAAATCATTAATAATTTTTTCGTATTTTTTGCGGGACTCGTCTTTTATAATCCCTTTGCAGAGTTCGTCAAAAATTATATCGTGGATAATATTGCGGCTTTCCTCGTCCGGCGTTATGACTTTTAAACCTTCTTTTTCAAGATATCCTGTATAAAAATCATGTTCCATGGTAAATTTTGTGCCTATAAGTGCGACGGTTTTTAATCCGTCTTTTTTTATGACCGCCGCCGTGGGCGCGGCTATGTGCAAAAGCGGAATGGTGACTGCGGCCGCAATTTCCCGCGCTATTTTGTGCATTGTGTTTGTGGTAACAATAATAAGCTCCGCGCCCGCGGTTTGCAGTTTTTTAGCGTGGGAGCCTAAAATTTCCGCGGCTTTTCCCCAGTCATTTTTCTGCTGCAGCTGTCTTATTTCCTCAAACTCAAGAGAGCTCAGCATAATTTTTGCAGAGTGCAAGCCGCCGAGGCGGCGGTTGACTTCCTCGTTTATTATACGGTAATAATAAATTGTGGACTCAAAACTCATGCCGCCCAAGACGCCTATTGTTTTCATGGAAATTATTCTATCATTTTAAGCTCTAAATATTTTAAAATAAATTATGGAACAACCCAAAAAAGATTATTACGCGCCCATGCACACGGCGGAGCACGTGCTTAACGGAACCATGGTAAAAATGTTCGGGTGCCCCAGGAGCGTAAACGCGCATATAGAAAAGGACAAAAGCAAGTGCGATTATATTTTGCCCTCCGCCCCTTCGGCGGCGCAGGTCGCGGAAATAGAAAATAAAGTAAACGAGATTTTGTCCAAAAATCTGCCGGTGGAAATAAAATTTATGCCGCGCGCGCAAGCCGCAAAGATTGCCGATTTAAGCAGGCTTCCATTTTCCGCCGGAGAAGAACTGCGCATGATTTTCGTGGGGGATTACGACGTTTGCCCGTGCATAGGGGCGCACGTCAAAAACACGTCCGAGTCGGGCAGAATAAAAATTTTCAGCTGGAATTACGAGAACGGCCGTTTAAGACTTAGGTTTAAGCTGGAGGGAGTATGATTAAAAAAGAAATAACAAAGTTGTTCCCGCTGTTGCCGTTTATAGACCTTTGTACCGTGGGGGAAGACGGCACGCCGGAAGTGCGGGCCATGCTTAATTTGCGCAACGCGCAAATCTGCCCGCATTTGAAAGGCAGGTTTAAAGATGGGGATTGCATTTTTTATTTTACCACCAACGAGCACAGCGGAAAAATGAAACAGATTAAGAAAAACAACAAAGCGTCTGTCTACATGACCGACCCGCAGACTTTTGAGGGCGCGCTGCTGCTGGGCGTCATTGAAGAAGAGAAAGATAAAAAAACCAAAGACGGCTTCTGGCATGACAGCTGGAAAATGTATTATCCGCAGGGCAGAGACGGCGCGGATTACTGCATTTTGCGCTTTACGCCTAAATCTTATAAATATTACGACGGCAAATTTAACGTGCAGACCGGAAATGTTTAAAAAATACGCTGCTGTTTTGTCTTTAATTTTTATTGCGCAGGCCGCCGCGGCGGACACGCTTGAACAGCGTTTTCCGCCGCCGGCGGGTTACGCGCGCGCGGCCGTTGCGCCGGATTCTTTTGCCGCGTATCTGCGTAATCTCCCTTTAAAACCCGCGGGCAGTTACGTCAAATATTACGACGGAACCGAGAAATACGCGCCCGGCGTTTACGCGGCCGTTGTTGACATGCCTATTTCGCCGAAAGATTTGCAGCAGTGCGCGGACGCTGTTATGCGGCTGCGCGGGGAGTGGCTGTTTAAGCAAAAAAAGTTTGACGAAATAAAATTTAATTTTGTCTCAGACAACAAACCGCGGTATTTTAAAGATTACGCGAACAGGGATTACTCTTACGCGAAGTTTTTAAAATATATGGACTGGGTTTTTGCTTACGCAAACACAACGTCTCTTTACAATGAATTAAAACCCGTGGAAAATTTTAAAGATATGCGCGCGGGGGACGTTTTTGTCCAGACAAGCGGCGGCCTGCTGCGTTACGGCCACGCGGAAACGGTGGTTGACGTGGCGGTAAACGCGGAAGGAAAAAAAGTTTATATGCTCGCGCAAAGTTACATGCCCGCGCAGGAAACGCAGATTCTGCAAAACCCGTTATACAAAAAAATAAGCCCGTGGTACGAGCTTAAAGACGGCGCCGTAAACACGCCCGAGTGGGTTTTTTACCCGAAGGATTTGAGACGGTTTTAAAAAATTATTACATCGGAAAACATGTATATCCTGCTTCCGGACAGGCGATTGGCGCGCCGCCTAACTGCTTACAAAAATCAAGACCTTTTTGATTGGAATTTGCCGCCACGCAGTTAATTCTGTCCGTCGCCAAATAAACGGCTATGTAATAATTCAACCCGCTTCTCTGCGCTTGTATATGGGCTGTGGCCGGAGTGGTCACGTCGTGCGCGACCAGCGTAAAATTTTTTGTCGCTTTTGCTACGCCGTAGTAATTGGTATCGGTCCCGGGCGTTTGGATCACAAGGTCATTTATGTCGGCGGCAAAAACGCCGTTTTCCAAAAAATAAAGTCTTTGGGCGTCTCTTAACGCTTTTATCAGAATTATCGCTTCCGCAGCCCTGCTTTTTTCAACAGCTTTCGTATACTGCGGCAGCGCGACGGCGGCCAGTATGCCGATAATAAGAACGACCACGAGAAGCTCTATTAAAGTAAAACCCGCTTTTTGTTTAATCATAACGATAATATATATAATTGGGCTGCCGAGTGAAAGTGTATATCCAAAATACTTTTTTCTCATGCAAAATGATTAGAACAAAAAATTGCGCAGCTTCCGTGGCGGCAAGATTTAAGACGGTTTTAAAAAGTTGTTACAGACGGTATCTCATGTGGGTGCCGCTTACCGCGTCAAATTTTCCGTAAGTTTTGCATATTTGCTCCGCCCTTGTGCCGCTTACGGCGTTGCAGTGGATTTTGCCGCTGTTTGATACCGCATAGATATCAAACCATATAACGGAACCGTCGCTCAGAGGTTTTGTTGACGGCACGTAAAGGACGTTTTTTCCGGTGCCCAGACCAGAATAGCTGTAAGAGAATCTGTTCAATTTCATTACCCCGCCGGTAAAAGAGGCGTTTGGCGGCACAGAAATGTCAAGATCGTCCGGGTTAAAAGTATCCGGCCACGCGCCGTTTGCCAGCGCGTATCTGTCCAGCGAGTCTCTTATTGCCTTGCCCATTATCAGAGCTTCCGACGCCTTGCCTCTTTCCGCCGCTTTCGTATACTGCGGCAGCGCGACGGCGGCCAGTATGCCGATAATAAGAACGACCACGAGAAGCTCAATGAGCGTAAACCCGTTTATAATTTTTTTCATACTTAATATTATATACAGGTTATAATCTAAAAAACAGCGCCTGACCATTATATTTAACGACGGAGAAAATGTTGCAAAAAAAAACAGTCCGGAATATTTAAAAGACGGTTTTAATAGTCCATGTCCGGCGGGTATACGATTACAAAATCCGCCGGCCGGTCTTTGTACATACCCGGGTTTTCTTTCTTAAGACCTTCGCCGAGATATATAAAAACAATTTTTTCTTTGTCCGCAAATTTGCGCCAGTCAGTGACCGGAACGGTTTTTATATTTAAATTATCGCCCTTGCGCGCAATGACGCTTGCGCAATTTTCGCAGACGGCGGGAATTTCGTAATTTTGTTTGTCATATTCTTTGCCGCCCTCGTGGATTACGGTGTATATATTTAAATCAGGAAAATCGGCGGATATAATTTCGTTCAGGGTCACCGTAGAGTTTGTGGCGCCGCAGCCAATGTGCGCGCTGCCGCCGAAGAAGACGAATTTACCGCCTCTTTTGCTGATAATCTCTTTCATTTTATTCCATATGGCGCAGTTTCTTAAAGATACTCCGTCCCGCTCAATGGGCAGCAGGTCAGTGCCCGCTATGCGCGCGCCGAAAATGCCGCAGCACGCTTTGCCGTTTTCTGGATAGCAGGTGTCCAGGTCGGCGGCGTATATGTTTACGCCGCGCGCTATAAGCTGGCATAATTTTACGTCCGTGGCTTCAAAATAGTTTTTCTCAAGGTCATAAAGCGACCAGCAGAAATCGTCCTTTTGTTTAAGCGTTTTAAAAGGTTTTAATCTTTTTGCCAAAAGTTCCAGAAACTCTTGCATCACGGGGGACCGTTCAAGAAAAATATCCGTCACGCGGTTATCCGGGTATCTTTCGTTATAGACCATTATAGCGAAAAGAGTCTTGTATCTGGGCACGGGATTTGTATGGTTTTCGCCGAATAGCGAGACCGCGCTTTTGTCAAAAATTTCAAACATAGCTTTCCAGTAATCAGGGTTATCCTGAAAAATATATTTGTGGCGGTCTATAAATTGTCTTGACTGGTTTTCGTCCGCAAACCAAAACCAGGACGGCGGCAAAGAAATTTTTTTTTGAATCTGTTCAGTGCGGTATTTATTAAGGGTCTGTTGCGCTTTCTGCAAAACGGGCAGATAACTGACGTCCTGCGCTGCGGCGGGAAGACAAAAAAAGAAAAGCAGGACCGCGGTTTTAAATATTTTCATATTTTAAATATATTATATTATCCATTAATTTAACATGGGCCGAAAGACCCAGTTTATTGGTGTAAAAATACCCATATTTTTCTGGGCCTTATTTTCAAAATAAGTTAAAATATAAATATGGAAAAATATATAATTTTATACTTTTCGGGCAGCGGCAACACGCGCTTTGTAGCGGAAACGCTGCAAAAAAGCCTTGTCAAACTGGGCCAGTCTGCCGACGTTGATAAAATTCTGGGCTACGATTACGATAAACTTAACGGTTATACGACTTTCATTTTCTGTTACCCTATTTACGGCTTCGGCATGCCGCCGGCCGTGCAGACGTGGCTTGAGAGCATGCCGCGTTTAAGCGGCAAAAAAATATGCGTGTTTACTTCTTTCGCAAATAAACTGCACGTGGGCTGGGCTTTGTCAAAAGCCAAGAAAATATTATGGCGCAAAAAATATAATATTACCACCGCTACCACAATCCTTATGCCAAACAGCTTTACCGTTTACACAAACCCCATGCCGCCGGAAAACGCGCACCGGCTGGTAAATATAGCGGAGCGCACTCTCGGCCGTCTGGCGGCGGACATTGTGGCGGGCAAGTCAAACATGCGCGCTTTCAGAACGCCGTGGTTTTTAAGACTGCATTACAGACTGATGTTTAAATATTTCCGCAAAGTGGTAATCCCGCGCGGGTGGAAGTGGTGGAAAACGTCAGACGCCTGCACGTCCTGCGGCGCGTGCGCCAAAGCCTGTCCGGTGCAGGCTATTACCATGGGAAACGGCAGTCCCGTCTGGCACGAGGGCTGCCAGCAGTGCGAATTATGTTTCAACCTCTGCCCGGCCCGCGCCATAACGCAGCTGGACTGGCTGGCCAAAGGCAGCAAACGCGGCCGCTACCTGTTCAGCAAAGTTAAAAAATAATTTGACCGCTGTGAATTTACGGGACAAAGCCTATTTTTTGCGTAAAATTATTTTGTCGCATAAAGCTCCCGGGTGCAAATTTTACAAAATAAATACTCTCTTTGCAGCAAGAGAGTATTTATTCTTACAATATAAAACCGCGGGCTTAGTAGTTTGCGCCTGCAGCCGGCTGCGTGTTTCGCGCCGGAGCCGGAGCGGTCAGCGTTCCTATTGTCGTTGACCTGCCCATTGAATAGTGACTCCACGCCCAGAACAGCCCGAAAATAACCAGCAGGAGAACAACGGCTATAATAACCTGTTTTTTCATAATACCCCCCCTAAAAATTTACTGCAAATATATTATAACAAATTTAATATAAATATATTATAGTTTTCCGCGCCGGCAATTGCGGAACAAATTTGTTGCGTTTAAGCGGCGTAATTGGTATAATAATTTAAAGGTTGTACAAGCAGTAAAAGATTTTGGCGCTGCAAAAGACTTTCCCCTTGGTATTAAACTGAGAGGGAATGTCTTTAGCTGTCGTTTTCTGTTCTGAAAAAACGGAAAATTTTACGACGGTAAACGCCTTCGGATTTCGGGATTATTCCCGAAAGCAGTAAAGGTAAATAATGAACCTGACAAAAGAACAAAAAGTAGAAAAGTCAAAAAACTTATCTAAAGAAATCAAAACCGCAGGCGTACTGTTTTTCGTGTCCTACCAGGGCTTGAAATTCGGCGATATGGCTGAACTGAGGACCGTTCTTGCTCCCACCGGCGCTAAATTCCGGGTGGAAAGGAACTCCATAGTCGGCTTTGCGGTTAAAAACGCGGGCATAGAAGGCGCGGACGCTAAACTGTTCCAGGGCCCTACGGCGATAGCCGTGGGCGGGGACGTGGCCGCCGTAGCAAAAGAGCTTGTTGATTTCTCAAAAAAGTTTGAGGCTTTGAAGCTCAGGTCCTGTTTTTGCGACGGGGTCTGGTACAGTGAGGCGCAGGTTAAGCAGCTGGCTTCAATAGGAAGCAAAACTGATAACTTGTCCAAACTTGCCGGCGCGCTTTACGGCGTGGTTGCCCAGTCAGCGCAGGTCCTGCAAGCTCCTATCAGAGATTTGGCTTACGTGCTTAAAGCCGTTGAAAATTCCAAAAATTAATTGCGGAATTATTTCAAAGGATGCATAAGAGTTGGTATGTTGTTAGAATTTTAAAAGATTTTTTAATTTTCTTCCCGCGCAGACGTATTTACTACTTCAAGCAGAAAAAAATGAAAAAGGCTTAAAATTCTAACGGTAAAAGCATAAAACATTCGGCTAAATCTCAAACCCGCCAAAGAGCGGTAGTAGTTCCCAATGGAGCCCGTCTTCGTTTCTCTACGACGCGGCCGCTTCGCGGGATAAATGTGCGGGTTCAGACTAGGTCTGAACAGAAGCGCAGCTACTCTATAAAAAAGGAAATAAATAAAATGGCTAAACTCAGCAAAGACGAAATACTTGAAGCAATAGCCGGCATGACCGTTCTGGAACTTTCCGAACTCGTCAAAGCCGTTGAAGATAAATTCGGCGTTAAGGCCGCAGCTCCCGTTGTCGCCGCAGCCGCCGGCGCAGCACCCGCAGCCGCCGCCGCAGCCGAAGAGAAAACTGAATTTAACGTTGAACTCACCAGCGCCGCCGCGGATAAGAAAATCGCGGTAATCAAAGTCGTCCGCGAAATCACGGGCTTAGGTCTTAAAGAAGCCAAAGATTTAGTTGACGGCGCGCCGAAAGTGATTAAAGAAAACGTCGCCAAAGCCGAAGCCGAGGAAATGAAAAAGAAAGTAACCGAAGCCGGCGGCACAGTTACCTTGAAATAACAAATAATCTTTCATCCTTTCCCCTCTCCCCTTGCGGGAGAGGGGTTGGGGTGAGGGGTAAGCCCGAAGAATTTTGAAGCAAATATCTGCCAGGGCAAAAAACAATGTATCCTAACCATAAAACATCACGGGCATAAAATTAAATATTTGAGCCCGACGATGAACAGGTTTAAAAGTTTTTCTTTCCGCACGACTGCGCGGAAAGAAAAGCTTTCAAACCCCCAGCCAATAAGAGTCCGTTGTTCAGGCGGGCTTCATAAAATAAAATGAAACAGTTAAATTTTGGCAAAATTTCCTCCAAACTCCAGTTACCTGATTTATTAGACATGCAAAAACAGTCCTTTGTGGACTTTTTGCAGTCGGACGTTCCCGCGGCAAAAAGGGAATTAAAGGGCCTGCAGGCCGCTTTTGAAGACGTTTTTCCCATAGAAGCGCCCGACGGGAGCATGAAACTTGATTTTGTAAAATACGAACTTTCCGAGCCTCGTTACCCCACGCCACAGGCGGCCATAGTGCGCGACGGCACTTACAGCGCGCCGCTTAAAGCGGTAATGCGCCTGTCCGTCAAAAAGAAAGACGGAAAACTTAAAGAAGCGTCCGAGCAGGACGTCACGCTGTGCGACCTTCCTTTGATGACTGACGCGGGCTGTTTCATTTTCAACGGCGCGGAGCGCGTGGTGGTCAGCCAGCTGCACCGCTCCCCGGGTATTATTTTTGAAGAAGACGAGGAAAAAAAGCAGTCCACCCTCGGCAAAAAACTTTTTGTCGCGCGCATTATTCCGTACCGCGGCGCGTGGATAGAATTTTCTTTTGACCTTATGAACACCCTGTGGGTCCGCATTGACCGCAAGAAAAAAGTTTTGGCCACCACATTTTTAAGAGCGTGCGGCCTTGAAACCAACGCGCAGATTATACAGGCTTTTTACAACTGCGAGGACGTTGACGTAAAACCGACGGAGATTGACAACGTCGTCGGCCGTTACGCGGCCGAGGATATAGTTGACCCCGCTACCGGCGAAGTGCTTTGGAACCTGGACGAAAAGGCCGCTTTGACCATTGACGACAAAGTGTTTAAAGAAATGGTTACGCGCGGCATTAAAAAAATAAAAATAATTTCCGGCAGCCCGCGGCAGGACGACCCTGCTATTCTGGCCACTCTTGAAAACCGCAAAGACGCTATTAAAACCGCAAAAGAAGCGCAGGCGGACATATATAAGAAGATGAGAGGGCAGGATTTTGTGGTAAAAGAAGCGGCGGAAAGTTTTCTTGACAACCTGATTTTTGACAATATCAGGCGTTATGACCTGAGCTATGTCGGCCGTTATAAAATCAACAAAAAATTCGCGCCGCTTTTTGACATTGTTGAAAACCTTAAATTTAAAAAGTTCACGCGCCCGACTGAGAAACGCAGAACTTTGTCCCCCGAGGACATTCTGGTCACGGTCAAATACCTGCTCGCTTTAAACGCGGGCGAAGACGCGCAGAAAATGTACGGCGCGGAAATGATTTTTAAGACGGACGATATTGACCACCTCGGCAACCGCCGCGTGCGCGGAATAGGGGAGCTTTTGGAAAACCAAATACGCGTCGGCCTTTCGCAGATGGCAAAAACCGCGCGTGACAGAATGAACAGGGAACTTTCTTCCCACACGCCGCGCGCTCTTGTCAACGCGCAGCCGGTGCAGGCTATTATAAGGAAGTTCTTCGGCACGTCCCAGCTTTCGCAGTTCATGGACCAGATTAATCCGCTTTCGGAGCTTACGCATAAACGCAGATTATCCGCGCTCGGCCCGGGCGGTCTTAACAGAAAACGCGCGGGCTTTGAAGTGCGCGACGTGCACCACACGCATTACGGCCGCGTCTGTCCCATTGAAACGCCGGAAGGCCCGAACATAGGTCTTATCACGTCGCTGGCCTGTTATTCAAAAGTCAACCAGTACGGTCTTATTGAAACGCCGTACAGGAAAGTTAACGGCGGCAAAGTTACGGACGACGTTTCCTATTTAACGGCCGACCAGGAAGACGATTTGATGGTGGCCCAGTCCAACACCCCGCTGACCGACGCGGGCAAAATTAACACCGACATGGTTTACTGCCGCGTGCGCAGCGACTATCCTGTTGTTCCGCCGTCTCAGGTTGACTATATGGACGTTTCGCCGCTGCAGGTTATCAGCGTGTCCGCGGCTCTTATACCTTTCTTAGAACATGACGACGCTAACCGCGCGCTCATGGGCTGCAACATGCAGCGCCAGGGCGTGCCTTTGCTGCTGGCGGACGCGCCGCTCGTCGGCACCGGCATTGAGCATGAAGTCGCGCGGGACTCTGGTTCCACTATTACGGCGCAGAGACCGGGCAAAGTTATTTTCGCGTCGGCGGATATGGTTGCCATAGAGCCTGAAGCCGGCGGCCCCGCGGATATTTACGAACTTGTCAAATATAAACGTTCCAACCAGGACACGTGCATTAACCAGCGGCCTTTTGTTAAGACGGGCGACGCGGTTAAAAAAGGCTCCATTCTCGCCGACGGGCCGGCCATGAAAGACGGCCTGCTCTCGCTGGGCAGAAACCTGCTTGTGGGTTTTATGAGCTGGGAAGGTTACAATTACGAAGACGCTATTTTAGTTTCCCACAAACTTGTTAAAGAAGACGTTTTCACGTCCGTGCACTTGCACGAGTTCAGCGTTGACGCCAGAAACACCAAATTAGGCGCGGAAGAAATTACAAGAGATATTCCTAACATAGGCGCGGAAGCTTTGTCGCATTTGGACGCGGACGGCATTATAATTCCGTCAACGGTGGTTGAACCCGGCGATATTCTTGTCGGCAAAGTTACGCCCAAAGGCGAACAGCAGCTTACGCCGGAAGAAAGGCTTTTAAAAGTCATCTTCGGCAAAAAAGCGGACGACGTTGTGGACGCTTCTCTGCGCGTTCCGCCGGGCACCAGCGGGAAAATTATAGGCACCCGCGTTTTTGTAAGAAAAGAAAAACTTACAAAAGCCGAAGAGAAGGCCAGAATCAAAGCGCTGGAAGACGATAAAACGCAAAAACTTGAAGCCTTGAAAGACCAGCGGAAACTTGCGCTTGAGTACACAAAAGCCAAATTTACCAAAGAGGCCGAAAGAAAGAAAGAAGAAGAAAAATTAAACGCTTTTTACAAACGCATAGAAAAGAAAATTCTTGAAGATTACGAACGCGAAATGGAATTTTCCAAACAGGGCGACGAGCTGGCCGTTACCGTCAACAAAAGCGTAAAAGTTTTTATAGCCAGCAAACGCAAACTTATGGTCGGGGACAAACTTTCCGGCCGGCACGGAAACAAAGGCGTGGTGGCCAAAATCCTGCCGGAAGAAGACATGCCTTTTATGCCGGACGGCACGCCGCTTGACATAGTGCTTTCCCCGCTGGGCATACCGTCCCGCATGAACGTCGGCCAGTTGTTTGAGACCATGCTCGGCTGGGCGGCAAAAAATTTAAATTACAACGCGGCGACTCCGGTGTTTGACGGCCCGACGGAAGACGCGGTTAAGGAAGAAGTGCGCAAAGCCAAAAAAGCTTTGCTTGCCAAAGGCGTTCCGGAAAAACATCTGCCGGACGATTTTTGCCGCATCACTTTATACGACGGAAGAACCGGCATGCCTTTTGACGAAAAGGTAACCATAGGCTACATGTATGTAATGAAGCTTATACACTTGGTTGAAGACAAAGTGCACTCGCGCTCCACGGGCCCTTACAGTTTAATTACCAGGCAGCCGCTGGGCGGAAAGGCGCAGTTCGGCGGGCAGAGGTTCGGCGAAATGGAAGTGTGGGCTATTGAAGGTTACGGCGCCACGTATACGTTGCAGGAATTTCTGACGGTAAAGTCGGACGACTTTGCCGGCAGGACCAAAATGTACGAGTCCATTGTCCGCGGCGAAGCGCCGCAGCAGCCCGGCGTACCCGAATCTTTCAAAGTTTTGGTAAAAGAGTTACAGGCTCTTGGCCTTAGCGTTGAACTGCTTAAAGATAACAAACAGCAGGTTGTGGAAGAGATGACAAAAGCCTCCTCCGCCACTGAAGTTATTGACGAAAGCAAGGTTAGCTGATTTGCTTTTTCCTCTCCCTTTTAGGGAGAGGAAAAAGTTTGATAAATCGTGTTGTTGTAACGTTAAGCGGGTTTTTACTCCTTATCGGCCCCGAAAGGCGGGGCCTTGAACAGATTGACGGCGGTATTTTTGTGTTCATTACCCCTCACCTGTGTCCTCTCCCGCAAGGGGAGAGGAAAGTCATTCGGAGGACGGAGTGCTATTTATGTCAGAAAAAACTAAAAAAACTAAAAAGCTGGACGAGTTAAATTTCTTTGATTTTGACGCCATACGTTTAGGCGTGGCCAGCCCGGAGCAAATCCTAGCCTGGTCCCACGGCGAAGTTAAAAAACCGGAAACCATTAACTACCGCACCTTGAAACCGGAGCGAGACGGCTTGTTCTGCGAGCGCATTTTCGGCCCCACAAAAGACTATGAATGTTCCTGCGGCAAATACCGCTGGGTAAAATACAAAGGCATGCAGTGCGACCGCTGCGGCGTTGAGATCACCGAGTCCAAAGTCCGCCGCGAGCGCATGGGGCATTTGGAACTTTCCACGCCCGTGGCGCACGTCTGGTTTTTACGCAAAAATCCGTCCAGAATAGGCATAATGCTTGACATGAGGACGACTGACCTTGAGCGCGTGGTTTATTACGCCAGCTACGTCGTGGTTGAAGACTGCGTTGACACGGTTACCGGCAGGACTGATTTTAAGAAAGGCGAACTTTTGTCCGACGTGCAGGTCAGGGAAGCGCGCAAAAAACACGGCTCCCGCCTGAAAGTGGACATCGGCGCGCCGGCTATCAAGACGCTGCTTGCCGGCATAAATTTTGATAAAGAGCTGCCAAAACTTCACGAAGAACTTAAAGAAACGCAGAGCGAGCTTGAACGCGGCAAATTAATACGCCGCATTAAAACAATGGAAGAATTTAAGGCCAGCGGCAACAGACCGGAGTGGATGATTTTAACCGTCCTCCCCGTCATACCGCCGGACCTCCGCCCGCTGGTCCCGCTGGACGGCGGCAGATTCGCGGCGTCTGATTTGAACGACCTTTACAGGCGCATCATTAACAGAAACAACCGTCTTAAACACATTGAAAGTTTAAGAGCGCCCGAAGTGATGATTTATAACGAAAAGCGTCTTTTGCAGGAAGCCGTTGACGCGCTTATTGAAAACGGCGCGAGAGGCAAGTTTTTCATCGGCGCGGGCGGCAGGCCTTTAAAATCTCTGTCAGACGTTATTAAAGGCAAACACGGCCGGTTCCGCCAGAACCTGCTGGGCAAACGCGTGGACTATTCCGGCCGCTCCGTTATCGTAGTGGGGCCGAGCCTTAAATTACACCAGTGCGGTTTGCCTAAATTAATGGCGCTTGAACTTTTCAAACCTTTCATCATCGGCGAACTTATGAAAAAAGAGGGTGTTACCCTCAAAGCCGCCAAAAAGATGTTGGAAAGGGTTAGACCCGAAATCTGGGATATTTTGGAAGAAGTTACCAAAAACCACCCGGTCATGCTTAACCGCGCGCCGACGCTGCACAGGCTGGGCATACAGGCTTTTGAGCCTGTGCTTATTGAGGGTAAAGCCATACAGCTGCACCCGCTTACCTGCGCGGCTTTTAACGCGGACTTTGACGGCGACCAAATGGCCGTCCACGTCCCGCTTTCTCTTGAAGCGCAGCTTGAAGCCAGAACGCTGATGATGGCGACGAACAATATTCTCTCGCCCGCGTCCGGCCGCCCGATAGCGGCGCCGTCGCATGACATTGTCATGGGCGTGAGCTTTTTGACAAAAGTCAAACTTAACGACAAAGGCGAAGGCACTTTTTACGGCAGCAGCGAAGAAGCGCTTATGGCGTACGCTTACGGCAGGGTTTCTCTGCACGCAAGAATAAAAGTGCGCGGTATTAACGAAATTAAAGAAGCCGCTCTTTCGGACAAAGACATGGCGGACGTTAATAAATGGAAAGATTTTACTACCGTGGGCAAAATTATTTTTAACAATAATCTGCCGGACGGCTGGCCTTACGTTAACGGCCCCGTCGGCAAAAAAGAGCTTGCGGGTATTATTGACGAGTGTTACAAAAGCAAAAAATACGGCAAATATGAAACCGTGCAGCTGCTGGACAAAATAATGAAGCTCGGTTACAATTACGCCACGCGCTCCGGCCTTTCAATATCCATAGCGGACATGATTATACCGGAACTCAAACAAAAATATATTGACGCCGCCAAAAAAAGAATTAAAGAAATTCAGGCGCAGGCCGAAGCCGGTATTATCACGGAAGGCGAGCGTTATAATAAAGTCATAGACATCTGGACCCGCGTGACGGACGACGTGGCCGTTGAACTTTTTAAAGACATGAAAAAGTTTGAGGACGCGCCTTATTCCGGCACGGGCCAAAAATTTAACTCGGTGTTTCTCATGGCGGACTCCGGCGCAAGAGGCAGCAGGCAGCAGGTCAGACAGCTGGCCGGCATGCGCGGTCTTATGGCAAAACCGCAGAAAAAACTTACCGGTTCCCAGGGCGAAATTATTGAGTCCCCCATTACCGCCAATTTCCGCGAAGGGCTGTCCGTGCTTGAATATTTTATTTCAACTCACGGCGGCCGCAAAGGTTTGTCGGACACGGCTTTGAAAACGGCCGACGCGGGTTATCTTACGCGCCGCCTCGTTGACGTGGGCCACAATCTCGTGGTTGCGGAAGCGGACTGCGGGACGACCAACGGCATTGTCGTAACTTCTCTCATGAGCGGAGAGGAAATGGTGGAGCCGGTTGAAGAAAGAATTTTAGGCCGCACCAGCCTTGAAAACGTCGTAGTCAAAACCAAAAAGGCGGACGGCTCCGAAGAAGAAAAAACAATTATTAAAGAAGGCGACGTTATTACGCTTGAACAGTCCAAACTGGTCAAAAAATACGGCGTGCAAAGCGTGCGCATACGCTCTGTCCTGACGTGCGAAGCAAAGAACGGCGTCTGCTCCAAATGTTACGGCATCAGCCTTGCGACGGGCGCTATGTCAAACGTCGGGGACGCGGTAGGCATAATAGCCGCGCAGTCCATAGGCGAGCCTGGCACGCAGCTTACGCTGCGCACGTTCCACATCGGCGGCACCGCGTCGCGCGTGCTCAGCCGTTCGCAGGCAGTGGCGGAAATTGCGGGCAAGGTAACTTTTAAAGACATTAAAATTATCACAAACCGCATGGACCAGAAAATCTGTATTTCAAGAAACGGCTCGGTTTTTGTGGAAGGCAAAGACGGGTCCGTCAAAGAATATAAAATCCAGTACGGCGCGAATATTTTAACCGCGGACAAAGCGTCCGTTGAAAAAGGCGCTCTTATGGCGGAGTGGGACCCGCACTCAATACCGGTGCTTGCTGAAGCGGAAGGCTCGGTCAAATTAATTGACGTGACCGAAGGTATAACTTTGCAGGAAGAAAGAAACAAAGTTACCGGCGTCATTGAACGTAAAATTACCGCAAGCCGCATGGGTAAAAAGAATCCGCGCATTGTCGTGGAAAGCAAAGGCGGCAAAAAACTCAGTCTGCCGCTGCCCATTGACACTATATTATTAGTTGAATCCGGCGAAGACGTGCGCGCGGGCGACGTGCTTGCAAAAATAGCAAGAGCCGCCGGCGGCACCAAAGACATCACGGGCGGTCTGCCCAGAATCGCGGAACTTTTTGAAGCCAGAAAACCGCGCAGCGCGGCTATTATGGCCGAGTTTGCGGGCATAGTCAGCCTTGAAACTTCGCCCAAAGGACTTGTTGAAATCGTGGTCCGCAGCGAAGAGACCGGCCAGGTCAAACAATACGCCGTGCCGCAGGGCAAACATCTTGTCGTGTACGAAGGCGATCAGGTTGGGGCAGGCGAAGCGCTTACGGACGGCGCTATTGACCCGCACGACGTGCTGCGCGTAAAAGGCATAAAAGAAGTGCAGGAATTTTTGCTTAACGCTATTCAGGAAGTTTACAGGCTGCAGGGCGTTACCATTAACGACAGGCACATTGAAGTCATAGTGCGCCAAATGCTGGGCAACGCAAGAATTATTGACGCGGGCGACACGGCTTTCTTAAAAGGCGAAGTTGTCAGCCGCCACATTTTCCAGAAGGAAAATGAGAAAACGGCGGCAGCTGGCAAAAAGCCCGCCGTCGGGGAAACGATACTGCTCGGCATAAGCAAAGCGTCGCTTGCGTCGGAAAGCTTTATTTCCGCGGCTTCGTTCCAGGAAACCACAAAAGTTTTGACCGACGCCGCTATTACCGGCCAGGTTGACACTTTGCAGGGTCTCAAAGAGAACGTTATAGTAGGCCACCTGATACCCGCCGGAACGGGCATCAGTGCGCGCAAATTCGCAAAAGAATTTGAGTCTTGCAGAAAGAAATAAGGAATGATTTTCCAGGAAAATCACACTTATTTCATGCCGCCTTCGGCGGGGGCGCTTTGCGTTCGTTTGCTGTGTCGCTCCCGTTGGTCGCTTAGCTGGTGTTGAAAAATTTCTTCGGTATTTGGATAAATTTTTATTTTTTCCGCCCTCCCCGTACGCTCCGCCTCTAGTACTAGGTCGGGCGGAAGAAAATAAAAATTTCCCTCAAATCCCTGTGAAATTTTTGAAGCGGACGGCGGGATACGGCACTCATTCCCCAAACGCAAATTCCCCCTTTTAGGGGGAAAACCCCGTCAGGGGAAAGGGGTAAATGGAAGTTATAAAGTAAACAACAGATTTTGTGCTCGTCCGCGGCATATGGGACGGCATAAATGATACGCGCGGGCGGGAATGTTAAAGCCTGTGGGGGCGTCTTAAAACGCCCTAAATTACGGGCCGGAGTGTTCACCCGCGTATTATAAAAAATAGGAGAAAATAAATTAATGCCTACAGTAAACCAGTTAGTAAAATACGGCAGAAGAGCGGCCAGAACAAAAACCAAATCGCCCGCTTTGCAGTCCTGCCCTCAGAGACGCGGCGTCTGCACCCGCGTTTATACGACGACGCCGAAAAAACCGAACTCAGCCTTGAGAAAAGTGGCGCGCGTTAAATTAACGTCCAAAGCGGAAGTTACAGCCTATATCCCGGGCGTCGGCCACAATTTACAGGAACACAGCATAGTGCTGGTGCGCGGCGGAAGGGTAAAAGATTTGCCCGGCGTGCGTTACCACATTATACGCGGCGCGTTAGACGCGTCCGGCGTGGAAAACAGAAAACAGGGCCGCTCTCTTTACGGCGTAAAGAGACCTAAAGCCGCCAAATAAATTTCTGCCGCAGCCATAAGCTGTTGTCGCGGCGTGAGCCGCATGTTTAGATAAGGGAACTTGCGTTCCCGCAACGTCTAAGAATCGCGAAGTGAGGAAAAAGAAATGCCTAGAAAAGGATTACGTCCCAGAGACAGAAGACCTGCTCCGGAAGCCGATTATAAATACGGCTCCGTTTTAGTAGCCAGGTTTGTAAACAAAATAAATTTTACCGGTAAAAAAGCCACGGCCGAAAAAATTGTTTCGGACAGCATGGATATTATCGCCGAAAAAACTAAAGAAGACGCTATGTCGGTTTTCAACCGCTGCATAGAAACCGTTCGCCCGCTTCTGGAGCTTAAAGCCAGAAGAGTCGGCGGCGCCACCTATCAGGTGCCGGTGGAAGTCAAACCCGTGAGAAGCACGTCGCTCGCTATGTGCTGGCTGCTTGACGCGGCGCGTTCCCGCAAAGGCCGCCCCATGGCGGAAAAGCTGGCGGAAGAAATTATTTTAGGTTCCAAAAAAGAAGGCGCCGCGTTTAAAAAACGCGAAGACACGCACAGAATGGCCGAAGCCAACAGAGCTTTCGCCCATTTTAAATGGTAAGGGGTAACGGAAATGGCTGAATTTAAAACTTATCCCGTAGAAAAAATAAGAAACTTCGGTATTATCGCGCACATTGACGCGGGCAAAACCACAACGTCGGAGCGCATTTTATATTACACCGGCAAAACCCATAAAATAGGCGAAGTGCACGACGGCGCCGCCACGACAGACTGGATGGAACAGGAAAGGGAACGCGGCATAACCATAACCGCGTCCGCTATTTTCTGCGTGTGGAAAGAGTGCCAGTTTAACATTATTGACACCCCGGGCCACGTGGATTTTACGGCGGAAGTGGAACGGTCTCTGCGCGTGCTTGACGGCGCGGTAACGTGCTTTGACGGCGTGCAGGGCGTTGAGCCGCAGTCAGAAACCGTGTGGCGCCAGGCGGACAAATACCATGTTCCGCGAATAGCTTATATTAATAAGATGGACCGCACGGGCGCAAGCTTTGAAAAATCTTATATGTCCATAAGAGAAAAGCTGGGCGCAAACGCGGTGCCGATACAGTACCCAATAGGCGCGGAAGAAAATTTTAAAGGCATGGTTGATCTGGTCGTCATGAAAGCGTATATTTGGGAGGGGGACCAGGTCGGCGCAAAATTTGCCGAGTATGAAATTCCGGCGGACATCAAAGAAGCGTGCGAACATCTGAGAACGGAGATGATAGAAAAAGTCGCGGACTTTGACGAGTCTATCATGGAACGCTATTTGAACGGCGAAACTAATTTTACCGTTGAAGAACTGCGCGCCGCCATAAGAAAAGGAACGCTGACGGGCAAATTTTTCCCCGTCATCTGCGGTTCGTCTTATAAAAACAAAGGCGTGCAGCTGCTGTTGGACGCGGTGTCTTATTACCTTCCCTCGCCCAAAGACCTGCCGCCCGTCAAAGGGACAGACCCTTATACCGGCGAACATATTGAAAGAAAGCTGGTTAAGACGGAACCTTTTTCCGCGCTGCTTTTTAAAATACAGACTGACCCGTTTGTCGGAAAATTAACTTTCTTCCGCATTTATTCGGGCACTCTTTCCGCGGGCGATACGGTTTATTTTCCGGGCAAAAATACTTCTGAGCGCATTGGCCGCATCATGCGCATGCACGCGGACAAACGCGAAGAAGTCAAATATCTTGAAGCGGGCGAAATAGCCGCTACTGTCGCGCTCAAAAACGCGCAGGTCGGCCAGACAATCTGCTCGCCTGACCATCCGATTATACTTGAAAGCCTTACGTTCCCCGAACCGGTTATACAGATAGCCGTTGAGCCGAAATCTAAAGACGACGAGGAAAAAATGGGCAACGCTCTGTCCCGCCTGGCCGAAGAAGACCAGACTTTCCGCGTCAAGACCGACGAGGAAACTAACCAGACAGTTATTTCCGGCATGGGCGAGCTGCATTTGGATATCATCGTTGACCGCATGAGAAGAGAGTTTAACGTGCAGGCCAACGTCGGCAAACCGCAGGTCGCGTACAGGGAAACGATTACCAGGACCATTAGCAACGAAACAAAATATATCAGGCAGTCCGGCGGCCGCGGGCAGTACGGCCACGTCGTGCTGCGGCTTGAGCCCAATGCAAAAGGCGCAGGTTTTGAGTTTCTTAATGAAATCACCCAGGGCCGCATTCCCAAAGAATATATTCCCGCTATTGAAAAAGGCGTAAAAGAAGCGCTGGACAGCGGCGCGCTGGCGGGGTATCCGCTGGTGGATTTAAAAGCGGCTGTCACGGACGGCTCTTTCCACGAGGTTGACTCGTCGGAAATGGCGTTTAAAATAGCGGCTTCAATGTGTCTTAAAGAAGGCGCCAAAAAAGCGGGGCCGGTATTGCTTGAGCCTATTATGAAAGTTGAAGTTGTCGCGCCCGAACAAAATTTGGGCGACATTATAGGCGACTTGTCGTCCCGCCGCGCTCAAATAGGCGAAATGGGCATGAGAAGCAATGTCCGCTTTGTCCGCGCGCAGGTGCCGCTGGCGGAAATGTTCGGTTACGCCACTACGGTGCGCTCTTTGTCTCAGGGCCGCGCAAGCTTTACAATGGAACCCAGCCATTACGCAGAGGTTCCGGCTAACGTCGCTAAAGCTATCATAGAAAAGAAAACAGAAGCCGCAGCTTCTAAATAAGAGGAGAACAAAAATTATGTCCAAGGAAAAATTTATCCGCAACAAGCCGCACGTGAATGTAGGGACGATAGGGCACGTGGACCACGGCAAGACGACGTTGACGACGGCGTTGACGAAGGTATTGGCGAAGGAAGG
>JAIRUU010000093.1 GCA_031254225.1 Candidatus Elusimicrobium euhamitermitis
AGTTTCCCGCCGAAAAATCCGCGGCGGGGGCGGCGTATGACATTGCGCTCAACACAGACTCCGAACGTCTCAACGTCCTTCAAACGGCAGGGAAAAACGCAAAAGCGGCGGACGAAATAGAAAGCCAGGCCTGGCAGATCCTCAGCGAAATATATTTATCCGTATACATCACGCCGCAGCAGAGGAAAGAGCTGACAAGACTTGCCGCGGAAAGCATGTTCAATCTTGGTTTAACAGAAGACCAGTATAAAACGCCTTTGGAAGGACTGGACCATTTTTTTGCGCTCAGCATACTCGCGCAGTCAAGATATTCCGAAGTTGAAACCGAACAGGATTACATAAACATAGAACGGGGCATAGCCAAAACAAGAGAAGTCCCCTCGGATATAATAAGAACAATAGAAAACAGCACGGACAGGCCGTTTGTCAGCGGCACGTATTTTGCCGCGGCTTTACGGGCTATATATGATTTTGCCGGCGCGGAAGCGTTTTACAAAAGCGAACAAAAGTTAAGGGCAAGAGTTTTGAAAGAAGAAGAAAACCCGTACCTCTGGGCGGAGCTTGCAAAAAAACTGAAAAATAAAATCATGACCCGCTACGGCGACATTGAAAATTACAGCCTCAAAGAACGTTATTCTTACGCTTTATGCGACGAGAGCATATATCCTCTTACCAAACAAATCGTCAATAATAATTTTTATAACGCGCCGGATATGGTGTTTAAGGTAAACAGCGCGCTCTGCCTGTTAAACGCGACGGACGCGACGGACAAACAGAGAACGGACGCCGCGGCCTTTATAGAAAAAACTTATTTTACCAGAGACGTTGAAACGCGCGACCCGACGTACGGCGTGGCCGTACTGGACACGCGGCAGGAACCCGCGCCCGACGGAACTTTTATCAGCGATTTATCCCCGAAAGAAGCCTCGCTTTTGCGGCAGCGCATGGTAAATATTCTTTACCAGAATTTCTCAAAATACGGGAACAAATATCTTAAAGGAAATTACGCCGACGCCGTAAAAAGAGCGGACGGCAAACCGCGGACGGAAGAAGTAATCTTTCACTACGGCGTGCTTGCGGCGGAGTTTATAGCCGTTGATATCGGCATAAGCGCGCTTAGCGGCGGAAGCTCGCTGACCGTCAGCCTGCCGCGCTGGGGAGGCAAAATAATTGTATGGGGCGCGACGCGCGGAAGGCAGACCTTTGAAGTTTTCAAGGCCGCCGGACTTGTGGAAGGCGGCGCTGTGGTATGGACAAAAACAGCCGTAAAATCCGCCGAGACGCTTGCCAAAATGAAACAAATTCCCGCCGCAGCCGCGCAGGCCGTAAAAAACGGCATGGGAACGGCGATAGACGACCCTGCTTTCGCGGGCATGGCTTCCGCTGCCAGAATATCACCAGCAATGACTGCGGATTTGAACAATTATTCCAGCAGCGTCGGCAAACTGGCTCTGTCCAAAATTGAACTCGGCCCCAAAGAGGCAAAAAAGGCTTATACCGCGCTCAAACAGGCGTTTGGCGCGGATATACGGGACTTAAACGCCTCAATAACAAAAGAAATCAGCGCGCCTAACGCAGCCGCGCGTTATGCAAATCAGCAGAAATTACAGGAAATAAATAAAGCGCTTTCTTACTATGAAAACACGGCTTTCAAAGAAGATTTATGGCTCAAAAAAGCAAGGCTTAATTATTACAGAACGGAGTTTTACGCGGCTACTAATATTCCCGTTCCCGCGGGCTCATACGTTCTGAAAAATCTTGATGATTACGGGGTATATAAATTTTTACAAAGACCCGGGGAATTGTATCCGTTAAAAGCAAATCCTTCGGAACTCTACAGAGGAATGGCCTTAGATGAAAAGAGCATCTTAAACATTGCAAAAAACGGTATGCTTAAAAAAGACGTTACCATGAAAAGCGGTATGCATGTTATAGGAGTGACGACAGGCACGCCGTCTCACTCCGGCGGCGCGGGCTCTATATGGACTACCGAAAACCCGGTGGTAGCCGCAAACACATATTCAACCCTCAGAATAAACAACGGGAAATCTATCCCCACTGTTTTCCATATTAATAAAAACGCGCCGGGCATAAATTGGCAGCAGGGCGTGGACGGCATATATACAAGCAACAATATTCCCGCAAGCGCTATTAACAAAATAAGCGTGCTGCTGGAAATAAACGGCAAACGCGCGTGGGGGCAGCTGTCTGTGGAAAAAGGGTTTATGTTTTTCAAACCTTATTAACATATCCTGGCATAATAAAAAGCCGCTCCCTTTCGGAGGCGGCTTTTTGCCGCCGTTTTAATTTTTATATAATAATTATGTGACATTTTTTTCTTTTAGGAGAACCTATGGCAAACATTTCCGAGCTTCAGCAGCACAGATTAAAATTCAAACCCGCGCTCCCCAACGTCCTAAGAAACGGCGCGGCGGCTTTAAAAATCAAACAGGGCAAACCGACCCAAAGCGTATCTGACCAGGAAACGGTCAAAAAAATTTTCCCCCATACTTACGGAATGCCGGAAATTTCCTTTGTCAAAGGCAAAAACGCGGACGTTAAAAAACCGATACGCGCGGCGGTCGTTCTGTCCGGCGGGCAGGCGCCCGGCGGGCATAACGTGATAGCGGGTATTTTGGACGGTCTTAAAAAAGCTAATCCGAAGAATAAACTTTTCGGTTTTCTGGGCGGCCCGGGCGGCGTGCTGGAAAATAAAATTAAAGAAATTACGCCCGCGCTCATGGCCTCTTACAGAAACACGGGCGGGTTTGATTTAATCCAGTCCGGCCGCACAAAAATTGAAACGGAAGAGCAGCTGGCCAAAGCCAAAGAAAATATTTTAAAAAATAATTTTGACGCTTTTATAGTCGTGGGCGGGGACGACAGCAACACCAACGCCGGCGTAATAGCGGAATATTTTAAAAAGAACGGCGCGCCTGCAAGCGTCATAGGCGTGCCGAAAACCATTGACGGGGATTTGAAAAACGAACTTATTGAAACCTCTTTCGGTTTTGACACGGCAACCAAAATTTACGCAGAACTCGTCGGCAATATCTGCCGCGACGTAAATTCCGCCCGCAAATACTGGCATTTCGTGCGTCTTATGGGCCGCAGCGCGTCGCACATTACGCTGGAAGTCGGCTTCAAAACGCAGCCCAATATTACGCTTATCGGCGAGGAAGTGCTGGCAAAAAATA
This sequence comes from Candidatus Elusimicrobium euhamitermitis, assembly GCA_031254225.1. Taxonomy (GTDB): domain Bacteria; phylum Elusimicrobiota; class Elusimicrobia; order Elusimicrobiales; family Elusimicrobiaceae; genus Elusimicrobium; species Elusimicrobium euhamitermitis. Next base: position 3,198 of record JAIRUU010000093.1, read on the forward strand.
TGACCCTCTCGCAGGTTATTGACAGTATCGCGGCCGTCATAACCGCGCGCGCGGCGGACGGCAAAAACTTCGGCGTTTGTCTTGTGCCCGAAGGACTTATTGAATTTATACCGGAAATGAAAGAGCTCATTGCCGCGCTTAACGACGTGCTGGCGGAAAATGAAACCGCGCTTGCCGCCGGCTCTTCTTTTGCGGAAAAGAAAGATTTTGTAATTTCAAAACTGCCGGCAAACCTTGCCGCGCTGATGAAATCGCTTCCCGCGGGCATTGCCGCGCAGCTCATGCTGGACAGAGACCCGCACGGCAATGTGCAGGTCTCGTTAATTGAGACGGAAAAACTGTTAATTGAAATGCTTTCCGTAAAACTTAAAACAATAAAAGCGGAAGGGAAATACGGCGGCAAATTTTCCGCAATCACGCACTTTTTCGGCTATGAAGGCCGCTGCGGCGCGCCGTCTAATTTTGACGCCAATTACTGTTACGCGCTGGGTTATAACGCGGCTGTTTTGGCGCTTAACAAATGCAGCGGCTATTTGTCTTCCGTCAGAAAACTGGTCAAAGCGCCGGCGCAGTGGGAATGCGGCGGAGTGCCTTTGACAATGATGATGAATATTGAAAGACGCAAAGGCAAAGAAAAACCGGTCATTAAAAAAGCGCTGGTTGAACTTAACGGCGCGCCTTTTAAACAGCTGGAAAAAACGCGTGGCGAATGGGCCAAAACGGAGTCCTACGTTTTCCCAGGCCCCATACAATTCTGCGGCCCCGCTTCTGTTACGGACATGACTACAAAAACTTTACAATACGAACAGAAAAAGAAATAAAATGAAAAGCCACGCTTAAAAACGTGGCTTTTTTTGTATATAATTATATTATGGAACGATTAAATATTTTTGAGATTATTAAGACTGCGCCGTATGTTTATATAGCCGCCGGCTTAGTAATACTTATACTTTTACTGCTGCTCAGGCCGCGCAAACGCAAAGCGGCAATTACGGCTAAACCCGCGCAGGTAAGCATGCAGCCCAAACCTTTGCCCGGGCAGAATTTTGCGAGAATGATTATTGAATATCCGCCGCTGGAAAGAATGTCGGTCTATTCGGTAAACAACGACACGCCTTTCTTTTTTACGGAAAACGGAAAAACAGGTTTTTATCTGCCCGCGGGCAATGTGGAAATCAAGGCCGAATATTTCTGGCCGCGCAGAGGGGTAATGTACAGCACGGAAACAGTATCCTCCGGCACAAAAAAAGTGCTTGTAACGCCGGCTGAAGGCAGGACGTATTACCTGTCTTTTAACACGGATAAAGAAAGTTTTATAGTAAATTAGCGGGAGTAAAACAATATGCATAAAAAGCTCCGCCTTAAAGCGGAGCTTTTATTGAGTCGCGGCGGATTTTACACCCGTCTTCCTTTCTTACCCGTTTTCATTTTCCCCCCGCTGTTTAAAATTAAATAAAATTTTTGTTAGACTTATTGTTGCTTTTACCACATATCACGATAAGATTATTATCTAAAATTATTATATGTTTCCCATAACACTTTGCGGGAGAGGAGAGCAAAAAGGAATAACTTAACTATGACTGACATATATAATGAACTTAAAAAATCTGTTTTATTTGACGGGCTTACGACAGCGGAAATAGAACGCTGTTTAAGCCTGGTCAGGCACCGCGTGTGCAGTTTTAAAAATAACGATATGGTGTTCATGTCGGACGCTTCGTTTTTTAAAGAATTTGCAGTTATTTTAAAGGGAAGCGTTTTTGTAATATTATCCAACATAGACGGTGACGCCAAAATGCTGCACGATTTAAACGAGGGCGACAGTTTCGGCGAAACCGCCGCCTTCAGAAACGCCATGCCGCGGGATTATTACGTTATTTCCGCAGGCTCCAGCAAAATACTTTTCATAAACGCCCAGCAGCTGTTTTTTAATCCTGACCCGCAAATAGCCGACATTCATAAAAAAATAATGATTAACACGGCAAAGATGCTGCTAAAAAAATTCATGCGCGCAAATTACCGTATAATGCATATGACAAAAAAAACCGTAAGGGACAAAATAATTTCTTTTCTGCGCGAGGAAATCGGCACGCCGCGCAGTTTTACCCTTAACGGCAAAATCAATAAAACGCAGCTGGCCGAGTTTATAAACGTTGACAGGACCGCGCTGGCCAAAGAACTTACCGCCATGCAGCGCGACGGACTTTTAACTTATAACCGTAATTCAATAACTCTAAAAAAACAAACCGCAAAATGATAAAAAAACCGCCGGTCTTTAGACAGGCGGTTTTTTTCACAAACTCATTTCTTTTCGGCTTTTTTCTTAACGGGCTTTTTCGCCGCCGGCGGTTTTGGCGCGCCGTCAAAAGCAAGCTTAATTACTTCGTCCATATGTTTGACCGGAATCAGTTTCATCTGCTTTCTGATAATCTCCGGCACTTCGGAAACATCCTTCTCGTTGGTATGCGGATAAAGAATAGTTTTAACGCCTTCGCGGAAAGCGGCCAAAAACTTTTCTTTAATTCCGCCCACTGGCAGCACGCGGCCGGTAATGGTAACCTCGCCGGTCATGGCCAAATTCTTTTTAACGGGCCGCTTTGTCATAAGGCTTATAAGCGCCGTCGTGATAGCTGTGCCAGCGCTGGGGCCGTCTTTGGGCACGGCGCCTTCGGGAAAGTGGATATGAAAGTCAGTCTTGCCGAAATCCGTATCTTTGCCGTAACCTTTGCTGCGCGCGTAAGTCAGCGCCGCGTGGACGGACTCTTTCATAACGTCGCCCAGTTTGCCCGTCAGCAAAATGCCGCCTTTGCCGCCCGGGATTTCCGCGGCTTCTATTGAAAGCGTTTCGCCGCCCACGCTTGTCCACGCCAATCCCGTTGAAATGCCCACGCCGTTTTCCTCCGTCGCGAAATTAGAATATTTCGGCACGCCGAGGAAATCGTGCAGATTTTTTTCCGTCACCGATATTTTTTTGCCGTTGTTTTCAACGTACATTTTCGCGGCTTTGCGGCATATAGAAGCAATCTCCCGTTCAAAATTACGCACGCCGGCCTCGCGCACATATTCGCGCATTATTAATTTTACGGCGGCCGCGTTTACTTCAAGGCTGCCCTCTTTAAGGCCGTGGTCTTTCATCTGGCGCGGGATAAGATGGTCTTTGGCTATAGCCTCTTTTTCATATTCGGTATAGCCGGAAAATTCTATAATTTCCAGACGGTCCCGCAGGGTCACGGGTATGCTTCCCAGCGAGTTTGCCGTCGTAATAAACATTACCTTTGACACGTCAAAAGGCACGTCAAGATAATGGTCAACAAAATCTTTATTCTGCTCGGGGTCAAGCAGTTCAAGCAGCGCGGCCGCAGGGTCCCCGCGCCAGTCAGAGCCCATTTTGTCAATTTCATCCAGCAGGAAAACCGGATTGTTCGTCTTAGCTTTATTTATTCCCTGGATAATGCGCCCTGGCATGGAACCTATATAAGTGCGGCGGTGGCCGCGTATCTCGCTTTCGTCCCTTACGCCGCCCAGAGACATGCGCACAAATTTGCGTCCTATTGCCGTCGCTATGGATTTTGCAAGACTGGTTTTGCCCACGCCCGGCGGACCGACGAAACAAAGTATCGGGCCTTTGAGAGAGTTGGTCAGTTTGCTGACGGCTATATATTCCAAAATTCTTTCTTTGGGTTTATCTAAGCCGAAGTGGTCCCCGTCCATAACTTCCTTGGCTTTTTTAATGTCAAGAATGTCCTCGGTGTTCTCGTTCCACGGCATGTTAACAAGCCAGTCCAGATATGTGCGGGAAACCGTAGCCTCCGGCGAGAAAGACGCCATTTTTGACAATCTTTCCAGCTCTTTTTCCGCCGCTTCTTTGGCGGTGTTGGGCAGGGTATTCTTTTTTATTTTCGCGCGCAGTTCGTCAAGTTCTTTTTGGAACTCGTCGTTTTGGCTGAGCTCTTTTTGAATAGCTTTCATCTGCTCGTTAAGATAATATTCTTTCTGGTTTTTTTCAATCTGGCTGCGTACTTTGTTGTGGATTTTTTCTTCTATGCTCATAATTTCCACTTCGTTAGCCAGAATTTTTATAAGCTGTTCAATGCGTTTTTTGGTGTTGATATTTTCCAAAATAGCCTGCCTGTCCGCTATTTTTACGATAATGTTGCTGGCCACGGTGTCCGCCAGTTTGCCCGCGTCTTCAATCTGGCGCAAAAAGGAAACGCCTTCCACCGCTATGCGGCGCGAGACGGTGGCGTAATGCTCAAACTCGTCCAGCAGCTGGCGCTGCAGGGCGGTGACTTCCGGCCCCTCGTCGTAAATCTCGCGCGGGTAACTGATATTGCCAAACCATGATTTTGAAATGTTGTTAAATTCCAGATTGTCAATTTTTGCGCGGGAGAGGCCCTGCAAAAAAACTTTTATGCTGCCGTCGGGCATTTTAAGGCTCTGCGTAATTTCGCTGAGCACGCCGAATTTATAAATATCCTCTTCCTTAGGGTCCTCAATATCCGCGGATTTCTGCGCGGCCGCTATAACGTATTTATTTGAGCGCAGCGCGATTTCAATAGCCGCCACGCTTTTTGCGCGGTTTACGGAAAGCGGCAGGCTCATTCCCGGGAACATAACCACGTCCCTTATAGCCACCACCGGCACAAGCGCCGGCGTTTCTTTTACTTGCGTTTCAACTGTCATAAATTTTCTCCCCCGTCATAATACAGGAATAATTATAAACTCCGTTTAATCTATTTTAGCAAATAATTGCCAAGATTGCTAGTTATCAATAAAAAAATTTGATACCGCGGTTTGCGGTATCAAATTTTTATTTTGTCTTAAA
>JAIRUU010000118.1 GCA_031254225.1 Candidatus Elusimicrobium euhamitermitis
TTAGACGTGGGTTCGATTCCCATCGCCCGCTTTTTGAAAAAAAGCGGCGGAGCAACGCAAACTGCTTTGCGGCTTTTATATCGGAGGCGTACATGGCGGCTGATGATTTTGAGAAAGAATTAAACGGAAGCCCGAAAAAATCAAAAGATTTTTGGCTGTTTTTGATTTTTGTGGATATTATAGCTTTGGTTTTTTTCGGCTTTCTGATATATCAGTCTCTGTCGGCAAAATTTAACGCGCCGCCCGCGGGCAAAAGCAGCAATGTCCCCGTCAAAGAAAGCCACGCAAAAAACGTTGCCGCGCAGCCGCAGATGCAGCCGGAGGAGATTACTTCCGCGCCTGAGATTTTAAACCCGTCCGCCGCGCTTCCAGTTCAGCAAAATCTGCCGCCAGCGCCGCCGCCGGCAGCGCAAATCCAGACCGCGCCGCCGCCCACTCAGATACAGCCCGCTCCAAACCCGCAGCCGGCCGCACAGCCTCAGCCCAAGCCGGTACAGAAACAGCAAAGCGTATTTATTGAGCCTACAAAAGGCAGAGGCAGAAACGTTACTTTTAAATATTTCGGCGCGGCAAAGAGCGTCAGCATAGTCAGCGGTTTTACCATGACAAAGCCGCAGGCTCTTAAAAAAGTTGACGGCGTATGGCAGGGCTCGTTTGTAATTTATCCGGGCGAGTATAAATATTTGTTTATTGTTGACGGCGTTAAAACGCTTGATCCAAACGCGGCGGAATCCGACGGGCGTTCAGTCGTCGCAATACAGTAGGAGTTTATGGAAAAGTTTGACTGGTCCGAAGGAATAGAAAATTATATTGACGCGCTGTCGTCCGGCAGCGCGGTGCCTGGCGGCGGCAGCGCGGCCGCGGCCGCGGCGGCTTTTGGCTGCGGGCTTGCTCTTATGGCTATTGCTACGACGCTGAAATTAAAATCTACAAATCCCGCGTTTATAACGCCGCTGGCAAGCGCGGAAAACGGGTTAAAAACTTCTCTGGGAAAATTTAAAAATTTTGTGACGCAGGACAGCGTTGTATACCAAAAATATCTTGAAACAAAAAAAGCCGCCAAGGCGGACCCTTCAATTTCAATTAATCCCGCTCTTAAGGAAATTGCCGTCGTGCCGATAGACTGCGCGCTGGAATGCATGGTTGTGTTAAAAGAAACGGGAAAAATTAAAAGCGGCGTCGCGCCCATGATTATTTCTGACATGAACTGCGCCGAACACCTGCTTCTGGCAGCGTTAAAATGCTGCGTTGAAAACATGAAAATAAATTTGCCTTACGTCAAAGAAGCGGCGGTGGAAGAAATGCTGAAACAGACCATTGAGCAGGCTCTTAAAACCGCGGAGGCCCGCCCGTGACTACCGTTGATACGGCGCCGGCGGCGGCGCGGGAAACAGAGCTTTTGGACGCGGTAATTACCGCGCTGCCCTGCGCCGCGCCCGAAACCGCGCGGCAGATAGCCGCGGTTTACAAAGGCAAAACCACGCCCGAAAAACTGGCCGGCCGCATAAAACAAATCAAAGAAAATTTAATATTCAATACGTCTGAGACGGACGCCTGCGCCGCTGACCTGCTGCTTGACAAAACCACGCGCGCCGCCGCGCTCACGCGCCTGAGAACAGCAAAAAATAAAGAAGCGGTTGAAAAATTCCGGGCCGCGCTGCACTTCGGCGCGAGGACTAAAGAAACGCTTGTTTCTTTTTACGCCTCCCCCGCCGCGGAAATGTTTTTTGACGCGGAAATTGCCGCGGTTTTAACTTCTCCCGCAGACCAGGAAACTTCTTACAACGCTATAAAAACACTGGAAGACAAAGCGGAAAATCTGAGAACGCGGAATAAGGCGCAAAATAATTTGGAAGACATTAAAACTTATACTTTAAAATACGGTTTTCCCATGCACGCGGTTTTAACGCTCGGCGGGATTTTTAACAACGCGGGCGCGAGAAGTTTTAAAGAATATTTTGACGGCGTTTTTAGCAAACTTCAAAATATCGCGGACAATGAAAAACTAAACGTCTTTCTGACTTTGAAAACTTTGACCGGTTTTCTGACGGAGGAGGACGCCGCGGCTTTTGCCGCGCTCGCCAAAGCGATACCTTACCCGCTGCACGAGACGGACATTTTTACGCTGGGCTGCCGTTATATGCCGGCCAAAACGCCGGCGGAAACGGCGGCGACGCTTGAGGCTGTTTTAATGCGGCTGCCTTTTATGGAAATAAAAGAGGAAAACCTCGGCATGGCGGTCAAAGTGCTGACGGAAGCCTCCGCCGAATATCTGGAAAGCACCACGGCCGCGGCGCAGAAAAATAAAGATTTGGCGCAATTCCGCAAAGCGCTTTCAAAATATGATTTTTTTGAAAATTTTTCTTATGACATCGCCAAAAAATACGCGGGAGCGGCCACCGCGCGCGAAGTGGTTGAAAAGTTTGAAAATATTTTGAAAAAATTTATTTTCTGCAGCGGCAAAAGCGAAAATAACGATTTGGCGTGCAAGGTGCTGCTGGGCAAAATTACCGAGGAAGAAGCGCTTACCCAGGCCGCCTACCGCCGCGACTTAAAAGCAAAAAGCCTGACAAAAGGGCTTGCTCCGGAAGTGTTAAAAAAATATCTGGGCACCATGCCGCCGGACGAGATTATGCGGTTTTTTGAAAAACATATACTCAAATATTCTTTCTGGAAAACCGACGGCGCAAAACATCTTTACGCGCTTGAGGCGCTGGTGGCGGAGCTTAACGGCACGTCCAGCGCGGAAATTTCCCGCTTTGTTTTTAACGCGCTGGAGGAAGGGTATGAGCTTTCCGCCGTCTCCGGCCTGCTTGAGACCATTACTCCTAAAGAAAAGCTTAAAATAACGGAAAACGACCTTAAAAAAAGCCTGCCCTACCTGCACAGAACGCAGCAGGACAGGGAAAATCTGTCTTCTATTTTTGACGAATAATTGTATTCCGTCCTCAGATTTTTTCCTCTCCCTCGGAGGGAGAGGACACAGGAGAGGGTTTTATACACAATATGTACACAAATATGCGCCGTCCGGCTTGGAAAAACTCGGCGCAAAAAATGGAACTTTCTCCCTCAGCCAACGCTGCCACTCGCCACAACTCCTGCCGCGCAAGGGGCGGGGGTAAAAATTTACCCGCAAAAAAAGTTCTAAAATTTGCTATGCTAATTAATATGTATATACTTAATTTTATATAAAAGGGAAATTATCTATGAGATATTGGGTTTATATAAATGATAAAGTCGCAGGGCCGTATGAAGAAAATAAAATCCCCGCGGTTGAGGGTTTCACGCCGGATACTCTTATCTGTTCCGAGATTATTGAAGAAGGCGCCTCGCAGGAGTGGATACCTGCCAGTTCCGTTTTACGCATACCTGATCTCCTGACGGACAACGTTTCCGAGAGACATTTGGACACCGGCATTTCAACAAACACTTACGTCGCCGCAAAAGAAGTGGACATTAAAGAGGCGGAAAAACCTAAAACGGGCGCGTCAGTTCATGCGGCCTCCTATTCTTCCGGCCGCGAAGAAATGCTGTTTGAGAAAATTTTACAGTTGTCCAAAGAAATAGAAAACCTTCGCTCCGAAGTCAGAAAACTGGCGGAAAAAACTTCCGCGCAGGCCGCCCCTATTGAAGATCCGCTTGACAAAATACTGACTGAAGCGGGCGTCGCTCCCGCGGGCAAAATTTTTACCCATGAAGAAGTTGAGCAGGAAGAGGCCGTAAAAACCGCCATAAAAAGCATAGCCGAGGATAATACTCCGCCGCAGATGGACATTCTTTCCGTCGGCGGGTCCGCGCCGCAAAAAGCCGCCCCTCAGCCGGCGCCCGCGCATGTAAAACCCGCGGCGGAAGAAATTTTTAAAGAGGAAAAAATTGTAGATTCTTTTCCCGCGTCTTCAGTCCTGCCGGAATTAAACGAAACTTTAAACGCCAAACCGGAAGAAAAACATGAGGACGGTGTGCCGTCCCAGAGCTTAGACAGCGCGCTGGACAGTTTGTTTGAGCCCGTTAAACTGCAGCCCATTATGCTTGAAGAGATTACCGCCGGCAAAGACGACCCTACTTTGACGCAGACGCTGACCGGCCCCATGAACGCGTCAACGGAAGAAGAATCCGCTGTTGTATCTTCCGCGCTGGATTCTCTTTACAGAACGCCGCAGGCTAAGCCCGAGCCGGTCAAAGAGCCTCAGATTGATTTTGAAGATCTTATTAAAAAGCCGGAACCGGCTAAGGCTGCCGTCTCCGCTAAAATAGTCGCGCCGTCGCTTAAAGAAGAAAAACCCGCTAAGCAGGAGCCTTTAAAAGAAGCGACCATGGTTACGCAGATTAATAATACCATGTCCGAAATACAGCTGGGCAATGAAAAGACTTCTTTGATTTCAAACTTTATACCGCCGTCGGGAATGGAACAGCAGGTACAGAAAAAAGAAGAAGCGGGGGTGCAGGAAATCGTCGGTAATTTCACGGACGGCGGCTTAAGCGGGGGGGAGCCTACGCTTCACCAGGCGCCCGTTATAAAACGCGTTAAACCCGCGGATATTAAGACAAATCCGCTGATTTCCGCCTCAAAAGCCGCGGCTTCCGCCGCGCCGGACACGACGGAAAAAATAAGTTTTATGGACCAGCTCGGAACAGAGGAAGAAACTACCGCCGCGCCCAAGACCGGAATGATGAAAAAAATTATGGTCGCGGTAATGTCGGTCATTCTGCTGCTGATAATAGTTTTCGGCCTAATGTTTGCAAAAATGATTCCGGACGTTTTTGGTTTGTTTACGCCTAAGCAGCAGAAAGCGGCCGCTTCCGTTGCGCCCGCAGGGCCTTTGCCGCAGTCCGCGCCCTCTGCGCCCGCGCCTTCCATGCCTCAGCCGCAGCCTTCGGCCGCGGCTCAGATGTCGGGCAATGAAAGCCAGATTCTTATTGACGCGCAAAATCATGTTTTGCCAAACGGCATGACGCTGCTAGGCGCCGTGGCCGCCAGGCACCCTAACCAGGTCGCGTCGGTGGACTGGGCCGTTAAACAGTATGACCCGTCAAATTATATAGTCAGCGCTAAAGTGCCGCCGGAAACCAGCACAAGTCTTATGACTGTTTACCGCTTTAACTATGTGCCGGACACAAGGGAACTTAAACCGCTTACGTCGGATTCAAAAAATCTGCTGGGTATGTAGAGTTTTTTGTGAAGCCGGCCGCGCGTTTGCGCGGCCGGCTTTTTTGCGCCCTCCGTTTCATTTCCATTTTTTATATAATAAATATATGAAAAAGTTGCGCGCGTATATTTTATTGTTTGCGGCCGTTGCGGCGCTTGGCGGCTGCGGCCTGGATATCGGGCAGATATATATACTTATAAATAAAGCCGGCGGCTGGCGGCAGACTTTGGAAAAGGTCCGCGAGGCCGAACATAAATCTCCGTATATGGAAGCTGTTGCGGCCAATGCCTCCGCTGCGGGGCAGCAGACCTCTTCCTCTTCGTCCGCGCTGACGTATTTGGACGACAGGCAGAAGAAACTTATTGAGATAATAAAGGCCGTTTACGGCGACGCGGCTGCAGGCGAAGCGCAGGCCGAATACGCAGCCATGAACGAAGAACTTAAAGCCGCGGCGGTAAGCGCAAAAAATGACAAAGATTTTTTGTTAAAGCAGCAGCAGATAATTGCGAAACGTTCCGCAAATATAAAAGCGATAACTTTGAAATACAGACAGTAGGAGACCATGATGAAAAAAATATTAGTTTTAGCGGCGGCCGTTTTTGCGGCCGCGGCGTGCGCGACAAGCGGCAAAAATATTGAAATGCTTAGCAAAAGCGACGTCAGCGGCATGACGACGACCGACGTTGTTTCTTATTACAAAGAAAGCAACCAGAAACTGCTTGACCAGCTGGTTTTTGACAACGGCTCGCAGAATTATGATAAATATGTGAGCGTTTTTAACAATATGGACGGTGACTTAAACGCAATGTCCGCCGTAAAAACTTCCAAAGACGGCTATTACCAAAAACTTGAAACCGTCGTTGACAAATACCGCGCGCAAATCAAAAAGATAAAATAAATATTGATAAAAAAATAACCCCGAGTCTTCGGGGTTATTTTTTATTTCATTAAAGCCTGTTTAAGTTCGCCTGTTTTATCAATTTTTTCCCACGGGAATTCTTTGCGGCCGAAGTGGCCGTAGGCCGCGGTCTGTTTGTAAATCGGGCGTCTTAGACGGAAATACTCAATAATTCCGCGCGGCGTAAGAGGGAAAATTTTGCGCGCCGCCGCGGTAATTTTCTCATCGCTTACTACGGAAGTGCCGTGCGTGTCAATGTAAAATCCGACAGGCTCCGCCTTTCCTATGGCGTATGCCGTATGCACCGTGCATTCTTTTGCAATTTTTGCGGCCACTATATTTTTGGCTATGTAGCGGGCCATATACGCGGCGCTGCGGTCAACCTTAGTGGGGTCTTTGCCGGAAAACGCGCCGCCGCCGTGCGGGGCGCGGCCGCCGTAAGTGTCCACTATAATTTTGCGGCCGGTCATGCCCGTGTCGGACTGCGGGCCGCCGGTCACGAATTTCCCCGTCGGGTTAATTAAAATTTTTGCATTTTTATCCGTCCATTTTTTTGTCAGCGGCGTAACAATTACGTCAATGATTTTTTTCTTTGCCGCGTCCGTCATAAATTTGCCGGTTTTATCCAGCACGTCCGCCGTATGCTGGACGGAAACGACCACTGTGTCAATGCGTTTGGGCTTGCCGTCAATATATTCAAAAGTAATCTGGCTTTTGCAGTCCGGCCCGATGAACGGGATTTTTTTTGTTCTTCTTGCGTCCGCCAGCGCGGCCACTATTTTGTTTGCAAGCACTAAAGTTATCGGCAGAAACTCGGGCGTTTCGTCCACCGCGTAGCCGACCATAAGGCCCTGGTCGCCCGCGCCGCCCGCGTCCACGCCCTGGCTTATATCCGGCGACTGTCGGCCTATGACGTTTAAAATAGCGCACGCGTCCGCGTTAAAACCGTATTTCGGATCAGTATAACCTATGCGCTTAATTTCTTCGCGCGCTATGGCGTCAATGTCCACCCACGTGTTTGTGGTAATCTCGCCGCCCACCACGACGAGGCCGCGCGTTACGTAAGTTTCGCACGCCACGCGCGCCGCTTTGTCTTTGGCCAAAATAGCGTCTAAAACGGCGTCTGAAACGGCGTCGCACATTTTATCGGGGTGGCCTTCGCCGACAGATTCGGACGTGAATAAGCACTTGCCTTTTTGTATCATATAGTTATTATAGCATTTGAGGTAATCAACTATTATGTTAAAAAGGTTTATATCCTGGAACGTGAACGGTTTGCGCGCTATAGAAAAAAAAGGTTTTTCTCAGTGGTTTAAAAAAGAAAGTCCGGACATTCTTGCTTTGCAGGAAACCAAATCCTCGCCGGACCAGTTGAGCGCGGCATTGCGCGAGCCCGCGGGATATTTTGCTTATTTCAGCGCGGCCGAAAAAAAAGGTTACAGCGGCACTGCGGTTTACACAAAAGAAAAACCCTTAAGCGTCAGCGAGTCCGTGGGGGACAAAAGTTTAGACGGCGAAGGCAGAACGCTTGTGCTGGAATTTGAAAATTTTTATTTCTTAAATATTTATTACCCCAACGGCGGCCAGGGCCCGCACAGGATTGATTATAAGCTGCGTTTTTACGCGCAGTTTTTAAAACTCGCCAAAGAACTTATGAAGAAGAAAACCGTGGTAATTTGCGGCGACGTTAACACCGCGCATAAAGAAATTGATTTGGCGCGGCCTAAAGAAAATGAGAAGAACACAGGATTCCTGCCGGAAGAACGCGCTTGGCTGGACAAATTTTTTACGCACGGGCTGACGGACACTTTCCGTTTGTTTAACCGTGACGGCGGCAATTATACGTGGTGGGATTACAAAACAAAAGCCCGGGAAAGGAACGCGGGCTGGAGGATAGATTATTTTATCGTGGACGCGGCGTCCGAGAAAAAAGTAAAAAAATCTTATATGCTCTCCGACGTTCAGGGCTCGGACCACTGCCCCATAGCGCTGGAGATTAATTTATGACGATATCCGTAATAATGATAACCAAAAACGAAGAGCGCAATATCGCCGCCGCGCTGGAGAGCGTCAAAGGTTTTGCGGACGAAATTATTTTGGTTGACGGCTATTCAACGGATAAAACCGTTGAGACGGCGCGTAGTTACGGCGCAAAAATAACTCAAAAAACGTTTATTTCTTTTAAAGAACAAAAAGGCGCCGCGCTTGCCGCCGCGACAAAAGAGTGGGTTTTAAATTTGGACGCCGACGAAACTCTGGGCGCGGAGCTTAAAGCGGAGATTTTGCAGACCATAAAAGACACGCCGTATAACGGTTTTTATCTTCCGTCGTCAAATATTTTTTTGGGCAGACGCATGAAGTGGGGCTCGCTGCGGAAGGATTATAAACTGCGTCTTGCGCGCCGCGCCGCGGCTTCTTACGAGGGCGGCAAAGTGCATGAGGTTTTAAGCGTCCAGGGCGTTACGCCTAAGCTTAAAAACGCGCTTAACCATACGCCGTACCGCGATATACGGCATTATTTTGAAAAGTTTAATAATTATACTTCTCTGGGCGCGGAAAGTATGCATGAAAAAGGCAAAAAATTTAATCCTCTGCAAATGCTGCGCCCGTTTTGGGAATTTCCCAGAATATATATAATACGCCTGGGTTTTTTAGACGGATATCAGGGGTTTTTGTGGGCCGCGTTTTCCAGCTTTTATCCTTTTGTAAAATACGCCAAACTCTGGGAATTGAATAAAAAAAGCATAGAAAAAAAGTCATTCTGAGGAGCGAAGCGACGTGAGAATCTCCATTTATTTCTTTATTGATACGGCGTCTACGACGCCTAAACAAAATAAAGGAAGATTGCTCGCTACGCCGCTCGCAATGACAACTTTATTTTATCTGTGCTTTTTTACGCTTATTCTTCCTAATTATTTAAGATTACAAAGAGATATTCAGACTATACTCTTTCCCGCCGTTTCCCAATTTTTTATACTTTTTATATGTATAAAAAAATAAATATTGCAGGTTTTACGCTTATTGAATTATTGGTTGTTGTGCTTATAATAGGCATACTGGCGGCTATTGCCCTTCCGCAATATTTGTATGCGGTTGAAAAAAGCCGGGCGGCAGAAGCATTTGTGACAGGCAAAGCTATAGTAAGGGCGCAGGAAAGATATTATCTGTCAAACGGCTCGTTCACTTATTCTTTTGACGATTTGGACTTAGATTTTCAGGGAACATTTTCGGCGACTAAAAATATATTAACCGCCAAATATTTTTACTACTATTTAGCTTCTCAACAGCATATTCAGGTAAAAAGTCTGAAATACGGATATTGGTTTGATATGTGTTATCAAAACGGCTCTTGTAAAGGGCAGATCAGGTGCATAGCTTCGCCGGCGGACGCAATATCAAACAAAATATGCAGAGGTTATACTATGAACCAGTTTACCGTGGACGGTAACGGAAATAATTCCTATCTTATTTAAAGTTTTTCCACTTCGTCGGCTATAAGCCGCGCGGATTTAAGAGGGTCGGGCAGTTCCAGCACTTCATATCCGCGCTCCATAAATTCCAAAATATTTTTATTTTTCGCCACGCCGGAAATATAATCGTATAACTGGGAAGCTAGATTTTCATTTTCCGTAAAAAGTTCCGCGCAGCCGGCTTTTTTAAGCAGCGCGCCGTTGTAATACTGGTGATTGTCCGCCGCGTAAGGATACGGCACTAAAACCGCAGGTTTGCGGCACGCGTAAAGTTCCGCAATAGTGCTGGCGCCGGACCTGCAAACCACAAAATCCGCGGCGTGCATTAAAAAATAAATATCGTGGCAATACGCGAACAGGCGTATATTTTTAAAACCGCGGTACTCCTGCCGGAGTCTCTCATAACCTTTGTCGCCGCTGATATGCACAAACTGCACCGTGTTGTTTTTTCTGACAATTTTTTTGGCCGCTTTGCTTATGGCTATGTTTAACTGCTTGCTGCCCTGCGAACCGCCGAAAACCAGAATTGTGGCCATGTCCGGCGAGAGTCCGCGCCTTGAAAGAATTTCCGTTTTATTATAAGGCAGGCCGAACTCCTCGCGTATCGGAGTGCCGACGAGTTTTGTGTTTTTGATATTATCAGACGTCGGCAGCCCCAGCAAAAACAGATTTGTAAATTTTGAGCAGACTTTATTGGCAAGACCTATTTTTGTGTTTGAATCATGCGCCGCGCTTTTTATATTTTTCAGCCGCGCCCAGAGAATTAACGGGAAAGAAATATAGCCGCCCATGCCCACGCAGACGTCAGGCTTAAAATTTTTGATTATAATTGCCGTCTGAACAAAGGCAATGCAGAATTTGCCGCCGAAAATAAAATATTTGAAAGGATTTAAAGAACGCGGCAGGCCGGTAAAATTTATCTGTTTATAATTGAAGCCGTTTTTTTCAAGAGTTTTTATAGCAAGGTCGTCTTTTCTGACGATAAATAAAACTTCATCGCCTCTTTTGCGCAGCTCTTTGCCGAGTGAAAACCCCGGGTAAAAATGACCGCCCGTCCCGCCGGAAGCTATTATAAATTTCTTCATTTCTTTAAACCCTCTCCTTTTGTTTTTTCAACCGCGGATATATTAAATAAAATTCCCATCATGGCCATGGTTACCAGCACGGACGAGCCGCCGTAAGAAAAAAACGGCAGCGGCAGACCTTTTGTCGGCAGCAGGCCGGTGGCGACGCCCATGTTTAAAAAAGCCTGCAGCGTAATCGTCAGAGTT
>JAIRUU010000019.1 GCA_031254225.1 Candidatus Elusimicrobium euhamitermitis
AAAAATGTTTGGCAAAAACATTACCCACATGGTCCAGGGCGTTACAAAGATAAGCGACTTAAAATTTACCTCTTCCGACGAAGAAACCGTTGAAAACTGGCGCAAAATGCTGGTTGCCATAGCGCAGGACGTGCGCGTAATTTTGGTAAAACTGGCGGACCGCACGCACAACATGCGCACGCTTGAATTTTTAACGGACCCCGCGCTGAGAAAAAGAAAAGCCACGGAAACGCTTAACCTTTACGCGCCGCTGGCGCAGCGGCTTGGCATGTTCAGCGTAAAAACCGAGCTTGAAGATTTATCTTTCAAACATCTGTACCCCGAGGAATATAAAAGGCTTGTTGAACAGGTTGAAAAAAGGACAAAAGACAGGGAAGCAGCGCTGTCCTCTTTCCGCGCCAAACTTACGGATATTCTGACAAAAGAGGGCATTTCTTTCCGTCTGCTCTCCCGCGCAAAAAATTATTATTCAATTTACCGCAAAATGAAAAAGCAGGATTTGACTTTTATGCAGATACAGGACTCGCTCGGCGTAAGAATCATCACGCAGACCGTGGCGGACTGTTATCGCGCGCTGGGCATAGTGCACTCTTCTTTCCGCCCGATAGCGGGTTCTTTTACGGATTATATAGCCATGCCTAAAGCGAATATGTACCAGAGCATACACACAACCGTGGTCTGGGAAACGGGCGACATTGTTGAAATACAAATCCGCACCGAAGAAATGCACAGGGTATGCGAATACGGCATAGCCGCGCACTGGCGTTATAAAACCGGCGCGAACAAAAGCGACAAAAATTTTGACGAAAAAATTAACTGGCTCCGCCAATGGATAGAGTGGCAGCAGGATTTGACCGCGCCGCGCGAATTTCTGGAAAGTTTTAATACCGATATCGCGCTGCAGCAGGTTTTTGTTTTTACGCCGAAGGCGGAAGTCAAAAGTCTGCCCGAAGGCTCCACGCCCATAGACTTCGCGTATTCAATTCACTCTGACATAGGAGACAAATACTGGGGCGCGAAAGTAAACAATAAGATGGTGCGCATGGATTACATTTTTAAAACCGGCGACATTTGCGAAATTATTACCCGCAGCTCCGCCGGCCCCAAACACGACTGGCTGGAGTTTGCCAAAACCTCCCACGCGCGCAGCCGCATAAGAAAGATGATGAGAGAGCAGGAAAAACCGTAACCGCCGGTTGAAAAATTTTGCGGCTGTTTGCAAAATTTTTTTGGGGTCCCGAAGATTTGGGGGCCGTGAGCGCGCATTCACAGCGCGCATAAACAGGTTTATTATGAACGAAACAGCTTGCTGGAAATGTAAGAAGCCCATAGACCAAAGCGACAATTATTGCCGCCACTGCGGCATGGGCCAAAACTCCCGCGCGCCGTGGTACTACCAGCACTGGGGCATAATCATAGTCATGCTTATGGTGGGCCCTTTTGCGCTGATAAACGTTTTCGCTTCCCCGCTGATAGGCAGAAAAGCAAAATTAATTTACACCGTAGTCATACTGGCGTTTACGGCGTTTTTATTCTGGGAATTATACCGTTTTGTCGTCCAGATGAACAGCACAATGAACTCCCTCCTCAACGGCGATCTTGACGCTCTGAACAAATACATATAACACTGGCAATATTAAAAAAGCATAGAAAAAATAAGAATATAACTTCCCCTTTTAGGGGAAGTACCCGAAGGGGGTAGGGGTAAATGTACACAAATATGAGCTGTAATACTTTTGTTTAAGAGGGAATACCAAACGGCGTTTAATAATATCTATTTACTCCTTTCCCCTTCGGGGAATTCCCCCTAAAAGGGGGAATTCTAATCATATCTATACTTTTTTAACATTGCCGTAACACTAAAGTAATACACTGTGTAATTATTTTTGCTAAAATCTATTGTATACTTATTTTTTAAAACTAAAAGCTGTATGGAGGAATATGGACACGTCCATGGCAAAACAAAAACACCCCAGAGCGCTTTACATGCTCTTTATGGTGGAAATGTGGGAGAGATTTAACTACTACGGCATGAGGGCGCTGCTTACTTTATTTATGATAAGCTCCGTCATAGGTTTTGACAAACCGCAGGCGTTTAAAATATACGGCTGGTTTACCGCGCTTGTATATCTTACGCCGGTAGTCGGCGGCCACCTTGCGGATAAATATATAGGCAAAAGACACTCCATAACCATAGGCGCGGTTTTAATGATGATGGGCCAGTTCACTCTTGCGGCTTACGGTTTTATGCCCGCGCGCGCGGCGCTTTTCGCGGGCCTTACGCTTATAGTTTTGGGCAACGGGTTTTTTAAACCAAACATATCCAGCATAGTCGGCGAACTTTATGAGCCCAATGACCCGCGGCGCGACGGCGGTTTTACCATTTTTTATATGGGTATAAACGTCGGCGCGTTTTTTGCGCCTTTTATCACCGGCTTTTTGGGCGAACAGAGCCGCGCCACGGCGCCCGCCTGGGTGCAGTGGAGATATGGTTTTATGGCGGCCGGAGTTGGTATGCTTATAGGTCTTATCTGGTATTTGGTTTCGCAGAAAAAATATCTGGGCGATATAGGTCTGCGCCCTGTCTCCAAAAGCACCGCGCCCAACGCGGCGGAATTGAACAAACCGCTTACGCCGGAAGATAAAGACAAACTTAAAGCTATATTTACTTTTACTTTTATAGCAATTTTCTTCTTTGCGTTTTTTGAGCAGGCCGGTTCCTCTCTCAGCACTTTTGCGGACGAGTCAATAAGAAGAATCATCACTCTGCCCTTTATAGGCCGGTTTGAAGTGCCGGCCTCGTGGTTTCAGTCCGTCAATCCTGTGGCCATAGTCATACTCGCGCCGCTGTTTGCAAAAATGTGGATTAACATGGCCGCTAAAGGTAAAGAACCGTCAACGCCGGTAAAATTCGGCTGGGGCGTATTTCTGACCGGCGTGGGATTTTTAGTGCTTGCGCTGGGCGCTTTATTTTTAACTTCCGGCCCTATCAATATGATGTGGCTTATGGCGCTCTATGTGATACACACGACGGGCGAGCTTTGCCTTTCACCTGTCGGCCTGTCAATGGTTACCAAACTTGCGCCGGCCAAACTTATGGCTGTTATGATGGGCGTGTGGCTGACGTCTTCGTTCTTCGGCAATCTTATGGGCGGTTATTTTGCGGAACTCTCAGAGACGCTCAGCAAACCCGTTTTCCTGGCAATGCCGGGCGTGATTTTGCTGGTGTTCGGCATAAGCGTATGGATATTCTCAGGCAAAATCAGAGCGTGGATGCACGGCGTCAGATAAATTTCAAAACAAAACCCCGCGCGTAAGTTTACGCGCGGGGTTTTTTATTTTAAAATATCAAATTTATTTTCCTATTTTCCCTCGCCCTTTGCGGGAGAGGGATTAAGGGTGAGGGGTAGCGTTATAGCTTGATAATGATTTATAACTTTACGACATATCCTAAACAACACGACTAATCAAAATCTAAATGGTTTATTCCTTACTTCAACTAAAACTACCCCTCACCCCTGCCCCTCTCCCGCAAGGGGCGAGGGGAAATTTTTTCTACACAAATTTTATCGGCAGTTTGCCCGTCACTTTGACTTTCCCGCAAAGCGCGTCCGCGCATACCGTCTGAAAATCCTCATTGGCGCAATAGGCGGCGACGTGATATTGGCATAATTTCAAAAAATCCTTATGCACAAAAGGGCTGCCGAAAGAGACCATCGCGCTTTTTTGCGCTTCGGCCGCGGCCGCGGCCGCCTCCTCTTTTTCAGCCTCCGTAAAATTCACGTAGCCTTTAAAAGAACGGTAACCGGAATAAGAAACCAACAGCAGGTTTTCCGCGTTTTTACCGTTATACGGAAACAGTTTAACGCCGTTGGCGGCGAGCTGTTTTGCAAAAGGAGTGCTTTCAAAATTTTCCTGCTCAAAAACTTTATAAAAAACTTTTGTACCGGCGGAATATTCAGTATGAACGCCGAAATCCGTAATGCATTTGGGCGCAGCGGCCGCGCTGTAAGGAGATTTGAAAAAAGTCTGTTCCGGCCGCCGGACTTCGGTCTTTGCGTTTTTGGCAAGCAGCATTTCCTGCGTGGCTATGGAACTGATAAAAATATCTTTCCACGCGCCGTCGTCGGACTGCAGCTTCTGCACAAAATCAATAATTTCGTCCGGCGCTTCTGGCACAAGCAAAATATCAACGCCCGCTTTTAAAGCTTTTAAAGACGCGGCCTTTTGGTCGCCTATGGCTTTCATAAGCAGCGCGTCGGTCAGCACGCAGCCTTTGTAGTTGAGACGTTTGCGGAGCAAATCTTTTATAACTTTTTCGGACAGAGACGCAGGTTCGTCTTTATCAACGGCGGGCACAATCAGGTGGCCGGCCATAATTGAATCCGCGAATTTTAAAAGCATTCTGAAAGGCAGTAAGTCATAATCAAAAAGTTCGTCAAAAGTTTTATTGATAACGGGAAGGGTCAAGTGAGAATCTTTTTCAGTCGCGCCGTGGCCCGGAAAATGTTTTAAACAATTCAAAACGCCGCCCTGCGACATACCGGCCATGAACGCCATGGACATTCTTGTAACCAAGTCCGGACTATAGCCGAACGAGCGCGTGTTGACAATAGGATTATCCGGCGTGCACGCCAAATCGGCCACGGGCGCAAAAACCCAGTCCACGCCTATGCTTCTGGCCTGGCGCGCGGTAATTAAACCTTTTTTGACGGCCAAATCTTCCTCGCCGCTTGCGCCGACGGCCATGTTTGACGGCAGCAGCTCCGCGCCGTTAACCCAGCGGCCCAGACCGTCCTCATAATCCGCTGAAATTAAAATATTTGAATACGGGCTTAATGACCGCATTTCTTTACAAAATTCCGCAATCTCTTCCGGCGTACCCCAGTAAACGCAAAAACCGCCGGCGCCGGCTTTTGCCCAGCGCCGCGCGTCGTCGTATTTTGTTTTGCCGAACCAAAAACCAGGGTGCACTATTCTTGCGGGATTCATAAACAAATACTCCCCAAAATTGTTTTTGCCGACGCGCCGGTCGCGCGCGGACAATGGTTAATTTTTCCTTCCAGCGCAAGTTTTGCCATAAGCGCGAAAGCCGCGCTCTCTTTGGCCATGACGTCTATTCCGTAGTCGCCGCTCAATGAAATTTTTATATCCGGCAGACACTGGGAAATACTTTTAAGCAGCGTTTTATTAAACGCGCCGCCGCCGCTGACGATAATTTCACTTATTTTATATTTCGGCAAAACAAATTTTTGTACGCCCAGCGCGATTGTCCGCGCGGTAAACATTGTAAGAACGGCGACAACGTCATTAATGTTTTCTTCGGTTATATCGGGAAAAAATTGTTTAATAAAATTTTCTTCAAAAGCGTTGCGGTCTAAAGATTTGGGCGGGCGCATTTGGAAATATTTATTTTTGAGCATAGCGCCAAGCGTTCTTTCGTCAATATTCCCGGCCGCGGCCAGCCGCCCGGAATTATCAAAACTTTTTTTGCCTGCCGTAAAATTTTGGACAACGGTATCAATTAAAGAATTGCCGGGCCCCGTGTCAAAACCGAAAGTTTTTACGCCGCGCCCCGCGACGGAAATATTTGCCACTCCGCCGATGTTGAGCATTATTTTCGGTTTCCCGCGGCCGAAAATATATTCGTCAAAAAAAGGCATGAGCGGCGCGCCCTGCCCGCCCAGCGCCATGTCTTTTGCGCGAAAACTGCATACCACTTTAAGGCCCATGGCCGCCAGAAACGCCGGCTCTCCTATCTGCATGGTGTTTGGCGTTTTTGCGTAAGGATTATGCGTAATCGTCTGGCCGTGGCAGCCTGCGGCAAAAATATCTTTTTTATTAATTTTAAATTCAGCGAGAAACTTTTTAACGCAGGCCGCGTAAACTTTGCCGGTTTCAAAATTTAATTCGGAAAGTTCCGCCGCTTTTAAATTTCGCGCGTTGATAAGCTTTTTTTGTAACTCAGCGGAATATTTGTAGGTTTTTGTGCGCAGGGTTTTAAAAGGGCTGTTCTGCGTCAGCGTTATGGTCACGCCGTCGGCGGACGTGCCGCTCATCAGGCCCAGAGAATATTTTTTATTCATTTAAAACTTTCCTCAAAAAACCTTTTTGTTTTTGAAGTCTGTTTCCCGCGGTTTTTTTATCAACGGATTTTTTGAGCATGACAACCGCCGTTTTAACGTTATAATTTGTCTGTCGTAAAAATTGCTGCGCCGTTTTTTCGTCAACTCCGGCGATACTCCGCACCAGCCGCGCCGCGCGGCCGCGCAGTTTATTATTTGTGGCCTTGACGTCAACCATCAGATTTTTATAAATTTTTCCGCACAGCGCCATGGTTGAAGTGGTAATAATATTAAGCGTCATCTTCGTCGCGGTGCCCGCTTTCATGCGCGTGGAACCCTGCAAAACTTCAGGCCCCGTCGGCAGATAAATAATAATATCCGCCGCGCGTTTATCAATATCAACGTTATTGCAGCAGATTAAAACCGTGGCCGCGCCTATTTTGCCGGCCGCGCGCAGCGCGGAAATAACGTAAGGCGTCCTCCCGCTGGCGGTTACGCCAAAAACAATATCGCCTTTTTTGGCGGCCTTCAAAATATCTTTTTTGCCCTGTTCCCCGTCGTCTTCCGCGCCTTCTTTGGATTTAAAAACCGCGTTCTTGCCGCCCGCTGTTATGCCCAAAACCCTGCCGGGTTCCAGACTGAAAGTAGGGTAGCACTCCGCGGCTTCAATAACGCCCAGCCGCCCGCTGGTGCCGGCCCCTATAAAAATTATATTGCCGCCCGCGGCAAAAATTTTTGCCGCTTTTTCCACGGCCCGCGCAATTTCTTTTTTCGCGGCGGCGACGGCGCGCAGCGCGGCACCGTCTTCCTTATTAATAATATCAACCAGCGCGCGCGGCGCAAGCAAATCCATATTTACGGTATTTTTATTTTGCAGTTCCGTTTTTATCATAAATCCGGTATGCCGCTGATATCCGCCGCCGGAGGAGGAGCGTCGGCGTTATTATTAAGACTGTCTTCTTTAACGCCCGGGAAAGCGGGCACTTTTACCCACGCGATAATGTTCGGTATTAAATACGCGTCAATCATATCCGTCCCGTCTTTGTCAAAAGCGGTAAGAAACGTTATGCGGCCCGCGCCCTGCTGCAGAAAGGCTATGTTTCTGATAAGGCTGGCTTCCAAAAATATTTTTTTGCTGTCCGGCGCGGCGGCTATCAATAAAGGAATTTTGCTTACTTTTACACCCGGTATGGCAAGCACGTCGCGTATGTTTGACGTCGGGGAAATCATGGCCGCGCCGCCCACGTCGTTATTAAAAGCAATAGAGCTTGCCGCCACGTTTGCACCCAGCCCGCTGCCCAAAATAAAAATATTTGACGGTTTAACGCCTTTA
>JAIRUU010000089.1 GCA_031254225.1 Candidatus Elusimicrobium euhamitermitis
TTTCAACGGCAGAGAAATAAAAGAGCAGGTTTATGACTTTAAAAAAGATTCCCCGAGGACGGACGGCCCGTCGCTCGCGCGGCAGTATTCCGCCAACAGGGAGCTGCAGTCCGTAATAAACTACGCGGCGACAATAGTCATGTTCATAGCCGCGGTTATAATGTTCATTTACTACTTTGTGATTAACCTGCTGCTCGGGTTTGTAATAAACGCTTTTATGCAGCGCGAAGTTCCCAAATATACTTTCCCCAAACTGGCCGTCTTGGTGCAAACGCCTTACATGGTTTTGTTCCTGCTGAATATTTTTGTGTTTTCCTTTCCTATGATTGCGCTTGTACAGTTATTTTTAAGCGGCCTTTATCTGCAGCAGATTTTAAATAATTATCCCAGGAAGGCGCAGAATGCTGCTTAGGGTAAAACGCAAATTCAGCTCCGCCCACCGTCTGCCGCGGTACGACGGGGACTGCAACAATCTGCACGGCCACACGTGGACGGTTGAATTTCTGATAGAAGGCCCCGTCGGGGAAAGCGGCATGGTGGAAGATTTTAAAGTTTTAAAGAGTCTCTTGGACAGCGCGCTGCCGGACCATAAATATTTAAACGATTTTGTTGAAAACCCGACGGCGGAAAATATGGCCGAATATCTGTCCGGCAAAGTTTCCGCACTGTTGTCCGGCCGCGGCCTCAAATTAAAACAAACGGAACTTTGGGAAAATGAAAACGCCTCAGCAATCATATCGGCTGACTGAAATTTTTTATTCCATTCAGGGCGAAGGGCTTTATACCGGTATGCCCGCAGTATTTGTGCGCTTTGCCGGCTGCCTCATGGCGTGCGAGTTCTGCGACACCGTTTACGTTGAAAAATTTAAAATGACCGCGCCGCAAATTCTGGCGGAAATAAAAAAATATCCGACGCAAACCGTCGTAATTACCGGCGGGGAGCCGGCGGAACAGCCTTTAAGCGAACTTATAAAATTTTTAACTGCCGCCGGCCTTAAAGTACACGTGGAAACAAACGGCTCCGTTTATTTTGACCCCGCGGGCGCGGAAAATATCACGGTGTCTCCCAAAAAATACGTTGACGCGCGCATGCTCAGCGCGGCGCACGTCATAAAAATTTTGGCCGGCCGGGAAACGGACTACGACGATTTAAAAAAATATTTCCAATATTTTTCCCCCTCGCGCCTGTTATATTTGCAGCCGCGGGACAATAAACAGGAGAACATTGATTTATGCGTGAAAATAATAAAACAAAATCCCTTTCTGCGCCTCAGCCTGCAGACGCACAAATTCGCGAACATAGAGTAGAACAAAATATTAAAGAAATTCTGGCGTATATCGGCGACAATCCGGACCGCGAGGGCCTGCTTGAAACGCCGCGCCGCGTGGTGAGAAGCTGGGAGCGGCTGTTCGGCGGTTATAAACAAAATCCCGAGAATGTGCTCAAAACTTTCGTGGAAGGCTCCTGCGACGAGATGGTGGTGTTAAAAGACATAGAATTTTATTCCACGTGCGAGCATCATTTCCAGCCTTTCTTCGGCACAATCAGCATCGGCTATCTGCCCAACAAGCGCGTGCTGGGCGTGTCAAAACTCGCAAGGCTTGTGGAAATTTATTCCCGCCGCCTGCAGATACAGGAAAAACTGTCTGCGGAAATTGCGGACAGTCTGATGAAATATTTAAACCCGCTCGGCTTAATGGTAGTCTGCAAAGCGCAGCACTTGTGCGTGAGCAGCCGCGGCGTGGAAAAACATAAAGCGGTAATGATAACCAGCGCCATACGCGGCGTTTTCAAAAAACCCGAAGTCCGCGCCGAATTTCTGGATTTTATTAAATAAAAACGACCCGCGTATACACCTTGCCGCCAGCGGGTCGTTATAAAAATTAAAATTAAATTTCGTCAATTTCTTTTTTAAACTGTTCTTTTGTAATGCCCAAAACAGCCATGAGCTCTCTTATGCAATATATATCGGTTTCTTTGCCGTGAAACGGAACAATCAGCGGGCGCGTAAGCCCTTTTTTTGTAAAAGCCATATGGCTTGTTGCTTTGTGTCTCTGTTTTTCAAAGCCGTGTTTTTTTAAAAGACGAATAAATTTGTTAAGTTTGACGCTGCCCAGATTACCCATAATTACCCCAAAGCGGGAACAGATAAATTGATATGTTTATCAGCAACCAAACACAACGGCACCCTGCGCGTTTGTTCTACGGGAACAATACTGGTTTTTGTTACTTTCCAGCCAAGCTCTTTTAAAACGTCATGTATATTGCCTTGTTCATGCACAATATCAAGCCACAAAGAAAACGCTTCCTGAAACATATCTTTTGCCTGTTTAAGATTTTTACCGTAAGTGACTATCTTCAGCGCGGGACACTCCGCATAAACCAGTTTGCCGTCTTCCGATTTAAAAAATAAGACGGGCAAAGAAACTTCTTTCACTTTATTTCCCTCTATATACATTTTCATAATTTCATTTTACCAAATTAAAAACTCCTTTAGTTTATATACCAAATATCCGGCTCTGTTGTAAACCTCTGAAATTCTAATTTGATATAATTAAGAAAAACCTTATAGTTTTTTCATTGGAGAAAATCATGATAATATTATTTTTAAACTGCGGCAGCTCGTCCGTCCGCTACAGCGTTTACGACTGGGCTAAAAAAGAAAGCCTCGCGGCCGGCCTTGTGGAAAGGGTGACAATGCCCGGCTCCGCCATAACCCACGAACGCCCGGGCAAAGACAAAGTTGAATTTATACACGAATGCAAAAACCATAAAGAAGCTATAAAGCTCGTCGTAAACACGCTCACAAGCAAAGAGTACGGCGTGATAAAAGACACGGGCGTGATAAACGCCGTCGGGCACAGGATAGTGCACGGCGGTAAATTCGCAAAATCCGTGGTCGTTGACAAAAGCGTGCTGCAGGAACTTAAAGATATTTCGGACCTTGCGCCGCTGCATAATCCGGCGCATATAATGGGCATAGAGGCCGCGCAGGAAATTTTGCCGTCGGTAAAACACGTCTGCGTAATGGACACCGCCTTCCACCAGACCATGCCGGAGCATACTTATATGTACGCGCTGCCGTATGAGTGGTACACGGATTTTAAAGTTAGAAGATACGGTTTTCACGGCTCGTCCATTTTATACTGCGCCAAACGCACGGCGGTGCTGCTGGGCAAAAAACCGTCTGAAGTTAACGCCATAATCTGCCACATCGGCAACGGCGCGAGCGTGACCGCCGTCAAAGACGGCAAGTGTTATGACACTTCTATGGGCCTCACGCCGCTGGAAGGCGTAATCATGGGCACGCGCTGCGGGGACATTGACCCGGCTATCCCTTTTTACGTCATGGGCAAAACGGATTTAACCGCGCAGGAAATGTACAGCGCGCTTAACAAAAAATCCGGCGTGCTGGCAGTGTCGGGCAAATCCGCGGACAGGCGGGACATTGAACTGGCGGCCGAAGCGGGCGACAAACGCTGCCAGCTTGCGGTGGACATGGAAGCGTATCACATTAAAAAATACGTCGGCGCGTACGCCGCCGCGCTGGGCCGCGTGGACGCCGTGGTCTGGACCGCCGGCGTGGGCGAGCGCGGGCCCATTATCCGCGAAAAAGTTTTAAAAGACATGGAATACATGGGCATTGTTTACGACCATGAACGCAACTTTGCCGCCGTCACAAAAAACGCGGAAAGCCGTATTACGGCGGAAAATTCCAAAGTAAAATCCTTTGTAATTCCGACGGACGAGGAACTTGTGGGCGTTGAGGACATCGTGGCTATTTTGGAAAACCGCTACGACGTTCACACAAAATATCATTATATTTTTGAAGAAAAAACTTACCGCAACAAACTGCGCGACGAAGCGTTTTTAAAAGAGGTCGTCAAAAAACCTTTCCTTTTAAAAGCCGCCGTCAATCCGCCGTCATTATAATAAACTTCCCCCTTTTAGGGGGAAGTTTTTAATTTTATCCATGATATTTTTATGCTGCCGGCCGCAGGCAACAAGACACGCGATTACGCCTAAAATGATAGAATATGATAATGCTTGCAGACGATTTATATAACGTTTTTTCCGCCGGACGCGCTCCGGACGAAACCATTGATTTCCACGCCTCCAAAATGTATTCCTTATTGGAAGATCCTTTCGGCTTATGGTGCGATTTTCATGTTTCCCCGTCTGAAAAAATTGAAGAAGTCAACCGCTACGAAAACCTTAAAACCAAAACCGACCGCTCCAACCGCGACTCCTGGATTAAAGAACATTATCCGGACACCGTCGTCATAAAACCGGACGCGGAGGGCGACCGGTTTAAGAAAACTCTTTACGCCATGTCCGCCGGCGCGCAGGCCATAGCGGGCGCCATGCTGTGGAATCTGCCGGAAAATATTTTTTGCAGCATAAATTTACTTGTGCGCGAAGAGGGCGGGGAAAGCGTTTTCGGCAATTACCATTATAAAATTGTGCAGCTCAAACGCGCGCACGACGTTAAAGAACATTACAGCCTGCAGCTTGCGCTGGCAAATAAAATTTTGTGGTCTGTGCAGGGCGTTTTCCCGCCGTACGCGAAAGTTATTTTGAACGGCAGGGAGGCGGACATAAACTGCATTTTTCTCTCTGAACGCGTTGAAAAAGAAATGGCAAAATGGCGCGCGCTAAAAGACGGCTCCTTTGAACCGGAAGCACACAAACCGCCCAAAGCCGCGGCCCCGCCGTGGCGCGTTTACGCGAATAAAATAGTCGCGGAAAGAAAAGATTTATTAATGCTGCCGCACTTAAGCCCCGCCCAGCGCGAAATTTTAAAAAACGCCGGTTTTAAAAATACGGCGGACATTGCCTCCGGAAATTTGGATAATCTGCGCGCGCTCATTGAGGACCCTTTTGCGACGGAAAGTTATTACACCGCCATAGCTTACGAAAAGCAAATGCCGCTGTTAAAACAAGCGGGCATTTTTCCCCCGCGGCGCAAAAAATATAATTTATATTTTGATTTTGAGGCGACGGAAACTTTTACGCGGGAAAACGAAAGTTTTGTATATCTCATAGGTCTGTGGGACAAAGAGGAAAATAAATTTGTCTCTTTCGTCGCCAAAAACAAAGAAGAGGAAGAAAAAATTTTCCTGGATTTTTTTAATTATATTAAAGACCCGGCGGACACTATTTTGTACCACTGGACGGAATATGAAGTCAAAAAAATGCGCGGGCTGGCGGCAAAATATCCGGCCATAGCCGCTAAATTAAACGCCATGGCGGACATGTGTCTTGATTTAAAAATCCTCGTGGAAAAAGCGTTTTATCTGCCTTCGCCCAGTCTGTCGCTTAAAGCGGCGGCGCCGGCTTTCGGTTTCCGCTGGCGGCAGGACGACTGCGGCGCAATGGACAGCATGGTTTTTTATACCGCGTGGCAGAAAACCGGCCGGCAGGACCTGATTGAAAAAGTTTTAATGTACAACGAAGACGACTGCAAAGCGATGATTTTCTTAGACGAGTTTCTTGAAAAAGCCGAAGTATATATTCCTTAAAATCCGCTGGCGCTGAAACGGCGTAGATAAAACAAAGTGCCGTCATTGCGAGCGGCGTAGAGAGCAATCTACGACATAGTCTGTTTAGGCGTCGTAGACTCCGTATCAATAAATTATAACGGTAGATCCTCACGCCCGCCTTCGCTGCGCTACGGCGCGGCTCAGGATGACCTTATTATACATGCTTTTTTATCAGCACCTTAAAATCCTATATTCATGATTGGCATAAACGGCAGGCCGCCGTTTTTTGAGACGTTAATAAGCCCTATCTGCGCGCCGCGCAGATAATTGGCGTAATTTATAATTCCT
>JAIRUU010000098.1 GCA_031254225.1 Candidatus Elusimicrobium euhamitermitis
AGATATTAATTCCTCTTTTTTTAAAGTGGGTATAAAGGACGAAAGCTTCCCGTCCGTCGTAGAAGCGATATATAACGCACAGCGTTCCGAGGCGGGATTTAAAAACATGGAATTAAAACTGATAGCCTCCGATACCGAAGGGCAAGGTTTTCTTGCCGGCATGAAGAGGGGACTCAGAAACAAGAACAAAATGTTTACCGAAACTCTGCCGGTAATATTCCGCGGCGAAGAAATTCCGTCTTCCGTATTAAAATTAAAAGCGGACGCAAGCATGAAAGGGTACAAGGTGTTTATACAAGATAACGCTTTTTCCCTGGTTAAAGACGGTAAAACGTTCGGCGGGGAATTATCTTGGCAGCTGCCTAAAGAAAAAATGCCTAATTTTATTAGTCTTACGAAAAAATCCAAGGCGCTGTTTAAAGATAATCCCGTGTATCTCGGGTTATACGGCTCAAAAAATAAAATTTCAACTCTTTTTTGGTTGTCCGCGCTGAGTCTGAGCGCCGCGTCCACAAGCCTTATTAAACCTTTGGACTCAACGTGGCCGGAGGCGCCCCGCTCCGCAAAATTCGGGATTACCGTCGCTATTCCTTACGCCGCTTCTTTTCTGTCTCCCATAATATCGCCGTTTATAAAAAGATACGGTATGGAGAGAATATTGTCCGGCAGTCTGCTTGCGGCCACAGGCGCGTTGATACTGCCGCCTCTGTATACCGCAATTACTGGGCAGCCTTCTCTTACGGGTTTTGGCAATATTACGCCGGACAACAAACCAAGTCTTATGCCTTTGATGATTTCGTCGGCGCTTGTAGGCGTTTCAACGGCCATGACAAGAGCGACTTTGCCGCAGTTGATAGACGCTATCGGCGGCGGCGGACATATGTTGAAATCAATGGGTTATAAAAATTTAAGTTCATTTATAATGATTATTCCTCCGGCCT
The DNA here is from genome assembly GCA_031254225.1 of Candidatus Elusimicrobium euhamitermitis. GTDB lineage: Bacteria > Elusimicrobiota > Elusimicrobia > Elusimicrobiales > Elusimicrobiaceae > Elusimicrobium > Elusimicrobium euhamitermitis. Next base: position 942 of record JAIRUU010000098.1, read on the forward strand.
TGGTTAACGGAGCGTACTATCTGTCCGGAGGCAAAAATGAAAATATCAGTTATGTTAATGACTCTTCGGGCAAACCGGTGCGTTTGACTGACGCTAACGCGAAAATGTATGCGGACCAAAAACCGTTTACTTTCAGAAACAAACCTACGGATTTTGCCCTTTCTTATCCTGTTCTGGCCGCGGCATCTCTGGGAGCGTACTTTTGGCTGAAAAAAACAAGAATAAATCCAAACATAGGCAAAATTGAAAGCGTCATTTTGAAAGACGCCCTGGCGGCAAACACACCCGAAGCCGTTAATATTTTAAAAAATTCTGGAGCGTTAAACAAGAAAGCTCCCGTCATGATTTTAAAAGACGCCTTGGCGGCGGACAATAAGGACGCCGTCAAGATTCTGCAAGACGCCGTGGCCGCAGACAAAACGGAAGCTATAGATATTTTAAAAAATGCCGTAACGGCAAAAGACAAGAGAATCGTCAAGATTTTTGGAAAAGACGTAACGTTCAATGAAGAAACTCTGAATATTTTGAAGAATTATGCGGCGGCAAACGATAAAGAAGTTATCGGTATTTTAAAAGACGGCGTAGCGCCCGGTGTTGTTAAAGAAGCCGCGGCCGCTTTTAAAGTAACGGTAAACAAAAATGTTTGGCCTGTAATAGGCGCGGGCGCTTTTCTGGTAGGTTCTGAAGCCGCTATCGTAAATTCTTATTCAATGAAAGAAGTCAACAGATATGTGTCTGACGTAAACAGGTTATATTCTTCCGGAGCGGAAACTAAAGAGCAGGAAGGTCCCTGGACCGAAGACGCAAGAGGCTTAACGGCCGTGGCGTTATACATAGCCGCGCCTCTTATTTTCAGACTTAACAGCGACGGAATTATAAAAGTTTTGGGCGGGAAAACCAATCCTGTCGCATACAAAAAACTCTTAACCGGCAGCATAATAACCGCGGCTGTCGGGACCGGAATTTTGGCCAGACAGGACAATACTGCGACATTCGGCGCGGGCATGGCGTTGGCTTCCATAGGTTTTGCCAGCACCACAAACGGTTTCATGAAACTCGGTAAAATGAATTTAGAAAGCGCAAAAGCCGCGAAAACCATGATTACAAATTTTGAAACCCTCTATCCGGCGGTGCATGTGGGCATGGCGGCCGTCCCCCTTCTTACAACTGCTGTGGCGGACAATAACGCCAAAGCCTATTCCGGCGACAATAAAAGCAAACCCATGCAGAACGCCCTCTGGGTGCCGGGCGTGACTTTAGCCGTAGGCGGTTTATTCGGAGCCAAGGCTATTGGATTAGGCGGGCTGATGAAAACGTCCAAAGTTCTAAAAAATGTTTCTCCGTTAATAAGCATACCCGCGGGACTGTCCGCCGGCTACAATTTAATGGAAAGAAAAAAAGACGTTTTTTCCGAACGCGGCGGCCTGTTAAACGCGGAAAAGCATACCTTATATAATCCGGTCTCGGACGTTAACGTAAAAATTTCCGCCCCTAAGTTAAAAATAAACGGGGACTTATTAAAAAACTATGACACCGCCGCGGATTCTGTTTTACAGCATCCCGCCGGCGAAAATGCCGAGGTAAATAATAATACTACTTCCGTTCCGTCGGACGACGGCGTTTCGGGCGGGGAAAATTAAGGCGTTCCGGCCGCATGGACGCTTGTAAGTATTTTTGTTATAATTTGCGGATACGCACTAAAAAGACGGAGGTTAATAACACGATGAAAACGCTGCTTAGTTTATTCAGACCTCTTCCGGACGCGCCGGAAAAGATTAAAGACGAAAAAGAAATAAAAAGACTTTACAGACGCATGCGCATCAAGATGTTTTTTTCAATGTACCTGGGTTATGTGGCTTATTATTTTACAAGAAAAAATGTGGCTCCCATAGCGCACATTTTCATGAACGAATCAGGGCTTACTATTGAGCAGTACGGCTGGATGGGGACAATAGCGTATCTTACTTACGGCATAGGTAAATTTTTAAGCGGCATGCTGTCGGATAAGTCTAACCTCAAAGCTTTCATGGCCTGCGGCCTTTTTGTTTCTTCAATAGTCAACTTATTTTTCGGTTATATACACACTTTTTGGATTCTGGCGTTCTTCTACGGCGTAAATAACGCTTTCCAGTCCATGGGGTTTCCTCCGGTCGCAAGGGGGCTTGTAACATGGTTTTCGTCTAAAGAAAGAGCCACCAAGTGGACTTTATGGTCTTCCGCCCACACTGTGGGAACGACGGGCGTGGCCTGGCTGGCCGGCGGGCTTTTGCTGCTGGTGGCGGCCAAGTTTACGTTAGGCGGAAAAACTATCGTCATGGCGGATTATATAAGCTGGCGCTCGGTATTTTACGTCCCGGGCATTATAGGCATTATAACTTCCGTGCATTTATTTTACAGTCTTGTTGACAAACCTTCCAACCTCGGCCTGCCGGATATTGAGACGCACAGCGGCAGCGTTGCCCCCACGCGCGCCGAAAAAGCGGAAATGCCTTATTGGGAAGTTCTTAAAAAATACGTTCTTAAAAACCCGTACCTCTGGTCTTTGGCCATAGCGTACGTGTTTATCTATTATATAAGGTTTGTGACGCTTGACTGGGCCACTATATTTTTGGGCGAAGTGAAAAATATGGATAAAAACAGTCTGCCTTTTCTATATTCCATTATGCCGCTGATAGGCACTTTCGGCGGTATTTTTTCCGGCTGGCTGGCGGATAAATTTTTTAACGGCCGCTGCGCGCCGGTTAATATTATATTCCTGTTTATTCTTATATTTGCGGTCTACGCGTTTTATCTTTATTCCGGCCCGGAGCATATTCTGCTGACGGCGGTGCTTCTGGGCGCGGTCGGCTTCTTCGTGGACGGGCCGCAGAATCTTGCCGGCGGCGTGCAGGTGTCGCGCATTACGGTTAAGGAATCCGTGGCGGCGGCCTGCGGTTTCAGCGGCATGTTCGGCTATTTCGGCGCTACGCTCTCGGGCCGCGGCGCGGCTTATATTATTTCCCATTACGGCTGGAGCGGGTTATATTTCTCCTGCGCGGTATCGGCGTTTCTCGCAATATTCTTTGTAGCCGTTCCGTGGAACAAAGAAAAAGGGGACGATTACTGCAAAGCGCAAAAAAGTTAAAAGGCTGTTTTAACTGCCACATTCAAAATCCCCGGCAAGCCGGGGATTTTGCATTATCAGATTAATCCAACCGCATACTAATTAAAAAACACTATTAAGAGATAGGCCTTTTGGCCCTTGCGCTTCTGCGGTAAAAGAGTAATACTTTGGGAAACTGATAAAAAATTATTATGAAACGTATAATAAGTATTATTCTTATTTTAGACATTCTGATTACCGCTCTTCCCGGCGATGTTTACGCGCAAACAGGCGGCTTATCTAAAAATAAAAAATCCTCTTCTCAAACTTTTCAAACTCCAACAAAAAAAACTGACGCTGCTCAAATTATAATTAACGCCCTCTCCGAGGTAACGCTGGGCGGTGTTCGTGGTACTGCGCCGTTGGTAAGTAGAGAAGAGGTGGCAAAAGCATTAAATCCATTTAAGTCGGGGGGAGGATTGACGGGGGCGATGGAGCGAGGGCGAGAGGCTATGTTGGGGGAGTATTATGAGAAGAAGGGAGAAGGGAGGAGGTGCGGGTATAAAGGAGCGGATATAAAGAACTACGCGGGGAAAAAATACGAGGCGGCGGCTTTAAAGTTGCCTGGGGTATGTCAATATATGTCAGAGAATCAGAAGTTGATACCTGGCGGGGATGTCGGAAAAGATATAAAAATATTTTTAAATAATGCAAATAAAGATATAAATAATACTTCCAATAATTTTTTGTCCGGGAAATTTTTGCGGGAAGAATATTACGCTGAATATGATTTTGACGGGAGACGTTATGTAAGCGAAAGAGGAAACGGGAGGGCAAAAAATACCGGTTTTTGCGGGGAGATAGTGATAACGGAGGGGAAGAATAAAGGTAAAACCATAACTGATATGGCAGCGTGTTTGGAAGTAGACGGGCAGTATTACGATGTTCCATTAATAAACCCGTATGCGTATAAAACAGACATAGACATATTAAGATTTGGGGGGTCTCCTACGCAGCAGCTTATAGAGAGTGGGAAAGAATGGGTGAGGGACTGTTTAAAAGCGAAGAGAGATTTTTTTGCGTTTGGGGAAGACGTTGCGCCGTATGATAAATGGTTATATCGTGAAGAAATACAGAAGGCGAAACAAGCGGCGTATCAAAAATCTGAGGAAGAGAGGCTATCAAAAGTAAATTTTGAAATTTCGCAATTAGAATCACAAATACCTGTTTATGGAAACATGGTTGGTCCGGAGGAGAAGCGGCAGAAAGAGATAAAAATAGACAGTCTGAAAACAGAGCGCGCTAAAATAGAGGCGTTAAACCCCGGACTTGCTGCGAGGGCAAATCCTTTAGCGCAAAATCTTATGGAGGGAAATTTCGTCAGTCAATTACAAACAATGCCGCCTGCGGCGCAAAATGTTAACGGGGGGAAAGACACGCATAGACCGGTGCCGTCTTTAATCCTGCCTGTCGGACAAACCATTAATGTGGGGAAGCTTTCGCGCAGGCCGGGGCCGTCCCCTGATGAAAAACGGGAAGCGTTTGCGAATGAACTTTTGTCTAAACCTGAGAACAGCGTATATAAAAAGGAGGATTTTTATGCGCTTTACGATATAACAGAGCGTGTTAAAAAAGACTATTATGAAAAATATGCGAAAGAGCTGGCGGATAGTGTGGGTGTGTCACGGCTGCTAGAGCAGCAGATGAGAGAGGAGATACAGAAAGAATACGGTGAATATTTGAAGAACTATTCTGGGCATAATATGACTTACTACGATAAGTATGGCAAGTTAAAGTCATGGGGAGAGGTGGCAGGAGTTGTTTTAACGAGAGGGAAATATTTTTTTACGAATATATTGAATAACTCAATAGTGGGAAATACGCTGACAGGAGTATGGTCAGGTGGGGAAGCGGCGTTAAACGGGGATATAATAAAGGCCGGAGAAAATTATCGCAGGCATTATCAAAACAGGCAGAAGTTTTTAGATTTGAACGGCAGTTCTACGGATTTTGGTTTTGTTGATAAGCTTGCGCTGGGGGTAGGCGCGCTTGCTTCTGACGGGGAAGTTTTTCGTCTGTTGGGATTGGCGTCGTCAGCGGTGACACGCGGCGTTATAAAAGGAACGTCGGCGATCGCAAATTATGGGCGGAGCGCGGCAACGACGGGGTTAATGCTCGGCGGTTATGAAGCGACGCTTAAGACGGGAAATATATTAGGCGAGGTGCCGTTTAATAATTTAACTTGGAAAGGCAGAGAGGTAGACGGTAAACCTGCAGGCTACGGCGTTAAAGATATATTTTACAGTTTTGGAAGGGGCTTTACCGTAGGCAGCGCGGTGGGTGTATACAGTGGATTAACGAGAGCATTGCCGAAAATTACAACCGACGCAAGCGGTTTTATAGTGAAGGCGGAGCCGGTGTTCGGGGCAAATGACTCAAAGCTTCTAAAGGCTTTAAAATGGAGCGGTAACACGGCGGTGGAAGGCGGGCTGATATTCCCGGCGGTTGGAGCTGGGTATGATTACATAGCAGGCGGCGATAAACAAGCTTTTGAAAAAATCACGCCTGAAAGCGTTGCGATGGGCATAGCCACAATAGGCATAATGAAGGCGTCATTCGGCGCAAAGGATAATAAAAGCGTTGAAAAACTCAATCAGTATGTTGAAAAATTCAATCAATATAAGGCGCAGGCGGCGCAGCAGATGAACGGGTTGAGAGGTGAAGAAGCCGCGGGCTATAATAATATGAGTGAGGGGCAATATGTTTTAAGTAACCAGAAACCGTTAGGTCCGCGTCCGGTGTCACCGCGGACGGAGCAGATAAATTTAAAAGAGTTAAAAGTAGACCCGTCATATAAAAATGTAGTATTTGACAACGCGGTGGGCGAGAGTG
>JAIRUU010000113.1 GCA_031254225.1 Candidatus Elusimicrobium euhamitermitis
GTTTAAATCCCGCAGCGAATAAACCTGATAGCTTTTTACGCCCGCGTCGGCAAAATATTTTGCGGCGTCCATACTCATAAGCCGCATTACTTCTTTATAACCCGCCAGAGAAAGCAAAAAACGGAGGTCCGGCGTGCCGGTATTTATTTCAATAATCATGCCCTGCGGCACGCGGTTTTTATATTTGTCCTGTAAAAATTCAACGCCCTGGCTCTGCTCCGCGCGGTGGATTTTTAAAAATAATTCCCTGCCGTCCGGCGGCAGAACGCTGACGGCGGACGAGACGGCGTTGCGCTGTTTCAGAGCCGCCAGCGTTTCGTCGTCGGTAAAAATACGCGGCTCAAGCCTGCGGTAATTTTCCCGCGCCACCGGATTATAAGGCTCCACGGACAGCGCGGTTTTGTAGGCTTTTGCGGCGGTGTCAATATCTCCCTCATATTCCGCGGCAACGCCGCGGCCTATTATTGAATTTACGTTTGAATAATTAAATTTGAGGGAAGACTCATAGGCTTTTTTTGCGTTTTTCAAATCCCCCTGTTTAAAATAAATGTCGCCCAGGCGGGACCAGCAGTAAGCGTTGTAAGGGGACGCGGGCGGAAGCTGCGCAACCGCGGTTTCAAAAAAAGTTTTTGCGGCGGGAATATTATTTTGCGCTAGATAAATGCCCGCGAGGCTTATTATAACGTCTGTATTTTTACCGTCCAGCGCGAGGCATTCAAGAAAAACGGCCTGCGCGTCGTTAAGTTTTTGGTCCGCGAACAGCCGTTTTCCTTTTTCCACGCACGCGCCCGCGGACGCGTATTCGGTCGCGTAAGAAAGCGTTGAAAAAAGGGCTAGTAAAATTGTAAAAATAATTTTCATGACAGCAGCACCTTTAAAACCGCCGCGGTTTTTTCTGTTTTACCAAGGCGCGTTTTGTTTGTAAAGGCAAATCCGGTTTTCTCCATTTTTGCAAGCAGAGCCTTGTAAACCGCGCCCATAATTTCAGCGGGCAGTAAATCTTTTTTTCTGTTTTTCGGTTTAAGTTTTGCGGCGGCGTTAAAAAAATCTTTTGCGCGCGCGGCCTCAAAAGCCAGAATTTTTGAGACGGCGGCCGCGTTTTTATTTTTAATATCATTCGGCGCGATATTAAATTTTGACATATCGTCCAGCGGAAAATAAACTCTGCCTAACGCGATATCTTCATAAACGTCGCGCACAATGTTTGTCATCTGCACGGCGTTGCCTAAAGTCACGGCGTAATCAAAAATTTCTTCTTTTTTAAAACCGCAAATTTCGCAGCACATAATCCCGACCACGCCCGCGACGCGGTATAAATATTCTTTAAGTTCGTCAAAGTTTTTGTATATTTTTTTGTTTAAATCCATTTCCATGCCGTCAATTAAAAGTAAAAAACTGTCTTTTGACAAATTAAATTTTGCCGCGTATTTTTGTAATTCCCGCCCGATTTCCGCTGCCGGCGTTTGGGCGGAAAAAACCTTTTCAATTTCCGTCCGCCAAAACTCAAGCGCGGCGCGCGGGTTTTGCGCGGGCTCGTCTACAATATCGTCAACTTCGCGGCAAAAAGCGTATACGGCGGCAAGCGCGTTTTTGCGCTCTTCGTTCATAAATAAAAACGCCGGCCCGAAGCTTGATTTTTTGTAAACTGTATTCATATGATAGTTGCTTAGCTTAATATAGCCATATTGCGCCGCTTTGATTTTACCCAAAAGTGACGCGGCCCCGAAGGGGTTGGCTGCTTTTTTCTTAATTTCAATTTTTTTGCTTCTTACATAGGCAACGCTATGCTCGTCGCAAAAAAATTGAAATTAAGAAAAAATCCGCACAACGCAATATGGATATATTAAGCTAAGCAACTATAAACAGTTTACAAAAAAAGGGAGTATATTATGGAACGGGAAGAAGCGTTAAATTTATTAAAAGAACACGTGAAGAGCGAGGCTATGTTAAAACACAGTCTTGCGTCCGAAGCGATTTTAAGGGCGCTTGCCAGAGAATTAAAACAGGACGAAAACAAATGGGCGCTCGCCGGCCTGCTGCATGATTTGGACGTGGAACTTACCGGCGGGGACCCTATGCGCCACGCCTTTGAAGCGCGCCCGCTGCTTGAGGGTAAAATTGACGATGAAATTATTGACGCCATAGAAATGCATAACGCGCAGGCCAAAGGCAAAACGCGGGAAAAAACGCTGGACGTCGCGCTTACGGCCGGGGAAACAATCAGCGGTTTTATTACCGCCATAGCGCTGGTGTATCCTGACAAAAAAGCTGCTTCCGTAAAAATAAAATCAATAACCAAACGCATGAAAGAAACCCGCTTTGCGGCGGGAGTGAGCAGAGAAAAAATTATGGAGTGCGAAAAAATAGGAATCCCTTTTGAAAAATTTGCGGAGATTTCTCTGCGCGCAATGCAGGAGGCCGCGCCGTCGCTCGGATTATAATATGAACATAACCCAAACCGTCGGCAAAACGCCGCTTGTAAAATTAAGTAATATAAAAACGCCCGCCGATATTTTTGTGAAAATAGAAAGTTTTAACCCGCTTTCCAGCGTAAAAGACCGCGTTGCGTTAAGCATAATTGATACGGCCGAGCGCGCCGGCAGTTTACGCGCCGGCGGCACCGTGGTGGAGGCCAGCAGCGGCAACACGGGCATAGGGCTTGCGTTCATTTGCGCCGCGCGCGGATACAAATTAATTTTGACCATGCCGGACAATGTGAGCGTTGAAAGAAGAATGGTTTTAAAATCGCTCGGCGCAAAACTTGAACTTACGCCCGGCGCGGACAACATGAACGGCGCTATAGACAAGGCTCTGGAAATAGTGTCGTCTGAAAAAAACGCTTTTTACGCGCGCCAGTTTGAGAACCCGGCAAATCCGGAAATTCACAGAAAAACAACGGGGCCGGAAATTATCAGCCAGATGAACGGACAAAATATAGATTTTTTTGTATCTGCCGTAGGCACCGGCGGCACCATAACCGGCACGGGCGAAACGTTAAAAAATAAAAATCCGAATACAAAAATAATAGCCGTGGAGCCGTCGGACTCGCCCGTTCTTTCGGGCGGCAAACCCGCGCCGCACAATTTACAGGGCATAGGCGCCGGATTTGTGCCTAAAATACTTAACGTAAAAATTATTGACGAAATTATTCAGGTTACCGAAGGCGAGGCTTTTGTATACGCCCGCATACTCGCGTCGGAGGAAGGCATTTTTGCGGGCATAACCAGCGGCGCGGCTATGTTTGCGGCAAACAAAATAGCGCAGCGCGCGGAAAATAAAGGTAAAAATATAGTCGTAATCCTTCCCGACGGCGGAGACAGATATTTATCTACAAATTTGTGGAAATAATTTCAGATAATCACTTTCATTTTACGGGCGAGCACTTTGAAAGAAGGCTCGCTCTTTTTTGTCTGCGGCAGGGTTTTTAACGCGATAAAAATGTCTTCCTGCCCGTAAAAAACTTCGGGCGCGAAAGCGAATGAATCTAAGTCGGCCAAAAATTCAACAATGGTCATGGCGTTATCCCGCGTGGGCTGTTTGCGGAAAAGCCCGCACATGTCCGCCAGCCTGCCGCGCGCTATAATTCTGACGGCGTCAATGTCTATGGTGATATTCAAACTTCTGGCGTCTTCCATAAGTTCTTCAATGCGCGCCGCGTCAACCTGTCCGGCGGCGATTTCCTGTTTCAAATCTTCGGTCAGCACAAACTGCGCGGCGTAAAGGAATGACTGCGGCAGCGGCGCGCCTATATATTTTAGTTCGCGCAGCAGCGGGTACTGCGTGTCAAAAACCGCGTCAAACATTTTTGCCGTGGTGTCGTGAATATCCGTAAGCATGCGGTCCACCACGCGGCGCTGCACGTCTTTAAATAAATCCGACAGCGTAAATACCGACGGCAGCGCAAGTTGTATCTGGCGTATGCTTTCCTCGGTGTCCGCGTTGGAAATAATTTTTTTAATTTCCTCCGGCGTTAAAGACATATTCTTGCCGGAAAAACACGTCAGCCTGTAATCCTGCGAGTAAAATAAAACGTAATAAATTTTTTCCCGCTCAAACGTAAATTTTGATTCAAATGTCGCGCTGCCGGCCAGCGCTTTTGTCCTGCCGGCGTCAATTAACTGATGTTTGTCGTCGGTCACGTTATAAGAATAAATATTTTCCGGCGTCCTGTTATTCATTAATTCCACGGCGTAATGGACAGCGGCCTTATCCGGCCCGAACGCGGAATTTTTTATAAACCGCTCATAAATATTCGCGCCGTTTCCGTAGCCCTGCAAATTGCTTGGCGCGAGCAAAAGTTTTGCAAGAAAATCCGGCTCAAGGTTAACGCCGGACAGGTCTTTATTTAACTCAACCACGCGCGCCGCGTACTGCATAATCTGCACTGTTTCTATGCCGCTTATCTCGTCAAAAAACCAGCCGCAGCTTGTGTACATGTAAAGCGCGTTTAACTGCATTTCCATTAATTTTAACGCGGCGGTTTTATCTTGTCTGCCTTTGTCCGTGCAGCAGGTGTTTATGAAATTTTCAATATTTTCTTTTGAACGGTCAGACAAAACCGAGACGTAAGCGTTGCGCGCGTCCCACGGGGAATTAAAATATTGCGCGCCCGCGGTTTCAAAAGTTTTGGCGGCTTCGTCTCTTATAAAATCAAGCGCGGCGCGCAGCGGCCCGCGCCATTTCTGGTGCCAGCCGGAATACATGCCTGAGCAGCAGCCGCAGTTGCTCCTCCACCGTTCCACGCCGTGAAAGCAGCTCCAGGAAGTGTTCTCAAAAATTTTTGCTTCATATTCCGGCGGGTTTTTTTCCAAAAATTCGCCGTAAACAGTAATTTTTGCAAGCTTATTGTCTTCAATATATTTTAAACAGTAGGCAAGCGCCATGTCCGCGAATTTCTGGTGATGGCCGTAGGTTTCCCCGTCGGTGGCTATATGCATGAGCTGCGTTTCTTTATCGGCGTTTTGGGTGTAAGCGCTTAAAAGTTTGGACGCAAAATTTTCCCCGCTTTTTAAAGTGTCCCCGAAAGCTATGCCCTGGGAAATCGGCCCGTCGTAAAAAAATAAAACAATGGTTTTGCCGGAGGGCAGACTGCACAGATAAGGTTTTTTAGGGTCAACGTCCGCGCGGCTTGTGTCAAGCCACTTATCGTCGCTGAGTTTGCGCACTTTCGCGCACTGGCCGGGCGCGAGAATGGTAAATTTTATTCCGTATCTTGCCAGCAGTTCCAGCGTGGAAGTATCGCACGCGGTCTCTGCCAGCCACATGCCTTCCGGCGCGCGGCCGAAGCGTTTTTTAAAATCTTCAATACCCCATAACACCTGTGTTTCTTTATCGCGCTCGTTCGCAAGCGGCATTATTATATGGTTATAAACCTGCGCTATGGCGCCGCCGTGGCCGGAAAATTTTTTCTGCGCGTCTTTGTCCGCCGTCAAAATTGATTTATAAACTTCCGGCTCGTATTCCTCCAGCCACGACAGTAAAGTGGGCCCGAAATTGAAACTTATATTTGAATAATTGTTTACCAGAGCAACCAAATCTTTATCCGCGTTTAACACGCGGGCGTTGGTGTTGGGCTCATAACACTCGGCTGTAATGCGGGCGTTCCAGTCGTGGTAAGGGGCCGCGCTTTCCTGTATTTCAATGGTGCCGGTCCACGCGTTTTCCCTCGGCGGCTGGTAGAAGTGGCCGTGAATGCAGAGATATTTCATGTCTACATTGTATTATTTTAATGGTAGAATATGCACAACGCTTTCTGTGAGGAGAAAACAATGAAGAAAATTTTTGTTCTTGACACCAACGTTCTTTTGCATGACGTTAAAGCTATTGAAGTTTTTGAAGACAACGATATTGTTATTCCGATAGTGGTAATAGAAGAACTGGACAATTTTAAAACCGACGCCGACGACCGCGGCAAAAACGCGCGTATAGTTTCCAGAATGCTGGACGAGTACAGAACAAAAGGCAGACTGAGCGAAGGCGTTCCCACGGACAGCGGCGGCACGCTGCGCATTGAAATGGATAAAGAGCGCGTTTTGCCTTCTTCGTTTGTGTTCAATAAGTCAGACAACGGCATTTTAAATATAGCCTACTTCTTAAAAAAGAAAGAAGAAACGCATAAACCAAATAACCAGAAGCCGGTAATTATTGTCACAAAGGACACGAATTTACGTCTTAAGGCCGAGGCCATAGGCATAGAAGCGCAGGATTATACGACGGATAAAATTAATTACAGCGAGCTGTATACCGGCGTGGCGGAGCTTGAAGTTGACGCCGCGGTCATAGACGGGCTTTATAAAAATAAAAACTGCCCGCTGCCGGAAGGCAATTTTTATCCGAACGAATTTATAATTTTAAAAGCTAACGACGGAAGCAAAAAATCCGCCATAGGCCGCGTGGGAAATAACGGCGATATGAACGTCAGACTTCTGCCGCAGCAGGAGCCCGCGGCGTGGGGCATAAAACCGCTTAATAAAGAACAGCGTTTTGCCATGGAACTTTTATTGGACGATACACTGGATATCGTTACTCTCGTCGGCGCGGCGGGAACGGGCAAAACTTTAATCACGCTCGCCACCGGCCTGCAGAGGACGCTTGACGAAGAAAAATACAGGCGCCTTGTTGTCTGCCGTTCTGTGGTCCCCGTCGGCAAAGACATAGGTTTTTTGCCTGGCACAAAAGAGGAAAAACTGGAAGTGTGGATGGGCGCAATTTATGACAACATGGCTTTCCTCGCGGACCGCAAAAACCCCGACGACGGCGAAGAAAAGGCCAAATATATTTTAGATTCCGGAAAAGTTGAAATAGCGTCAATAACCCACATACGCGGCCGCAGCCTGCCGCAGCAGTATATGATTGTGGACGACGCGCAAAACCTCACGCCGCATGAAATGAAAACCATTCTGACCCGCGCGGGCGAGGGCACAAAAGTGGTTGTTACAGGCGACCCTTACCAGATTGACACGCCGTATCTTGACGCGGAGTCCAACGGTTTGACGTATCTGGTTGACCGGTTTAAAGGCCAGAAGAACCATGGGCATATAACGTTTACGAAGACAGAGCGCAGCAGACTCGCGGATATAGCTTCAAAGCTGTTGTAAAAGGAGTGATTTTTCAAAAAAATCACACATTATTTCACAACGCCTTTGGCTGAGTGCTTCGCAGTCCTCTTGATTCGCTCACTTCGTTCGCATTGGCTGGGGGTTAAAAATTTCTTCGGCTTTTGAGTGCTTTTTTATTTTTTCGGGCCTCTCCGTACGCTTCGCCTTAAGTACTTGTTCGGCCCGAAGAAAATAAAAAATCATCTCAAAATCCTGTGAAATTTTTCTTACGGACTACTAACGGCGGTTACGGCGAATATTTTTCATTTCTTTAAAGAACTTACTCGGGCCGAAGGAAATAAAAAATCATCTTAAAAAAACGCTCTCATGACAGAGGGCGTTTTTTTAATTTTTTTCTTTAAGCGGAACGGCGTTGTAAAGCGTGTGGTGCGCCATGGTTGAAGTGACGGGTCTTTTTGTCCTGTATATTTTCCTGACGGACGGGAAAATTATTTTGAACGCTTCCACGACGTTGGGGTCAAACGCTTTTCCGCTTTGTTCAAGAATATGCCGGAAAGCTTCGTCGGGCGTCCACGCGGCTTTGTAAACGCGGTCCATGCAGAGCGCGTCAAACACGTCTGCCACGCTTACTATGCGGGCTTCCAGCGGTATTTGCTCGCCTTTGAGACGGTTAGGGTAGCCGGTGCCGTCCCATTTTTCATGGTGGCATAAACTTATTTTATGCGCCGCCTGCAAAACTTTTGAGTGCGCGCCCTCCAAAATCCTGCCGCCGTACATGGTGTGCGATTTCATTGTTTCATATTCTGTGTCGGTAAGTTTTGCGGGTTTAAGCAAAATATTGTCCGCCAGCGCGACTTTGCCTATGTCGTGCAGCGGGCTGGCGTTTTTAATAAGTTCCGCGTCTTTCTGGTCTAAACCGAGCGCGAGCGCAAGAAGATAGGAAATTATGCTTATGTTTTTTAAGTGGCTTCTGGTGTCCTGCTGGTCGCGGTATTCGGCGGTAACGGCCAGCCTGTAAATAGTTTCCAGCTGGGAAACGTGAATATCCTCGTAAAGTCTCGCTATTTCTATCGCGCCGGCGGCCATGGCGGACAAAAGCATTAATATTCCTTCGTCTTTTTTATCAAAAGGCGTGCCGTCGTTTTTATTTGAAACCTGAAACACGCCCATTACCTTGCCAGTGTTATTTTTAAGCGGCGCGGCAACCAGGTTTTTCGTGCGGTAGTCAGTCACCATGTCAACGCCCATATAAAACCGCGGGTCTTCGTAAGCGTTTGTAATATTTACTATTTCGCCGGTGTTTGCGGCTAGCGCTATCTCGCTTTTGCCGTTAAGCGGCACGCGGATTTCCGTCTGTTCCACGCCTTTGCCCTGCGCTATTTTTGACCACAGCTCTTTGGTCTCTGAATCTTTTAAAAAAATTATGCAGCGGCCAACGTTTAAAATTTTTGTGATTTGGGTTGCCACGACGTCAAGCAGCGCGTCAAGCTTAATTTCGTTTGACACTTTCATGCCGAAGTCAACCAGCAGGTTCAGCTTTTCCTCAGCGGTCAGTTTACTTATCTGCATATAAATCACCTATAAAAACAGCCTTACATTTAGGATAATACTTTTTTAGGCTTTTGTTAAGCTGTCTTTTTTGCGCGAGAGTAACGCAGACCACGGCGTCCCCCTGCGCCGCGGCGATATATTCAACCTTACGTCTTAAATACCGCGCGCTTTCCCCGGGTTTTATATATTCGTAGCCGAGGGGGGGCAAAGGATAATTGTCTCCTTCCCACGACGGGCAGAAGTTTTGAGAGTTTTTTGCCAGCAGTTTTATTGAGGATTCAAAAATTTTATCTTCGGCGGCAAACGCGGCGGTTTTGGTAAAAATAATTTTTTTGGTATTTTTCGTTTTGGGCAGGCTTGGCAGAATGTCCGCTATAAAATAAATATTGTCCGCGAACTTTTGCGCTTTGTCAAAATTTTCCGTCTGCCAAAACAGCTGCGGATATTTTTTTACAAAATTAAAAATATCCATGGAGTCCGTTATTATTTTCCCGCCGCCGTCCGCGGCAAAATATTCGTTTATAAGTTTCAGCGCGGTTTTGCGCGCGGCGGGCAGGCCAGAGTAAACATATTCGTTCATGCCGCTTTCACCGCGCAGCACCCGCGCGCCGCCGCAGATTTTGCTTATGGCGCGCAGCATGTTAACCGCGCTTTTTACTTCTGAAAATTCAGCTTCAAAAGACGGCAGGAAAAACGCGCCCTTTCCTTTTCCGCCGAATTCCGTTTTTTTTATTTCCCGTTTTAAGTCAAAAGGGTTTAACGAAATTATTTTGTTTTTCAGCCGGCGGGAAAGCGGCAGTTTTCTGCGCCCGTAAACTCTTTCAAGTTCAAGGACGTGCTCGTGCGTGGGCACTTTTGCAAAACATTCTTTTGTGCACGCGCCGCACAGCATGCAGCAGGAAAGCGCGTCTTTTATTTCCGTAACATTTTTTTTGCGGTCAATTTTATTTTCCATTATAAACCGCAGCAGAATATTTCTTGCGCGCGGGCCTTTGTCCTCGCGCGCGGTATCAAGCTGCGCCGGACAAGTTCTGCTGCAGTACGCGCATTTATTGCACTGCGCCGCGCTGTCATAAACCGTTTTTTGGCCGAGCTGCGTAAAAATAGTGTGCAGGTGCAAATCTTCAAAACCTTCTTTGAAAAGAAAATTTTTCGGGGTTCTAAAGTTTTCCATTTAAAACCTCCGCATGTAAAATTTCTTTTATTTTTGCGGCGTAAACCGGCGGCGGATTTGTTTTTTCTATGAGCGCCGCTTTAACGGGCTCTTTAAAAATCCTCGCGGTAAATTTTGTCACTCTGCCGTAGTCGGCGCCCGCGCCGGCAAACAAAGAAACCAAATTATATCCCGCGCTGTTTTTAACGAATTTCCCGCCGTAGCTGACAGTGTTTCCGTCCGGCAGAGCCGCGGTAATGCCGGTTACGGAATGGTTAAATTTGGGGCAGATTCCGGAGGCAAAAAGTTCGCCGGCTGTTCCTTTATAATCCGGCAGAGCGGCGTAAAGCCCGCGCGCCGCAAGCTCTTTTTTCAGCGCGGCAGCCGTTACGTCCGCGCCGAAAGTTACGGTATAATTTTCAGTGTCAATTTCAAAAATTTTATCTGAATTTTGCGTTTCCGCGCTTTCCTGCCGGCGCAAACCGCCGTTGACGGAAACCGGCAAAATTTTATCGGGATTAGCGATATTTAGCGGGTCAAAAACTTTTTTAATTTTCTTAAAAAGTTCAAGCTCCTGCGGGCCGTACATAAAGGCCATGGCCGCGCGTTTTTCAATGCCTATTCCGTGCTCTCCGGAAATTGTGCCGCCCAGAGCGGCGCACGCTTTTAAGATTTCTTTTCCGGCTTTTACGACGTCGTTTGTCTGCGCCGCAGACCTCTGGTCAAAGACTATATTAGGGTGTAAATTCCCGTCGCCCGCGTGGAAAAAAAGGCCGGACGTAACGCCGTATTTTTCACAAATTTCGCGCGTCTGTTTTATCGCCGCGGGAAGGTTTGCGCGCGGCACGGTGCCGTCTTCCACAAAAACATTCGGCGCAAGGCGCGCCATGGCCGCGTAACCCGCGCTTCTGCCGCGCCAGAGGGCGGCGCGCGCGGCGTCGTCTTTTGCGATTTCGGTTTTTACGGCGTTGCTCTGAATGCAGATTTTTTTAATTTCTTCCATTTCTTTTTCTGCTTTTTTAACGTCCCCGTCGGTTTCAATAAGCAGCAAAGCTTCGCAGTCCGTCGGGTAACCGCTTTTGGAATAAGATTCAACCGCGCATATGGTCAGTTTGTCCATAGCTTCCACGCAGCGCGGCGCTATGCCCGCGGCGGTTATTTTTGCCACGCAGTTTATGGCGGCGTCCACGCTGTCAAAAGCGGCAAGCATGGTTTTTATAAATTTCGGTTTTTTGGCTATTTTTACCCGGAGTTTTGTAATTACGCCAAGCGTGCCCTCCGAGCCTATTACAAGGCCCCGCAGGTCCGGCCCGTTGTCCTGCTCTGACAAAATTAATTCCTCGCCCTGCGGCGTGACAAATTGTAAAGCCGCAATATGCTCCCGCGTGGCGCCGTATTTTAAACCTTTTGCGCCGCCGGCGTTTAAAGCCGCGTTGCCGCCCAGCGTGCAGATTTTCTGGCTGGCCGGGTCAGGCTGGTAAACGTAACCCAGCTTGTCAAGCCGCGCCTGCAGGTCCGCGTGTATAACGCCGCACTCAACATCGGCAATTTCGCGCGTTGTGTCTATTTTTATGATTTTATTAAGCGGCATGAGGTTAAGCACAACGCCGCCTTTTAAAGCCACGCAACCGCCCACGTGGTTTGTGGCCGCAGCGCGCGCGGTAAAAGGCACGCCGTATTTGTGCAGTATTTTTATTACCTGCGCGGCTTGATTTATATTTTTTAAAGTTAACACCGCGTCCGGCCTTGTTCTGCCCAGGCTGCAGTCAAAGGAGAACAGAGAAACGGATATTTCGTCCGTCATCACAAATTCTTTTCCTAAAATTTTTGTAATTTTGGACAGGGCCGCTGCAAGGTTTTTCTTAAGAAGCATATATAAATTATAGTATTTTACGCAATACGCCGCCAAAAATGGTAGAATAACAAATACAAATAGGGTAAACCATAAGGTGTCTGATGCACGCTTTTATGGGGAGGGTTTATGGA
The DNA here is from genome assembly GCA_031254225.1 of Candidatus Elusimicrobium euhamitermitis. Taxonomy (GTDB): domain Bacteria; phylum Elusimicrobiota; class Elusimicrobia; order Elusimicrobiales; family Elusimicrobiaceae; genus Elusimicrobium; species Elusimicrobium euhamitermitis. The sequence goes on from JAIRUU010000113.1 coordinate 11,749, forward strand.
TACAAAGCACCATTCTTCCGCTTCTTTTATCAAAGCGGAGAACAGTGGCAAAAACACCGCCGCGCGGGAACTGCCGTCGTCATACGGCCGTACGGAAGCTTTTTTGCTTCCGAAAGACCCGGGCTGGCTGTTTTTATTTTGGGAAATCACGTCTTCCACGTATGACTATATAAAAAGTCAGAACGGCTATGATATTTTTGACCGTTCAAAAACAATAATCCGCCTGCATGACGTTACCGATGTTAATTTTGACGGCGCCAACTCGCACTCTCACTTTGACACGCCGGTGGTTTTTGACGCCGGCAGCTGGTATTTGCAGGCGCCTATGCCGGGCCGCAATTACGTGGCGGATCTCGGTATTATAACGCCGGAAGGCAAATTTATATTGCTTGCCCGCAGCAACGCCGTCACTCTGCCCGCCGGCCGCATAAGCGATATTATTGATGAAAAATGGATGCTCGTGGAGGGCGATTACCAGAAACTGCTGGCCCTTTCCGGCGCAAATTTAATAGGCCTGGGCGCGAGCGAACTCGCGCACGCGCTGCATGAGCGCTGGCGTTTTGCCCAAAATATGCCGTCGTCTTACTCGTCTTCAAACAAATCTTCCGGCGCGGCCGCCAAAAAACCGTCCAAAAAAGAAGAAGCCGACGATATGTGGCTTAAAGCGGACTGCGAGATTATAATCTACGGCTCGGCCAGCCCGGGCGCAAAAGTCAAAATCAACGGCAAAGAAATTGAGCTTAAAAACGGTTCGTTTTCCATACGCCAGTCTCTACACAAAGGCGAAGTTATTGATTTGCCCATAACCGCTGAAAAGAAAAAAATGAAGAGAAGCATTAAAATCAAAGCGCAGAGAGAGGATTAGCAATGGGAACCGAAAAAGGATACCTTGCGCTTGTCCTTCACGCGCATCTGCCGTTCATCAAACATCCGGAATATCCGGACTTCCTTGAGGAAGACTGGTTTTATGAAGGAATGATAGAAACGTACATTCCGCTTCTTGATATGTTTGAGAGACTGACGGCAGAGGGCGTTGATTTTCGCATAACAATGTCTCTTACGCCGCCGCTGTGCGCCATGATGAGCGACCCGCTGTTAATATCCCGCTTCAAATATTATTTGAATTCCCGTCTGGAACTCAGCCAAAAAGAACTTGCCCGCACGAAAAATACCGAATTTACTTACGTCGCCCAAATGTACGCGGAAAAATTTGCGCGGTATAAAGACCTTTTTGAAAACAGATACGGCGGCCAGATTTTAAACGGTTTTAAAAAATTCCAGGATTCGGGAAAGCTGGAAATTATAACCTGCTGCGCCACGCACGGCTATCTGCCGCTGCAGGTGCACAAAGAAAGCGTTAACGCCCAAATCAAAATAGCGGCGGAGGATTACCGCCGGCGTTTCGGCCGCGGCCCGCGCGGTATTTGGCTGGCGGAATGCGCGTATAACCCGGGGGACGATAAATTTTTAAAAGCGCACGGCGTAAGATATTTTTTCACGGAAACGCATGGCGTTTTACACTCTGTCCCGCGGCCGAAATACGGCATTTACGCGCCGGTTTATACGCCCAGCGGCGTGGCTGCTTTTGCGCGCGACATGGAATCCGCCCAGCAGGTGTGGAGCGCGGAAAGCGGTTACCCGGGGGACCCCAGTTACCGCGAGTTTTACCGCGACCTTGGTTATGATTTGGATTACGATTATATAAAACCTTATCTTCACTCGGACGGCGTGCGTAGAAACATAGGCATGAAATACCACAGCATAACCGGCAAAGTTTCTTTAAATCAGAAAAAGCCTTATTATCCGTCTGACGCTAAAAGCAAAGCTGCGGAACACGCCGGCAATTTTATGTTCAACCGCCAGAAACAGATTGAATATATCGCGACTTTGATGGACCGCAAACCGCTTGTCGTGTCAATGTACGACGCCGAACTTTACGGCCACTGGTGGTATGAGGGCGTGGATTTCCTTGAATTTTTATTTAAGAAACTTTATTATGACCAGAAAGATATAAAACTTACCACTCCGTCGGAATATCTGGCGATGTATCCGGAAAACCAGGTTGTGCAGCCGTCGGCAAGTTCGTGGGGGGACAAGGGATATAACGACGTCTGGCTCAACAGCGGCAATGACTGGATTTACAGGCATTTGATAAAAGCCGCGGAGCGCATGATGGAAATGGCTAATTATTATCCTAACACCGACGGGCTTTTGCGCCGCGCTTTAAACCAGTGCGCGCGGGAACTTGTGTTAATGCAGTCGTCCGACTGGGCGTTTTTGATGACCGTGGGCACCGCGCAGCAGTATTCCACAAAGCGCACCAAGGACCATGTGACCAGGTTTAACGAGCTGTATGAACAGATAGCGTCAAGCAGAATAGACGAGGCTTATGTTTATGACTTGGAAACGCGGGACAGCATTTTCCCCGAAATAGATTACCGCGTGTACCGCTCGGAAGAAAAAGAGAAAATATTGAAATAAACTAATGAATAAAAAACCCCCGACTTTTGTCGGGGGTTTTTATGTTATATTTTATAGTTATTTTAGATAATAAAAAAGTATTAAGGCTATATACTTTCAGACGCAAGCCGAATTTTATATATTTTTTAAATGACAAGAAAAATATATAACGCTTGCCGCGCCCAAGCGCGGCGGAGGCGGGGTTTTACTCTTATTGAACTTTTAGTTGTTGTTTTAATAATAGGCATTCTGGCAGCAATAGCCGTGCCGCAGTACAGGAAAGCCGTCGCAAAAAGTAAACTGGCGGATATAATGATTACCGCGCGCGCTTTAAAAACCGCGCAGGATTTATATTTCCTTCAAAACCAGACGTATTCCGTTGATTTTAATGATTTGGATCTGGGCTTTAACTGCGGAACAATAACAACAGTGCCGGAAGGTTCATATTGCACGACGGGAAAAAGGTTAATAAAACTTTTTAATAATGTCGGATTTTATATACACGACGGGGATTTTGAATTGAGTTATCAGAGAAACTTGCCCGGACTTTTTTGCAGCGCGCTTAAGACCTCCGCTTACGGGGAAGAAGTTTGCAAATCTTATAACGGAACGCTTTACGGCCCAAATGCTAACGACAGTTATGGAAATGTATATTACATCGCAAACTGGAAACCCGGTTAAAAGTCTATCACATCAAACCGAATATTAATGCCACGAGCGCGGCTATTCCGGCGCAGATTAACAGCACCGCGGCGAAAAGAGCCGGCATTATTGTCAGCGTCATTGAGAAGAACACGGCGCCGGCGGGCATATTGTAAGCTCTTGCGACCAAATTAATCATAAAAATAATCTGGCAGATAAAAACCACCGTAAAAATCATCGCCGTTACGACGGTATTTGCGCCCGCCGCGGCGGAAATCAGCACGCCGGCTATAAGCAGAATTTTTGTAAATTCGCTTATGCCTACAAGCGCAAAAAGGCCCGGAGCGTTGCCGGTCTTTGACGTTAAATCAAGAAACATCTGCGTCACGGCCGCGAAAAGCAGACCCGCGAAAACAAACAAAATAAAGTACATTAACGTCTGCATTATAAAAGAAAACACGCCGCAGCCGGAAGAAAAATTTATAAAAAAAGTAAACGCAAAAGCGCCCGTTCCGTAGCCGGCCATGCCAAGCCCCAGCCGCCGGTCCCTGACTGCGCCGGCCAGAAAATCCGTCTGCATATTTAAAAGTTTTAAAATATTTTCGCCCATTATAGTGGTGTATCCTCCTAATGACTTTCCTCTCCCTAAAAGGGAGAGGAAAAACTTAACTCGGCGTTACGCTTATCACTTATTCTTAATATTGCGGCGCGTTGCGCAATCTCTTACATTGTCCACATATACGCCATACGGGGTTCGGCCGCGCTTTCAAGCTGTTTGGCTATATTTTTGTTTGAACTTTCGGCGTCAAGAGACGACGTAAACCATTCTATAAAAGTATTTGTTTTAACGGTAATAATTTCAGGTTTTTTAAGGCCGGTCAAATCGCCAGCTGTTTTCAAAGCCTCTTCCTCGCCGCCCAGCTGGTCAATGAGGCCCAGTTTCAGAGCGCGCCTGCCCGTAAAAACGCGGCCGTCCGCGTAGTTTTTTAAAACTTCGGGCGGGATATTCGGACGCCCCTGTTTTACCGCTCCGAAAAACTGGTCGTAAGAATCGTCAATCAAATCCTGGAATAAAGCCTTTTCTTCTTCGGTCATCGGGCGGAAAGAAGAGCCCATGTCTTTTAGCCTGCCTGATTTTACCGCGCCGAATTTTACGCCCACTTTATCAAGCAGTCCCTCAAGATTGCTGGTCTGGAAAATTACGCCTATTGAGCCCGTCAAAGTGCCGGGCTGGGCCACGATTTTATCGCACGCGACGGAAATATAATACCCGCCGCTTGCCGCAATATCGCGCATAAGCGCTATGACTTTTTTATTTTTCTTTTCCCGCGCGTAAATTACGGCGTTATAAATATCCTGCACCGCGGCCACGGTGCCGCCAGGCGAGTTTATGTCTAAAATTATGGCTTTGACGTTATCCTTATCCGCGACGGAGCGTATCCTTTTTGCTATTGAGCTTGCGCCGGACGGCTCGCCCCAGCCGGAGGAACTTTGCGGCTCGCTTATCGCGCCGCGTATTTTTATGAGAGCCACGCCTTCTTTGGCTTTTGCAGGAGCCGTGATTTTTGTAAACGGTTTTTCAGGCGTTTCAATTGCCGCTGGCCCGGCGCCGCCGGTAAAAATTATATAAAGCCCGCTGACGCTTGAAATTAAAAACAGAACAATAAGAATAATCAGCGGAATATTTCTCTTTTTCGGCTGCTCGGGCATAGCCGGCGGAAGTTTGGTTTCAGACGGCGGCGGCACGCTTGAGAGCGGCGGCGGGACAGTGCCTCCCCCGCCTTTATCAGTAACAAAAATTTCACGTCCCACAAGTTCGGTTTGAGTGCCCATGGTATCCTCGCAATATATCTAAAACTATATCAAATTATAAAATCTAAAATGCTAAAATAATTAGTAGCGGAGGAGAGTATTATGTTTAACGGTGTTTACACGGCGCTGATAACGCCTTTTACTTCTGATGACAAAATAGATTTTAAAGCGCTTGAAAAAATTATTGAAGCGCAGATAAAAGCCGGCGTTGACGGACTTGTTATCCTCGGCACCACCGCGGAAACGCCGTGCCTGACGGACAAGGAAAAAGTTGAAATTGTAAAATTTGCAAAAAAAATAATAAACGGCCGTATAAAAATGGTCGTCGGCGCGGGTTTAAACTCCACCGTCCACACGCTGGAAACCGCAAAAATGCTGCTGCCTTTTGACCCTGACGCGCTGCTCATTGTTACGCCGTATTACAATAAACCTAATCCCAGCGGGCTTATAGCGCATTTTGCGGAAGTGGGCAAACTGGGCAAACCTATAATTTTATATCACGTTCCGGGCAGGACAGGACTTAAAGTGCCGCTTAAAGTTATGGCGGAACTTGTGGAACAGGTGCCGATGTTAAAGGCTGTTAAAGAATCCGAATACGACGTGACGTACCTAAACGCTGAAGCCGCGGCGCTCTCAGACAAAATAGAGATTATAAGCGGCAACGACGATATGTTCCCTTATTTCATGGCCCTTAACGGCAAGGGCATAATATCCGTGCTGTCAAACTTCGCGCCTAAAATACTGATTGATATTTATAAAGGCAAAAACGCTTTTAAGGTTTACGCGGAAAACCTTAAACTTATGGACGCGTGTTTTTATGAAACAAATCCGACGTGCGTTAAATATATTATGAGCAGGCTCGGTTTGTGCAATGAGAACGTGAGGCTGCCGCTGGGCCCCGTGTCGCAGGAAACAAGGAAAAAGATTGACGCCGTTTTAAGCGCGACGGACAAAAGGTTTTTATTATGAGAAAAAAAGTAATTATTGTCGGTCTGGGCAACACCGGCCGTTACACGCTGAAGGCTGTAAAAGAAAGCGGTGATTTTGAATGTATAGGCATAATACGCCGCGCCGCGGAGGCTGAATTTTATGACGGCGTACGGCAATATACTTCCGTTGAAGAACTGCCTGTCCGGCCCGACGTGGCAATTTTGTGCATTCCGTCCAAAAGCATGCCGGAAACCGCGGAGCGGTATTTGAAGAAAGGCATAAACACGGTTGACAGTTTTGATATACACGGCGACATTGCAAAAACCGTTGAAAAGCTCGGCCCCGTGGCCGCAAAATTTGATAAAACGGCCGTAATTTCCGCCGGCTGGGACCCGGGGAGCGACAGTATTATAAGAGCGGTTTTTAAAGCGCTTCACCCGTCGGCGCAGATTTATACGAGTTTCGGGCCTGGCATGTCCATGGGCCACAGCGTGGTCGCGCGCAGCATTAAAGGCGTGGCGGACGCTATATCAATTACGCTGCCGCTGGGCCTTGGCAAACATAAAAGGCTTGTTTATGTTAAGCCGGACGGATCGCAGACAAAAGAAGAAATTTATAAAAATATGAAAGCGGACGATTATTTTGCGCATGACCCGCTTGAGATAGAGATTGTTGAAGACGTGACTCCGTATAAGAAACCCGGCCACGGCGGACTTGTTGAGATGGCGCAAGGGGAAACAAAAGCCGAGTTTAAGATGACGGTTAATAATCCTGAGACGACGGCGCGCGTTATGGTTGCGGCCGCGAGGGCCGCGCTGAGGATGCCGCCAGGCGCGTATACCCTGATAGACTTGCCGCCTGTAAAGATGATAGAAGGCGAGAGGATTGCGAATATTAAAAAACTTGTGTGAGCAGGTGTGATTTTTCTTGAAAATCACACTTGTTTCATGCCGCCTTCGGCGGGTGTCGCTCCGCGTTCGTTTGCCGTTTCGCTCCCGTTGGTCGCTTGGTTGGGAGTTAAAAATTTCTTCGGCTTTTGGATGATTTTCAATTTTTCCGGCCTTCGCCGTACGCTTCGCCTTAAGTACTTGCTCAGGCCGGAGAAAATTGAAAATCATCTCAAAATCCTGTGAAATTTTTGTAACGGACGCCTGAACGGCGGAACAACGAACGCCTGAACGGCGGTAACGACACAGCAGTATTTTCTGTCTTTCCCCTCGCCCCTTGCGGGAGAGGGGCAGGGGTGAGGGGTAGCCAAAAGGTTGGGAAATTATTAGACAGGCGCCTGAACGGCGGTTTTTTACGGCGACGGCGACGCGAGATACTTTATTTTGGAGTCTTTATAATGAATGACAAAGTTGTAGTACTTAAATTCGGCGGCAATACGCTGGCCAATAAAGAAAAAATTTTGCTTGCCGTGGATTTGGTTAAAAGCAGAATAGCGCAGGGTCTGCGTCCCGTTATAGTCGCTTCCGCCAACGGAAATATGACGGATATTTTGCTGGACAACGCTTTCAGCCTTGCCGAAAATCCGGACAAGCGGGAGCTGGACATGTTAATAACCACCGGCGAGCGCATAAGCGTCGCGCTGTTGTCCATAGCGCTGCGCGCGCGGGGCGTGAGTTCGGTTTCTCTGACGGGCTCCCAGATAGGTTTGGTTACGACGAGCCAGCACAGCGGCGCGGACATTCTGGCTTTAAAGAGCGACAGGCTTTTTAAAGAAATTTCCGCCGGCAATATTCCTATTGTCGCGGGCTTTCAGGGAATAGGCGAAAATAAAGAGATTACCACTTTAAAGCGCGGCGGGTCTGACGTGTCCGCCGTGTTTTTGGCAAGCCAGCTGGGCGGCAACAGCGTGGAAATGATTAAAGACGTTACCGGCGTTTATAACAAAGACCCAAATAAATACGCGGACGCGGAAAAACTTGATTTAATTGATTTTGACGTTATGTACAAATTAGCCCTGGAAGGCGCAAATGTTTTGCACCCGGACGCGGTTAAACTTGCAAAAGAAAAAAACGTGGCCATAAAAATAGTGTATTACAAAGATGGTCAGACGGGGACGGTAATCAAATGATAAAAGTAGGAATAATAGGAATAAACGGCATCGTCGGGCAGACGATGCGCAAATGTCTTCTCAAAATTAAAAATATTGAGATTAAGGAATTTACGCGCGCGGACCCTTTGACGGATATGGACATAGCCGTTCTTTGCACGGACAACGCGGACAGCGTTAAATTAATCCCCGCGCTTGAGGGCAAAGCCGGTTTTATCGTGGACATGTCAAGCGAGTTCAGGCAGAAAGACGGCGTGCCGCTGGTCATACCTGAAATTAATCCGCAGACAATTACAAAAGACACAAAACTTATAGCCAGCCCTAACTGCACGGTTACGCCGCTTGTCATGGCGCTGGACGCGCTGCGCAAAGTTTATACGCCGAAGGAAATTTTCTTCTGCTCCTACCAGGCTTTGAGCGGCGGCGGCAAAAAGCTGCTTGAAGAGGCCGCAAAACCCGCGTCTATTTATTACAAAAACTGCGTGCCGCAGATAGGCAGCATTTTGGACACCGGTTATTCAAGCGAAGAACTTAAAACCGTCCTGGAAGCAAGAAAAATTTTAAATATGCCGAACCTTACGGTTTACCCGCATACCGTCAGAGTTTTTGTGGATAATTCGCACAGCCTCGGCGTTACCATTAAGGCGGAGCAGGAATTTGATTTGCAGAAGGTCAAACAGCTCTTAAGTTCATACGCCGGCATAATTTACGGCGAGAATATTTTTACGCCCAAAGAAGTTTCCGGCAAGGACGAAGTTTTTATCTGCCGCCTGCGCGCGGATATGTACGATAAAAAAATCATACATTTCTTTACGACCATGGACAATATTCTCAAAGGCGCGGCTTTAAACGGCGCGCAGATTGTTGAATATATTATCAAAGCGGGCCTTGTATGAAAAAAGTTTTAATAAACGGCGCGCAGGGCAAAATGGGCGCCATGATAGCGGACCTTGTTAAAAATAATCCGGATTACGGGCTGCAGGTTTCCGTTATGCGCGAAGTTGGGCAGAGCGCCGCCGGCGACTTTGATATAGTTATAGATTTTTCGCAGCCGGACGGCGCGCTTGAAGCTTATGAAATAGCCAAAGACAATAACGCCGCGCTTTTAATAGGCACCACAAATTTGCCCGCGTCGTTTGTTGCCGCTTTGAAGGCGGAAAAAAATATTCCCGTCTTTTTCTCGCCCAACGTAAGCATAGGCGTTTATTTGTTTACGGAAGTTTTGAAATACGCCCAAAGCCTGTATAAAGGTTATGAGCGGCGCATGGAAGAAATACATCATATACATAAAAAAGACGCGCCGTCCGGCACGGCGAAAAATCTTGCCGCCGCGCTGAAATTTCCGGTTGAAGACATAAAATCAGTGCGGGAGGGGGAAGTCGTCGGCACGCATACTTTTATTTTGTCGTCGGAATATGAAGAAATTATTTTATCCCACGTCGCTAAAAAAAGATTGTTGTTCGCGGAAAGCGCGGTATTAATATCGTCGTGGCTGGTCAGCCAAAAACCTGGTTTTTACGACATGAAAGATTTTGTAGAAAGAAAATGAAAATACATTTTATAGGCATAGGCGGAATAGGAATGAGCGCGCTTGCGCAGCTTCACGCAATGGGCGGGGACAGCGTGACGGGCTCTGACCGGCTTATAAATAAAGGCATGACCGACCTGCCGGTTTTTAACGCGCTGCGCAATCTGGGCGCAATTATTTTTCCGCAGGACGGAAGCGGGATTGATAAAAATACGGAGCTTGTCATTTTATCGTCTGCCATAGAAGAAGATAATCCGGAACTTTTAAAAGCTAAAGAGCTGGGCATAAAAACCATGCACCGCTCCGAACTTCTGGCCGCGCAGATTGCAAAAAATAAAACTATAGCCGTTTCCGGCACCAGCGGCAAAAGCACTACGACGGCCATGATTTTTGAAATTTTGACGGCCGCGGGTTTAAGCCCGTCCGTCATAGCGGGCGGCACGCTTTTGTCTCTGCAGGAGAAAGGGTTTTATGGGAACGTTTATAAAGGCGCGGGAGACTTACTCGTCATTGAAGCTGACGAGTCTGACGGTTCCATAGTCAATTATCACACGGAAATCGGCCTTTGCCTTAATATCCAGAAAGACCATAAAGAGCTTGATATTCTGCGCGGGTTTTTTAAGGCTTTCGCGTCGCACTGTAAAACTTTTATTTATAACGGCGGCGAAAGCGGCCTTTCGGAAATTTTTCCGAAATATAAATCTTTCGGTTTGCAGGACGCGCGGGATATTAAGATGGACGGTTTTGGTTCGTCATTTGTCGCTTTTGGCATAAAATTTAAATTAAATATCCCGGGCGAACATAATATAAAAAACGCGCTTGCCGCTGTTGCGGCGTGCAAAGAACTGGGCGTTGATTTAACGTCCGCGGCCGCCGCGCTTGAAAATTTTAAAGGCGTTTACCGTCGTTTTAACGTCGTAGGAAAATACAATGAAATTGAAGTGGTGGACGATTTCGCGCACAACCCGCACAAACTTGCGGCCGCAATAAGCGCTGCGCAGCTGCGCGGCAAAAGAGTTTTGTCATACTTCCAGCCGCACGCTTTTGCGTCAATAAAATTATTGTCAAACGAGTTTACGCAAATGCTGGCGGACACTCTGCGTCCGCAGGATATTTTTTGGCTGACGGAAGCTTATTATCCTGGCGGCACCATACCTGAAGGCGTGACTGCCAAATCCGTCGCGGACGGCGCGTCCGCCAAAGGCCTTAAAAACGTGCGCTTCAACAAATGCCGTGAAGAAATTTTAAAAGAAATAGCCGCCGCGGCAAAACCAGAGGACGTAATAATGGTCATGGGCGCGCGCGACCCGTCGCTTACAAACTTCGCAAAACAGATTCTGGAAACTTTAAAAACCCAAAAACACGATATTCCGCCGTGCAAAAACTGTATGCTCGGCAGCTGCTGTATTAATAACCATTAATATGATAAAGGAAAAACTAAAACCGCTTTTGCTGGATTTTGTCCTGCCCGCGGCGATATCAATACTGCTTGCTTTTATTTTTAAATGGGACGCCGGCGAAATTATTTGGGGGATTTGGGGCGCAAGTTTTTGGCTGGGTTTAATATTTTGGTTTTTAGCCGCTTTGATTATGGACTCTCCGTTTGAAGATGCCGGCAGCAAAGCTATGGCTATTCCTATAATCGGGTTTATGCCTGTATTGTTGATTTTTCAATCATACACCGCACAGCTTATTATGAAGGGCGGCATACAGGGACTTATTGACGGATATGACGGAGTATACGTGCCGTATTTCATATATCTGGCCACAAAATTATTTTTTCCTTTTATCGCGCTGTACGTGTACGGCGAAATAAAAGGGATTTTTTTTAAAGGCTTGGACACAGGCGAACAGTTTATAAAATTTGGTATAGTTTTCGGCCGGCTGCAGCTGATAGCGTTTGTCTGTGTTTATTTAGGCAAATATGTTCCAGATATTTTATTGTATCTGATAGTTTTTTCAATCTGCTTTTTTCCGATAAACATATTTGAACGCGAAGAGATAAAACATGAAGATTGGCCGCAGTAATATTTATACTAATTAATTTTAATATGCCAAAGATATTCCGTGTTGCCGTGAACGCCTTTTATCGGGCTTTCAATTAATGCAAGACCGCGCGCGTTATATTTGTCCGCCAGATTTTCATTAAAAAAATTCTGCACGCTTTTTATGGCCAGCCGGCGGTTTTCTTCCGTCTTAACTATGCCGTGAGGGACCTGCTTGGGCGTAAGTTCAAACTGCGGTTTGATGAGCAAAATTACGTCGGAATTTGCGGCCATGCATTTCAGACTCGGCTCTAAAATCATTTTGAGAGAGATAAAAGACACGTCAACCGCCGCAGCGTCAAATTTTACGTCAAACATATCTTCCGTCATAAAACGCGCGTTGGTGTTTGGTTTAAAAATAAAATTAGGGTATTTTAAAATTTCGCTCGCCAGCTGGCCTTTGCCCACGTCCACTCCGTAAACTTTTGCCGCGCCCGCTTTTAGAAAACAGTGGCTGAATCCGCCGGTCGCCACTCCGACGTCCAGACAGTTTTTACCGGTCACATCAATTTTAAATTCTTTAAGCGCGTGTTCCAATTTCAGGCCGCCGCGCGAAACGTACGGGCAGGATTTTTCTTTCAGCGTAATAATATCGTCAGGCTTGACGGCATAATCCGCGCCGTGCTGCGCGGTGCCGTTAACCAAAACCTCGCCGGCCATGAGAGACGCCTGCGCTCTTGTGCGCGACTCAAAAAATCCCTGCGCGACAAGCTCCATATCCAGCCGCGGTTTCCTGGACATTAATTTTCCTCAAAAGGGGTCTCAAAAAGTTCGCCGTTTTCTTCTTTCAGAATATTTACTTTGAATTTAATTTCTTTGAGACTTGCGGAAAGTTCTTTTGCTATTTTAATGCCTTCTTCAAACAAAGGCACGGCGGAGTCAAGACCCGTTTTTTCATTTTCCAAATCCGCCGCTATTTTTTCAAGCCTCTTTAATTTTGCTTCAAAATTCTGCTCTTTCATTTTTTTACCTCCGCGTCTAAAACGCCGCCGTACGTTTGTATATTTATTAAACTCTTGTCCGCGACTTCCGACGGACTTTTTATTATGTGCCCGTACTGCCGCACTACGGAAAAACCGCGTTTTAAAATATTTTCCGGATTAAGCGCGCGCAGTTTTTCCGTCAGTAAATTCAAACTGTGCGCAAATTCGTTTTTCTTATTTGCAAAAGCGTCGTTAAGCGTTAAATTTAAATCGTCAATTTCCTGTTCTTTGCGGTTTATAACGTCCGCCGGATTTTTGAAAAACCTGCTTTGCAGCGCGACGTTTATGCGGCCCTGCGGCCGCAGGCAGATATAATTTGCGCTCTGCGCCAGCCGGCGGGCAAGCTGGCCCACGTGTTTGAAAACCGAGTCCGTGCTTTCGGCCACTATTTCCGCCGCCGCGCTTGGCGTGGGCGCGCGCAGATCCGCGATAAAATCCGTTATGGTAAAATCAGTCTCGTGGCCGATGCAGGATATCGTCGGTATTTTTGACGCTGCCGCGGCGCGCGCCACAATCTCTTCGTTAAAACACCATAAATCTTCCATGCTTCCGCCGCCGCGCGCAATCAAAATCACGTCGGGTTTATTTTTTAATTTATTTAGTTTTTTGACGGCGTCCGCTATTTGCGGCGCGGCTTCCGACCCCTGCACTAACGTCGGCGCGATAATAATTTCAAGATTAGGACGTCTGCGGCGCAGCACGCTCAAAATATCCTGAAGCGCTGCGCCTGCGGGCGACGTGACAATTCCTATTTTATTTGCAAATTTGGGCAGCGGTTTTTTGCGGTCCTGGTCAAAGAGTCCTTCTTCGGAAAGTTTTTGTTTGAGTTTCTCAAATTCCAGATATAAATCCCCGCCCCCGACGGGCACCAAAGTTTTGACTATCAGCTGGTAACGCCCCTGTTTTATATAGCAGCTGATATCGCCGCGCGCCAAAATTTTAAGGCCGTTTCTTAACTCCGCGGTCCGCGCGGCGTAACCTTTAAACAGCACGGCGGAAATCAGCGCGCCGGAATCTTTAATGTCAAAATAAATGTGGCCGCTGGCGGCTTTTTTAAGGCCGCTTATTTCGCCCTCAATTTTTACGTCGGCAAGCACGCCCTCCAGCATTTCTTTAATGACGGTGGAAATTTCGGTAACGGAAAAAATTTTATTCGGCTCAAGTAAAGACATAATTTTATTTTACAGACATATTGAAACAACGTACAATGCCGTCATTCTGAGCGCGTCGTTTCCGCCGTAGGCGGCCGCGCGTGAGAATCTTCCATTATATTTTTGTTAAACACGGCGCCCGCGCCGCCTGTACAACTATAATTGTAGATTACTCGCTGCGCCGCTCGTAATGACCGGTACTATTTTTATATCTGCCTTTTTAGTTCCGCCTATTTTTTAGAGGCCATGCCCGTCTTCGCTGCGCTACGACGCGGTTTGGCGGCAAAATTATTTTTTTGCCGCCAAATAATCAAGGTATGACTGCATAAAAGGATTTAGCGCCCCGTCCATGACGGCCTGCACCTGTGAAGTTTCGTAATTCGTCCTCAAATCTTTTACCAGCTGGTAAGGCATAAAAACATAAGAGCGGATTTGGTGCCCCCACGCAATGTCGCCCTTCTGTCCGTAATGCTTTTCCATCTCGGTCCTTTTTTTGTCGGCCTCAACCTGATAAAGTTTTGCTTTTAACATTTTCATGGCCGTCTGGCGGTTTTTGAGCTGGCTCCGCTCCACCTGGCAGGCGACGACTATGCCCGTCGGAACATGCGTAATACGCACCGCGGTTTCAACTTTATTGACGTTTTGCCCGCCGGCGCCGCCGGAGCGAAAAGTGTCCACCTTCAAATCTTTGTCGTTAATTTCAATTTTAATTTCTTCTTCAATATCAGGCAGCACGTCGCAGGACGCGAAAGAAGTGTGCCTTCGCGAGTTTGCGTCAAACGGGGAAATGCGCACTAATCTGTGCACGCCGTTTTCGCTTTTCAGATAGCCGTACGCGTACTGCCCTTCCACGATAACGGACGCGCTTTTTATGCCCGCTTCCTCGCCCGGCAGAATATCCGTGACGGTAAATTTAAAACCGTTTGCGTCCGCCCAGCGGTTGTACATGCGCAGCAGCATTTGCGCCCAGTCGCAAGACTCCGTTCCGCCCGCGCCGGCGTGGATATTTAAAATAGCGTTATATTTGTCCGCCGGCTCTGAAAGTTTTATTTTAAATTCCATCGCTTTTAATTCGTTCTCGGCGTTGGCAAGCATGGAGAGAGTGGGGGCGATTTCGCTTTCGTTTTTTTGTTCAAGGGACATCTGGTAAAAAAGTTCGGCCTCTTCAAATTCGCGGGCGATGGAAGAATATTTTTCTATATCCTGTTTAAGCGCGTCAATCTGCTTGGAAATATTTTTGGCGGCGTCCGCGTCGTTCCAAAAATCCGGCGCGGCGGAGATTTTTTCCAGGTTTATCAGCTCTTTCTTTTTTTCTTCAATGCGGCAGAGCTCCGCCGTTTTAATAATGCGCGGGCGCAGTTCTTCTATTTTATTTTTTACGTCTTTAAATTCAACGTTATTCATTGGAAATTACAAAAGCGGTAAACGCCGCCGTCAGGAAAAATGTTATGCAAAGATAAGCAAAAACGTCGCCGTATTTGGAGTAAATTGTCTGCGTAAAATTTTCATTAACGGGCACGGTCAGATTCATCACTGTCCTCTCGCCCAGTTTGGAAGCTTCTTTAATGCGCCCCAGCGGGTCAATCCAGCCGGAAATGCCGTTGTTCGCGCTTCGCACCACGGGCTTGCCGAACTCCACCGCGCGCACCACGTTCGCCGCAAAATGCTGGTACGGCGCGGAAGTGTTTAAAAACCATCCGTCGTTGGTAAGATTAAAAAATATTTTTTCGCCTTTAGAGTCCGCGCTGTTCCACAGCTGCGGAAAAATAGACTCATAACATATCATGGTGGCGAATTTTAAATTATCCATTTGCTGCAGCGGCTGGTTTCTGTCCCCCGGA
Organism: Candidatus Elusimicrobium euhamitermitis; assembly: GCA_031254225.1. GTDB lineage: Bacteria > Elusimicrobiota > Elusimicrobia > Elusimicrobiales > Elusimicrobiaceae > Elusimicrobium > Elusimicrobium euhamitermitis. The sequence goes on from JAIRUU010000113.1 coordinate 27,197, forward strand.
GTAAAAGAGCCCAATGTGCCCAGAACGGGAATATTAAAATTACTTAAATTCTCTTCAAACGGCACGTATTCGCCAAACGGCACAAGAACCTGTTTATTGTAAACCGACGTCAAATCCCCGTTTCTGTTAAACAGATACGCGCTTACAAAATTAGCGTCTTCGGTTTCCATGGTGGAACCTACCAGCTGATACGCCTGCGTGGTCTGCGCTATGCGCCTGAGCCAGTTCATATATTTTTCCGTCTGGGCGGGGCCGGGCAGCGCGGTCTCCGGCCACAAAATTATATCAGGGGCAAAAGGCGCGGCCGTATCAATCTGTTCCGTTAAAATATTTTCAATTTCCTGCACAAAAGCGCTGTCCCACTTTTTATACTGGTCAATATCGGGCTGCAAAACGGAAATTTTTAAAGAGCGCGTGAATAGTATCGGGTCGTCCAGTCTCTGTTTGCCGAACATAAAAACCGCGAAAAACATAAACGCCGCCATGAGCGCGGGCAGCGCGCGTTCCGCAAAACTTTTTAGCGTGAACATTGACGCGAACGCGGCGTTGACAAATACCAGCGCAAAACTTATTGCGAACACGCCGCCGAAGCTCGCCGTCTGCAAAAACACCGGCTGATTCCACTGCGAATATCCCATCATAAACCACGGAAATCCCAGGAAATTATAAGCTATTGTCTCGTGCGCAAACTCAAGCGTTACCCAGCCGGCCGCGGCTATGAGCGGGAAAAGATAATTTGTTTTGCGCGCGTAAAAACAAAGCAGCGCAAAAATTGCAAACTGGAATGACATAATAAAACAAAGTCCTGCCAGCGCGCCCAGGGACATTTGCGGCGGCAGCCCGCCCGCGCGGCAGGTATAATAAATCCAGTAAAGCAGCGCGGCGTATACGACAAATCCCGTAAACAAACCGTAAAAACCCGCGCCCAATAATGTTTTTGTTTTTTTATAGCAAGCGAGGAACGGCACCAGCGCTACCCAGGCGAGAATGGAGACGCTTCTTTTAGGATAACTTTGAAAAATAAGGGCTGCGGTTAAAAAAGACGCCAGCATGAAAAGTATTAGTCTGTAAACGGAGGCCACCCCGTCAATCACAGCGGACGCCCGGTCCTGCTTAACTTCAGGCTCTTTTGTTTTGTGAGGTGGCATATAACTGAAAACCTGCGTATTGTTCTGGCGCACTATGAACTGGCTGTCGCGCCTGGAACGTTTTTCTAAGTTATCCATATTTTGCCGTTAACAATTTTTTATAAATCTTTGCCGCAGCATTTTTTGTATTTCTTTCCGCTGCCGCACGGGCACGGGTCATTGCGGCCTATTTTGCCTTTTACCGTCTCAACAGTGTTTTCCGATCCAGCGTTTTCATCCCCGCCCTGGTCTTTTACGCCGACGGGCGACACGCGCCTTTTCGGCGGCAGCTGCAGACGGAAAATGTACTCAACAAAAACGTCTCTTACCTTGTTAAGCATGTTCTGGTAAAGAGTATAAGACTCTTTCTGGTACTCAATGAGCGGGTCTTTCTGCGCGTAACCGCGCAGGCTGACGCTCTTTTGCATCTGGTCCAGCTCGTACAAATGCTGTTTCCACGCCTGGTCAATAATTTGCAGCATAAGCATTCTTTCAACTTCCGCGAAAATAATGCCCTGCTCGTTAAAATATTTTTCACGCTCGTCAAAAATCTTTTTAACTTTGTCAAAAGTCTGGCCCGCCGTATGTTCAAGGCCGCGCGCGTTCAGGTTTTCGGCGTTAAAATTTTCTTCCACGGTAAACACGCGTTTTAAGAAAATATTGAGCGTGTTAAAATCAGACTTGGAAGGATTTTTAGAGTCAAAATATTTGTGAAACGCGTCTTCCACAACTTCATGAATCATCGCCAAGGCCTGCGGGTTAACGCTTTCCCCGTCTAAAATAGCGTTGCGTAAATTATATATGGCGGTGCGCTGCAGGTTCATGACTTTGTCATAATCAAGCAAATGTTTTCTTATGTCAAAGTTGTGTCCTTCAACCATACGCTGCGCGCCTTCAATTTGCCTGCTCATGAGGCGGGACTCTATTACGTCGCCCTCTTTCATGCCCATTTTTTCAAGTATGGAGCCTATGCGCTGCGTGTTGGCGAACAGGCGCATAAGTTCGTCGTCCAGAGAAATATAAAACCTGCTTGCGCCCGGGTCCCCCTGTCTGGCGCAGCGGCCGCGCAGCTGGTTGTCAATGCGTCTGCTTTCGTGGCGTTCGGTGCCCAGCACGTGCAGCCCGCCCTGCGCGACGACGGCCGCCTGCTCCTCTGCCGTTGCCGGATTGCCGCCGAGGACGATGTCCGTCCCGCGGCCTGCCATATTTGTGGCTATTGTTACAGCGCCTTTTGCGCCCGCCTGGCTGATAATCTGCGCTTCCATTTCATGATATTTTGCGTTGAGCACTTTGTGCGGTATGCCTTTTGCGCGCAGCATGTTGGCCACTTTTTCGGATTTTTCTATGGAACGCGTGCCGACGAGGACCGGCGCGCCCTTTTTCCATAATCCTTCAATGTCCGCTACTATGGCGTTAAATTTTTCCCGCTCGGTTCTGTAAACCAAATCCGCGCCGTCCACGCGCTGCGACGGGCGGTTTGGCGGTATTTCCGTAACGTCAAGTTTATAAATCTGCCAAAATTCGCCCGCTTCCGTCATGGCCGTGCCGGTCATGCCGGAAAGTTTGGCGTAAAGCTTAAAGAAGTTTTGAAAAGTGATTGTGGCAAGCGTCTGATTTTCTTCTTTAATTTTAATTCTTTCTTTTGCTTCCACCGCCTGGTGCAGCCCGTCGGACCAGCGGCGGCCGGGCATGAGGCGGCCGGTAAATTCGTCAACAATAATAACCTCGCCGTCTTTTACCACGTAATCAACGTCTTTTTCATACAGGTGGTGCGCGCGCAGCGCCTGGTTAATGTGGTGCACCCATTCGGACTCAACGTCGTTATAAAGGTTTGCCACGCCCAAAAATTTCTCGGCCTTTGCGACGCCTTCCTCGGTCAGCGTGGCGTTGTGGTTTTTTTCGTCAATAATAGCGTCGTAACCTTTTGCCAGATTTTCGCCGGAATATTTGGCTTTGATTTCTTCGTCTTCGGTAATTTTGCGTATTTTTAAATTAGGAATAATGCGGTTGACGATTTCATATTTGTCCGTGCTCTGTTCGGCCGGGCCCGAGATGATGAGCGGCGTTCTTGCTTCGTCAATCAAAATGGAGTCAACTTCGTCCACAATGCAGTAGTTCAGTTTGCGCAGCACGCGGTCAGTGCGGTTGACGACCATGTTGTCGCGCAGATAATCAAAACCGAGCTCGTTGTTAGTTACGTAAGTTATGTCTTTTTTATACATTTCCTGCCGGCCCGCGTTTTCCATTTCGCGGTTTATGAAGCCGACGGTAAGTCCCAGAAATTCATGTATGGGCCCCATCCAGTTTCTGTCGCGTTTGGCAAGGTAATCGTTGACGGTAACCACGTGCACGCCTTTACCTGTAAGCGCGTTTAAATAAGACGGCAGAGTGGCCACTAAAGTTTTTCCCTCGCCCGTTCTCATTTCCGCAATTTTGCCCTGGTGCAGCACTATGCCGCCCAGCAGCTGCACGTCGTAGTGGCGCAGGCCTATGACGCGCTTTGCGGCCTCCCGCACGACGGCAAAAGCTTCGGGCAGAATATCGTCCGGCGTTTTGCCCGCGGCAAGCAGTTCTTTAAAATATACTGTTTTATTTTTCAGCTCTTCGTCTGATAATTTGGAAATTTCAGGTTCGTGGGAGTTTATTTTGGTTATGACGGGCGCCAGTTTTTTCAAATCCCGCTGGCTTTTGGTGCCGAAAATTTTTTCAATAATGCCGGTAATCATTTTTTAAATAGTCCTTAAATTGATATTGTTCGCGCGCGTATATATATTATAGCTTATTTGGGAATTAAGACTTTCAGCACGGCCGGCAGGATTTTTATTTGCAAATCTTCGCCGTTCGTTTGTTTAGGCTCGCCGTCAATGTGGTAAAATACAGGGCCGTCGGTAATCACGCGCGCTTCTTTAACTTTAGCGACCGACGTGGGGTCAAACGGGCGGAAGTCGGAATTAAAAAACGCCGGCAGCGCAAAAACCAGGCGTATTAAACTTTTGTTTAAAACCTGCACCATGTCCAAAAGCCCGTCGGTAAGGCTTGCTTTGGGCGCTATTTTGAAATTTGTCCCGTACTGGCTGCCGTTGGCAAAAACGAGAGTCAGCGGCGCGGCTTCCGTTTCAGCGCCGCCCGTAATAATTTTTATTTTGCGCGGTTTATAAGATAGAATTGTTTTCAGCCCGAGCCAAAAATAAGGCAGCCGCCCGCGCGTGCCGTGAGCTGCAAAAGCGTGCGCTATTTCAGCTTCTATCCCTATGCCAGCGACATTTATAAAAAGCTCGTCGTTAACTTGGCCCGCGTCGCAGTTTATTGCGGCGGAGTTTTGCAGTTGTTTAAGCGCGGTCTCGTTATCAAGCGACATGCCCAGTTCCCGCGCAAACCCGTTGCCTGACCCGCGCGGTATTACGCCAAGCGCGGTTTTTGTATGAACAAGCCCGCGCGCGGCCTCGTTGATGGTGCCGTCCCCGCCGCAGACTATTACTTTTTGGTAATTTTTTTGCGCGGCCGCCGCGGCTAATTCCCGCGCGTGGCCGGCGCGCTCCGTAAAAATAATTTCAGCCTGCGGGAAATATTTTTTTATGAGCAAAGGCAAATCCGCCGCGTCTTTTTTTGCGCCGCTTTTAGGATTAACTATAAAGAGGGTCATAATTTTTTAATATCGTCAAAAGTCGCCTTTTTTAAAGCTTTGGCAAAAGTGTCGGCCTTAATTAAATTGGTGCCTGCGGATATAACTCTGCCGCCCACGGCGACTATAAAAAACATAAACAGCCCGTGCAGCACAAGGTTTAACGTGTTTGCCATAACGCTCGTGTCTACTTCCATCGGCCCCTGCTGCGTGTTAACCATCATTTTACCCGCGGTCAAAAGCTGGACCGGGGCCTGTTTATCAATAAAAACTTTGAACATCGCCATAGTCGCAAAAAATATCAGCGCCAGACCCATGCACAAAAGAAAATAGCCTATTATTTTATTCATAAAGTCACCTCTTGAGTAAATTTTAGCATAAATACATTTTTGCTATACTATATAGTATGAAAGGCAGAGAAATAAGGCAGAGTTATCTGGATTTTTTTAAGTCAACCGGCGCGGAGGTCGTGGCGTCAAGCCCGCTCATACCGCCGGCGGACCCTACTTTGCTTTTCACTTCAGCCGGCATGGTGCAGTTTAAGGCTAATTTTCTGGGGCTTGATAAAAGTTTAAAGCGCGCGGTAAGCTGCCAGAAATGCGTGCGCACCACTGATATTGACAGCGTGGGTTTTACAAACCGCCACCTTACTTTTTTTGAAATGCTGGGCAACTTTTCTTTCGGCGATTATTTTAAGGAAGAAGCAATTGGCTGGGCCTGGGAATATTTGACGAAAGTTTTAAAAATACCGCCGGAAAAACTTTACGTCAGCATTTACAAAGGCGGCATAGCGCCGCGCGACGAGGAAGCTTTTACGCTTTGGCAGAAACACGTGAGCAAAGAGCGTATTTTTGAACTCGGCGAAAAGGATAATTTTTGGACCATGGGCCCGACGGGCCCTTGCGGCCCGTGCTCGGAAATATATTTTGATTTCGGCTTCAAAGGCTGCAAAAACCCGAAATGCGACATTACCTGCGACTGCGGGCGTTTTGTGGAAATCTGGAATATTGTTTTTACGCAGTTTGACAGAAAAGAGGACGGCGCGATAATCCCGCTGTCCCAGAAAAATATTGATACGGGCATGGGCCTTGAACGCCTGGCCATGGCTATGCAAAACGCGGGCAGCCCTTTTGAAACGGATTTATTTTTGCCTTTAATTAAGGAAGCTGAAAAAATTACCGGCGCGGCGGGCAATACTAAAGAAGAAATTTCAACGCTGCGTATTATAGCGGACCATGCGCGCAGCTCGTCTTTTTTAATAGCGGAAGGCGTTTTGCCGTCTAACGAAGGCCGCGGCTACATATTGCGCCGCTTAATACGCCGCGCGCTGCGCTACGGAAAAATGGCCGGCGTCAAACATTCGTTTTTATATAAACTTGCGGCGGCGGTTGACAAAGAGTTCGGCGGCGTTTACCCCGAAATAAGAAAAAATAAAGATTATATTGCCTCCGTCATAAAAACCGAAGAAGAAGCGTTTTCAAAAACTCTGGAAAACGGCGAAGAAAAACTGCGGGAAATTTTAAAACGCTCTAAAAAACAAATACGCGGGGAAGACGCTTTTTATTTATATGAAACTTACGGTTTTCCCGTTGAGCTTACCAAAGAAATAGCGCTTGCAAAGGGCATAGGCCTGGACGAAGAAAATTTTAAAAAAGAAAAAAATGCGGCGCGCGAAAAAAGCCGCTCTTACGCGGACGAATTTGTAAAAGAAAAAACCGTGCTTCTGCAAAAACTGGAAAACAGCCTGCAAAGCAAGTTTGTGGGTTATGAAACTTTGTCGTCGGAATCAACCGTAACCGCGCTGATTAATGAAAAATTTGAAATTGTAAAAGAACTTTCCGGCAAAGGTTACGCCGCGCTGGACGTTACGCCTTTTTACGCAACCGGCGGCGGACAGGCGGGCGATATCGGCGCGTTTGACTGGACAGGCGGCCGCGCGGTTGTTACGACGGCGGAAAAACCCGTGGGCGATTTAATTTTACATACGGTTGAAGTTGCCGGCGTCTTAAAACAGGGGCAGAAAGTTACTGCGGCGGTTGACGTAATAAACCGCAAAAAGACCGCGGCCAACCACACCGCCGTGCATTTAATAAATGAGGCCCTGCGTCAGGTTATCGGTAAAGGCGTGCACCAGGCAGGTTCTTATGTGTCTGCCGAAAATTTCAGGTTTGATTATACCACTCCGTCCGCGCCAACAGCTGAACAATTAACAAGAGTTTTTGAAATTGCAAACAGCGCGGTGCGGGCCGCGCACGCGGTAACGTGCGAAGTGCGGCCGCTGGCCGACGCGCAGAAATTCGGCGCGGTAACTTTGGTGGGCGAACAATACGCGGACCCGGCGCGCTACGTTATGGCGGGCGGCGGTTTTGACGCGCCTGATTTAAAATACAGTCTTGAGCTTTGCGGCGGCACGCATGTGGGCAACACGTCTGAAATTATCACTATTCTGCCGCTTAAAGAAAGCGCGCTTTCCGCCGGAGTGCGGCGCATTGAGGGCGTGGCGGGTCCGGCGGCCGTGGATTATTTGAAAAATTCAAACGCGGTTTTGGACGGTATTGCAAAAACTTTCTCCGTGCCAGCCGCGGAAGCGCCGGCGAGGATTAACGCGGCTCTGGCGGAACTTAAAGAAGCCAAAAAAGAGATTGCCTCTCTGCGCCAAAAACTTTTAACCGGCGGCACAACGGCAAAAGCTGAAGAAAGCATTGTTGCCGGCGGAGCAGTTTTGGTTACATATCGCGCCGAAGACGCCGACCCCAAAGAACTGCGCGCGCTGGCGGACAATATCGCGCAAAAATATAAAAACGCGCTTGTGCTGGTGTCCGTTGATAAAGACGGCAAACGCTCTTTTGTCGTTAAAAAAACTTCCGACAACACTTCATGCGACGCCTGTAAGCTGGCTAAATGTCTGGCGGAAAAAACGGGCGGACGCGCCGGCGGAAAAGCGGATTTCGCGCAGGGCGGCTGCGATATTTTGGACTGGGAAGATTTTGTGAAGAACGCGAAAGACGTATTGAAATAAAACACTTATGGTTCTAATACGGTGTCCGTCTTCGCTTCGCCGCGACGCGGCCGTAATTTAAAAAATAAAAAAACCGCGCAAAAATTTTTGCGCGGTTTTTTTATTTTTTAAATTACGGCTTTGGCACCATGGGCGGTCTGGAGGGTTTTTTCTCCGTGGGTTTAATTTCCACTTCGCCGACGATGACGGACGGCGTTACTATTGAGTACGGCGGCATATAATCCGGCGCGATGTTATAGGCTTTGATATCGTCTCCGGCGAAAATAATGTCGCGCAGGGAGCGGGTGTTGGTATAAGTCTCCATGCCGTAAACCGGCTCTTCCCTGCCGTCTTTTGTGTAAATTTTATAGCCGTTAAATTTATTGTCGCCGTAATTATTAATTTTTATGCAATACTCAAGGTCAAGTTTTTTACACTCGTCCATGAGCGCTTTTTTCATGTCCGGCGCGGTCTGCAAAGGCTCAAAAAATAAATTGCCTGGGTTTTCTCTCGGCACAAAAAACACGCTGCCGCGGCCGTGCCCGTTGGAATATTTTTGGCCTTTTACAAGGCTCCTCATTGTCAGCAGGCCGATAAGTTTGCCGCGCGCGGCAAGGTTTACGGCTTTGCCACGCACGCCTTCGTCGTCCACGCGGTAAAAACCGGCAAGCGTTTTGCCTTTAAATTCTTTTACGGACGGGTCGTCATAAACGTTAAAAATATTGCTTATCACGCGCAGCCCGAGCAATTTTGTCAGGTATCCCGCGCCGTTGTCCGCGTTATCGTTATCCTGCCAGAACGGTCTTGTGTTTTTAATTTTATTCGCGAACAAATCGTCAAAAAAGTAAGCCGCGTTGCTGCCCTCAAGCCAGACGGGGCCTATATAACTTTCCGCTTTTTTTGCGTCATAAAACGCGGCGGCTTTGGCCGCAAAATCTTTAGTTTTTTGTATAAGTTCGTTTGAAGGCGGAATATCTTTTACCGCGGCGTAGACGGAGCTTGAATTTTCTTCAATGTCAAAACCGTCCCGCGTTTGCAGCGTTGTTGTCATAATGATTTCTATTTTAACGGGATTTTGATAATAACTGCTGCCCGCGGAGTCAACGTAATATTTCTGCCTGTTGAGATAGTTTATGGTTACTACAAGTTTTTTAAGCCGCCCGAAATCTTTGCCCGCGGCGGACATTTGTTTTGCCACTTCCTCAAAATAACCGCGGTCAAAAATTTCATTATTTTTTTCTTCCCGCAAATTTACGACGGGCGCGGAGGAAAAATCAGGCAGCATATCCGTAATATTTCTCTGCTGCTTAAAAGCTTTTTTCTTGGACAAATTTTCCAGCGCGTCCAGGTAAGCCGCGTCTGATATAAGCCACAGAGAGGAACGTATGCTTAAATACCCGTCCCCCGCCAGCGCCGCAGCGGGGCGCGGGCTGCCGAAACTTGTATTATCAAACTGCGGCGCGCCAACGCGCATGTTGACGTAAACTTTTTTGGCGGAAGTTTCGTCGTTTGACACAAGCGCGCCGAGAGAGGCCAGAACAGTTGCCTGCCTGTCGTCCTCCAGCGTATAAGTGATGAAATAAGGTTTTGCAAAACCCGTCATTTGCAGTTTTTGAATATTGCGCGCCATTTCGTCTTTCATGGCTTTAAACGCGGTGTCTTGGTCAAGCGCAAAAATATTTAACGGTAATGACAGCAGGAGGATATAGATAATTTTTTTCATATTATTTGCCTCCCGCGGGATTAGGCAGTATGGGCAGCCGCTGCGCTGTTTTTTGCACCTTTTCAACTTCCAGTTCGGACAGCAAGACACTGGGGGAAATTGCGGACACGGGCACCCAGCCTGACTCCGCCCCGCAGGTGCCGTTGAACACGGCAGGATCGTCCGCCGCGGCCGTGACTTTTCCAAAACTCGCCAGCGGCGTGCCCACGATGTCAACTCCGCGCACAATTTCGTCCGGCCGGCCGTCGGCGTACACGCGGTAAACAAGCAGCGGTTTTACCTTAAAACTCTGCGGATTGCTGCGGTCTATCATTGTAAACCCGCCGGAAATATCGTCAATAATCAGGCCGTAGGGTTTTTTCTGTTTTTTAATTTCGTCTTTCAGCATTAATTTTAATTTTTCAAAACTGACCGGATTTTGCGCGCTTACTATTGTGTTGCCCATGCGCGAGACCGTGCGGGAGCCCAGATCCTTGCGGCCATGGCCGTTGGAGTACGGGAAATTCTTTATCGGGCTTCTGCCCATCAGAAAATTTTTCAAAACGCCGTTTTGTATGATGTTTACGTTTTCTGATTTTACGCCGTCGTCGTCATATTGATAATACCCGCGCAGCGGCACGCCGTTGAAGCGCGAAAGCGTAGGATTATCCTGCACGGTCAGAATGGGCGACACTACGACCTGCCCGACTTTCTGCGTAAACGTCTGGCCGAAACTTTCGCTTTTCTGCCTGTGCCCTTCCACGCGGTGCCCCAAAATTTCATGGAAAAACACGCCGCTGGCGCGGTTTTTTAAAATTACCGGGCCGGTAAAAGGCTCAACCGCGGGCGCGTCTCTTAAAATTTTCAGCGTTTCCAAATCTTTTTTGATTTGGGCTTTAACGGCCTCTTCAGCCGGCAGGTCAGAAACGTCAAACCCGTCGTAGGAATTAGTGCGCTCCAGCGTCATGCCGTCTTCATTGCGCGTTGTTATCGTGTAAGACAGCCGCACCAGCGCGCCGCCTTCCACGACGTTTGAGCCTTCGCTGGTTACTATATATCTGTTATTCGTGTCCGCGCTGAAAACAAAGCGGCTTTCCAGCACAAAAGGATAATCTTTCACAAGCGCGGAATATTGCCTGAGCTGCGCCTGCATGTTTGCGGTATCAATTTCCCGCGGTTTGACGGGGGAGTAAAAAGAAACGGGTTTTACGGGCGCGGAAAAATCGTCCGATTTATCCGCGTTGTCCGCTTTTACCGCGGAGTTGGTTTTCACTTTTAAAAACTGGTCCTGCGCTTTTTTTGCTTCGTCCTGCGTAACTCGCCAGAATACGTTTTTTAAAGCCGCGGTATTGTCTTCCAGCGGTATATTATAGGTGGCAAGCGTTAAAGTATCTTCATTGCTGTCTTTAAATTCATGGGTGTTGTCCAGTTTGCGGCTGCCGGCGCGCGCGTCAACGTTCAATTTGCGGGTGCGGGAAAAATCATTAAATATAATATCGCCCAGCGTCGCGGCTATATAATAGGAGGTGCCGTCAACAACGTAATAGGACATATAATAAACCGGCGGGTCCTGCTGCTTTAAAATATTGAAATTACGGTTAAGTTCGCTCTGCATTGTGTCAAGCAAAACGTCTTTACCGAACGCGCAGGCGCAGACCGGCAGCAACAGTAAAAACAGCAGTTTCTTCATTTGTATTCCCCCAAAAATGTCTCTATTTAGTATATAATAAAAGAGAGTAAAGGTAAAAATTAAAAGCGGGCATCGGGTCCGCAAAAGGAGACAGCTTATGGCTTTCAGTTTCATGCCAAAAACGACGGAGTTTTTTGATTTGTTTAACGAACAGGCCGCGAACTTAGTACAGGGTTCACGGTTTTTTTCTGAAATAGTAAAAGGGAATAAGTTTGAGGACTCTTTTGCCCAGGAAATGCACGCCCTTGAACACAAAGGCGACGATATTAACCACAGAATAGTACAGCTTTTAAACGAAACCCTCGTCACTCCTTTTGACAGGGAAGACGTTATGGCGCTTGCCGGCAACATGGACAATGTTATTGACGGCATGTACATGATAACAAAACGCCTGACAATATATAAAATTAAACAATCCACCGAAGAACTTATAGCGTACGCGGAACTTCTGGAAAGGTGCACGGTAGTGCTGGAAAAAGCTGTAACGTCTTTAAAACATTCAGACAAAAAAATGAAGGATATTTTAAAATACTGCGTGGAAATCAACCGTCTGGAAAACGAAGGCGACGCGCTGCGCGACAATGCCATTACCCGCCTTTTTGAAGACGCCAAAGACCCTCTTCTTATAATTAAGTGGAAAGAAATTTATGAAGCGGCGGAAACTGTTACCGACATGTGCGAACACGTGGCTAACACCATTGAAGCTATTTTAGTTAAGAATAACTAAGGCGGTGCAACATGTCAGTTTTTGCTATTTGGATTACGTGTTTAATCATTTTAGCGCTGTTTTTTGATTTCCTTAACGGATTTCACGACGCGGCCAATTCAATAGCCACGGTAGTGGCTACAAGAGTGCTGTCCCCCAAAGTGGCTGTCTGGTGGGCGGCATTTTTTAATTTTATAGCCTTTTTGTTTTTCGGCACTCTGGTGGCAAAAACCATAGGAAAAGGCATTATTGATATTGAGGTGGTGGACAGTTTTATAATATGCGGCGCGCTGCTGGGCGCCTGCGCGTGGAACGTTATTACGTGGTATCTGGGGCTGCCCACAAGCTCCTCTCACGCGCTTATCGGCGGTCTTATCGGCGCCGCGCTGGTTAAGGCCGGGCCTAGCGCGCTGGTTAAAGCAGGCATTATAAAAACCATCGCTTTTATAGTCATTTCTCCGGTTATGGGTTTGGTTTTGAGCACCGGCATAGGGCTTCTGGTTTTTCATACGCTGCAATATAAAAACCCGCATAAAATTGACCATTTTTTCAGAAAAGGGCAATTGTTTTCCGCGGCTATGTACAGCCTCGGCCACGGCGGGAACGACGCGCAGAAAACCATGGGCATAATTACAGGCTTAATGTTCAGCGCCGGCTTTTTGCACGGGCCTTTTCACGTGCCTTTCTGGGTGGTTATTGTGTGCAACGCGGCAATAGCGCTGGGCACGCTTTCCGGCGGATGGAGAATTGTAAAAACAATGGGAAATAAAATTACCCGTTTAAGACCCGTTGACGGATTTTGCGCGGAAACAGGGTCCGCGCTGTCGTTGTTTTTCGCGTCCGCGCTGGGCGTGCCGGTGAGCACCACGCATACTATTACCGGCGGCATTGTCGGCGTTGGAATGCTGAGAAGAATGTCGGCGGTGAGGTGGGGGGTGGCGAGCAGGATAGTGTGGGCGTGGATTTTTACTATTCCGGCGGCGGCGGTTATAGCCGGAGTTTCATACTACTTAGTCCAGATTATACATAAGATGGTATAAGATAAGGAGTGATTTTCCATGAAAATCACATTTATTTCATGACTAATTTTATTTGGGCGGGCCTGCGCCCGCCGCAAGTTTTGTACGGCGCACGGCTGCTGCGCTTATAAACAGTGTACTGTTTTGCTCACTTCGTTCGCTTTAGTCGGGAGTTAAAAATTTCTTCGGTATTTGGCGGATTTTTTATTTTTTCCGCCCTCGCCGTACGCTTCGCCTTAAGTACTTGGTCGGGCGGAAGAAAATAAAAAATCCGCTCAAATCCCTGTGAAATTTTTGGAACGGACGACGGGATACGGCGTGAAATTTTTCTTACGGACGACTAACGGCGGTTACGGCAACGGCAAATACGGCATTTTTATGCAATCTATTTATATTCATATTCCGTTCTGCGTCAAAAAGTGTAATTATTGCGCTTTTGCGTCGTATCCCGCGGCCTCGGCCGCGCAGGAAAAATATATTTCTGTTTTGGCAAAAGAAATGGCCCTGCGCCGGAATTTTCCGGCGCAGACGCTTTATATAGGCGGCGGAACGCCCAGTTTTTTGGGCGCGGAGCTGCTTGAAAAACTTTTGACGGAGACTGAAAAAAATTTCGGCCCTATAAAAAATTTTATTGAAAGTACGTTTGAAGTTAATCCAGAAAGCGTTACCGAAGAAAAATTAAAAATCTTAAAAAAATACGGTTTCAACAGAATAAGCGTGGGCGCGCAGACTTTTGACGACGACGGTCTGAAAATCCTCGGCCGCGCGCATGACCGCAAAACTTTTTTTGACGCGTACGATAAAATAAAATCCGCCGGATTTACAAATATAAATATTGACCTTATAGCCGGTTTTCCGCGCCAGACTTTTGAGGGCTTTGAAAAAGATATTCGGGAAATAATTTCATTGAGTCCTGTTCATATTTCCGTCTACGGTCTTCAAATTGAGGAAGGCACAAAAATTTTTGAAACCGGTTTTAACCCTGACCAGATTTTAATGCGTAAAATGCTTGAACACGCGCGCGCCGCACTGCAAGCCGCCAGTTATAAACATTATGAAATTTCAAATTACGCAAAACCAGGTTTTGAAAGCAGACACAATAATAATTACTGGCAGAGCGGGGAATATATCGGCCTTGGCTTCGCCGCGGCGAGTTTTGTGAACGGCAAAAGATTTTCTAATCCCGAAAATTTGGAAAAATATTTGGAAAACCCAGGCAAGCCGGAATTTGAGGAAGTTTTGACCGGCAAAGAAAAGCTGGGCGAAAATATTATAATAGGTTTAAGGCGGCTTGACGGTATTGCCGCGGCGGATGAAATTGAAAAAAACTTCGGCCGCGAAATAAAAAATTTAATTGCCGCCGGCATGCTGGAAAAAGCGGGTGGTAAAATAAAATTGACGGAAGAAGGGATATTTTTATCCAACGAAGTTTTTGAAAATTTTGTTGCGCCGTTTTATGAAACTTAAAACAATAAAAACAAAAGTTTTTAAAGAAAATGAAAGCCTGTCCGCTTTTATAACGGAACATATTCCGGCGTTAAAAGACGGGAGCGTTATTGTCGTTTCGTCCAAAATAGCGGCGCTTGCAGAAGGGCGCGTTCTGCCGCCATGTAGTGAAAAAGAATTTGAGAAAATTATAAAAAAGGAAAGTTCTTTCGCGCTCAAAACGCATTACTGTTATCTGACGATAAAAGACGGCGCGGTTATGACTAACGCCGGCGTTGACCGTTCCAACGCGGACGGCAAAATTATTCTGCTTCCGCGGGACTCCTATAAAACCGCGCGCCGCCTGAGAATTGCGCTTAAAAAGTTTTATAAAATCAAAAATTTGGGAATAATTATAACCGACAGTTTTATACTGCCGCTGCGCGCGGGCGTGACGGGCGCGGCCGTAGGGTACAGCGGTTTTAAAGGCGTAAAAAATTATATAGGAAAGCCGGATATTTTCGGCAGAAAATTGAAGACCACTTTAGTTGACGCGGCGGACCCCTTGTCCGCCGCCGCAAGTTTTTTGATGGGAGAAGCGGCCGAAAAAACGCCGCTCTGCATCATAGAAGACGCGCCGGTAATTTTTACAAACCGCGATAAAAAAGGCGAACTTAAATACCCGCTTAAAAAAGATTTATACTATCCGCTTCTCAAAACCGTTATTTAACAAAACTCGGGCCCGACGTTATTGCGGCATTTCCCGCCGCGGCGGTTTTATACATGAGCGTATTACAAATATCCGGATCAGACTGCGTAACGCACAACGTCGGCATAATAGCGCCGTCGGATATATGTTTTTCAAGCGTGTATTTGCCGTCGCGCCGTATTGCCAGCACTGCGGCGTTATTTTGGCTGATATTATTTATGCGGTATTGAAAATTCTTCGTCTGCATTGTTACATTGTCCGCCTGAAGCGTGCCGTCCGCTATTCCTACGTCCAGCGTATTCCACTGCGGGTTGGCGTGGAATTTTCCGGCGCGCTGCACGCTTTCGGTAACTGTTTTTAAAATGCTTTCGGCTTCCGTGGCGCGGCCTCTGTCAACCACCTGCATATACTGCGGTATGGCTATGGCCGCCAAAATGCCTATAATTAAAATGACTATTAACAACTCCATTAAAGTAAAACCTTTTTTCATAATATAACTCCTTTCACTTATTTTATCCGTTAAACAAATATCTGTCAATTTGATAAAATGAACATATGGAAAATACTGAACAAAAACCGCAGAGCTCTTTGCAGGAAATTATTAAACAGCGTTATGACGAAGCCGCGCAGCTTAAAGACGCGGGCGTCAACCCGTATCCGGCGCGCAGCGGCTCAAAAAATACGGCCAAAGAAGCGCTTTCCGCGCCTGAAAATGAGAACGTTACCGTCTCAGGCCGCGTAATGCAGCTGCGCCTGATGGGCAAGGCGGCTTTTGCGCATATCAGGGATTTTACTGGCAAAGTGCAGATTTATGTTGCAAAAGATAAGCTTGGCGACGCTCAGTATGACTTTTTCAAAAAGCATATATCCGCGGGCGATTTTGTGACAGCGTCAGGCCACATGTTCGTTACCAAAACCGGCGAAAAAACTATTAAGGCGGACAGCGTTAATCTCATTTCCAAAGCCATACGCCCGATGCCGGAAAAGTGGCACGGCATTACGGACACGGAAGTCAGATTCAGAAACCGCCACGTTGATTTGATAGCGAACGAAGACGTTAAAGAAATTTTTGTCAAACGCTCAAAAATAATAAGTTCCATACGCAAGACGCTGGACAATATGGGTTATCTTGAAGTTGAAACGCCCACTCTGACGCCAGGCGCGGGCGGCGCGATAGCCAAACCTTTTGAAAGTTTTCATAACGCTTTAAAAATGCCGCTTTATATGCGTATTGCGCTGGAGCTGTATCACAAACGCCTTATTGTCGGCGGCATGGACAGGATTTACGAGATAGGCAAAATGTTCCGCAACGAAGGCATTGACACTACGCACAACCCCGAATTTACCATGATGGAACTTTATCAGGCCTACGGCGACGTTTATGTCATGGCGGACGTTTTTGACGCCGTTTTGGCAAACGCGGCAAAAGCAATAGGCGTTGAAAAAGTGACGTATAAAGGTAAAGAAGTTAAAGTTACTCCGCCGTATGAGCGCGTTTCGCTGCCCGAAGCGTGGCTGAAATATACCGGCGAAGATATTCATAATATTTTAAACGGGCGGGATTTTAACCGGCCGGCGTTAATAGAGCTTGCTAAAAAGCTTGGTATAAAAATTGACGAGGAAGAATCCTCCGGCAAAATTTTTGACGGGATTTTTGACGAACGTATTATTCCAAACTATACCGACCCTATTTTGATGATGGATTATCCGACGGCCGTAAGCCCTTTCTCAAAAACCAAAGAGGGCGACCCTGGGATAGTGGAACGTTTTGAGGCTTTTGTCTGCGGCAGCGAACTGGGCAACGCGTACAGCGAAATCAATGATCCGGCCGACCAGGCGCAGAGGCTGCGCGACCAGGCGCGTCAGAAAGCCAAAGACAATAAAGAAAATTCCGAGATTGTGGATATTGAATATATTGAAGCTCTGGAAGCGGGCATGCCGCCGACGGGCGGAATGGGAATCGGCATAGACCGGTTGATAATGCTGCTCACGGGGCAGGATTCAATAAGAGAGATAGTTTTCTTTCCGCTGCTTAAAAAGACAGACTAATTTTATTTGGGCGGGCCTGCGCCCGCCGCAAGTTTTGTACTGCGCACGGCTGCCAGCCTACGCTTTGCCTTAAGTAGTTGCCCAGGCCGAAGAAAATTAAAAATCATCTCAAATCCCTGTGAAATTTTTGTTACGGACGACTAACGGCGGTTACGGCAACTCCGCTGCGGGACATGGCCGGAATTATTTATTTTTGAGCTTTTTTTCCTGCTCTTTTACGCTGCGCCATAAGGCCAGGCTTTCTTCCGGCGTGTTCGCTTTTTTGTCGCCGAACACGTGCGGGTGGCGGCGGATAAGTTTTTCGTTAATTCCTTTAATTACGTCCGAAATCGTAAATTTGCCCAGCTCCTCCGCGATGTTCGCCTGCATGACAATGTTTAAAAGCAAATCGCCAAGTTCTTCCTGCAAATTTTCGGCGTCGTTATTTTCTATGGCTTTTACGACTTCTTCGCTTTCTTCGCGCAGGCATTTGATAAGTGACTCGTGCGTTTGTTTCTTGTCCCACGGACAGCCGTCCGGCCCGCGCAGAGTTTTGGTTGTGTTTACAAGTTCGTTAAACAATTTTTCCATTTAAATTTTCTCTCCAAAAATGGTATATGTTTATTATATGAAAAAACTTCTTGTTCTAATAACAATCATTTTAATTTCTCTCAATTCTTTTGCGGCGGAATTTGCGTATGTGGCCAAGCAGGACGGCAAAACCGTTTACGTTGATACCACCCGTCTGGCGACAAAAGTCAGCCGCGGCGCGGTTTTGAAATTTATTGAAAGTTCTGAAGAACTTAAAAACTATCAGGGTATGTCTTTGGGTAAAATTTATAAGTACGGCCCGTCGGCAGCCGTTACCAAGGCGGAAGATAAATACGCAGTTATAATTTTGGATAATGATTATAAAACAAAACCCGGCCAGGCTTTGGAGCTTGAAGCTGCGGCCGCGCCCATGAACGCGGCGCCGGCGGATACTCCGGCGGACAAGACTGCCCGGAGTTATGACGGCGGTATCGCAAAAATTTTCAGCTCGCCCGCTTTTGACGGGAAAATAATTTCCTCATGCCTCTCTTCCCGCGGCGGGCAGAATATTTTTATTCTTGCGACGGAGCAAAGCATAAAAGCGGCGGACCTACAAGGCGGAATTTTGACGGAGCAGGCTATTTCTCCTTTTAAACAAGTTTTAACCATATCCTGCGCGCCCGCCAAAAATAACGGGCGGGACCAGATTTTTGTTGTAACTTACGAAGCGCGGAGCGAAAAATTAAATACCCTTGTCTTTGAATTAGAGGACGGCGGTTTTACGCAGACGGATACTCTTAAATGGGCGGTAAAAGCGGTTAATACGCCGCCCGGCATAAAACTTTTCGGCCAGGAAATTTTTAAACATAATGAGACGCGTTTCAGCCCAGTGGGCCTGATAAACTACGACGCGAAAAAAGGTTTTTATTACATAAAAACCGGCGTGAACGCCGGCTCAAACGCGACCGCGTTTTCTTTCAATCTGGCGGACCTTGACAATGACGGAAAGCTTGACGCGGTTTTTGCAATTGCTTTCGGCAGAATAAAAGCCGCGCTTGGCAAAGGCAGCGTTGTGGACGTGGAAGACGGCAATTTTGCGTCATCCCCCGTGCGGTTTACTCTGGCTAATGAAATTATAAGAGTGCTGCCCGCGATACCGTCTTTTACGCAGGATGAAAAAACGATTTTCGCCGCGGCCGAAAACGTGCCTAAAGCCGCAATAGTAGCCGGCAGTCTCGGTATGTACAAAAGCGGTATTTTGCGTTTTTACCGCTGGGACGCGGCCGGCCTTAAACAAACCGGCAAAATTGAAACCGGCGGCGTAATTTATGATTTAACCGCTGTAAATTATAACGGCGCGCCGGCCATTATGGCGACGGAAGTTTTTGACAGCGGCGTAACAATGCTGAACATGTACAACCTCGGGAGTTACTGATGACACAGAAGATTGATATTTTGGACAAAGGTTTTGTTAAACTCATTGATTTTATGGGAAGCGATTTACGCGCGGTAAGTTCCGCCCGCGTGTCTTTCGGCGGCGAATCAAAAGGCGAAGATAAAGACAAGCAGCTTATTAAATATCTTCTTGAACACTCTCACCACACGCCGTTTGAGCATTGTTGTTTCCAGTTCCACATCTGCTGTCCTATTTATATAGCAAGGCAGTGGATGCGCCACCGCTGGGCGTCATACAATGAAATAAGCGCAAGGTATACCGAGGTAAAGGACGAATTTTATATGCCGGCGGAGTTCCGCGGCCAGGACACGCATAATAAACAGGGCTCGGTCGCCTCGTCGGATTTGGATAATAAAAAACTGCGCGAGATTTATGAAAAAAGCGTAGAAGCGTCTTACGCCGCGTATAAAAAATTATTGGAATACGGCGTCGCGCGCGAGATGGCGCGGGGCATTTTGCCGGTGTGCCAGTACACTCAGTTTTACTGGAGCGTGAACGCAAGAAGCCTTTTAAATTTTCTCTCTCTGCGGCAGGACGCGCACGCGCAAAAAGAAATCCGCGATTACGCGGACGCTATTGCCCAAATTTTTGCGGAAAAAATGCCGTGGACGTGGGAAGCGTTTAACAAGTTAAACAAAAAACTGCCCTTAGGTTCTGAATAGGAGGCGCTCTATGAGAGTGCTTGGAATGATCATGGCGGGCGGCAAAGGGGAAAGACTTTACCCGCTTACAAAAGAAAGAAGCAAACCTTCTGTCCCGTTCGGCGGGAAGTACAGGATTGTGGATTTTGTGCTTTCAAATTTTGTAAATTCCAACATTTTTGCGTCTTATATGTTAGTGCAGTATTTATCCCAGTCCTTAATTGAATATCTGCGCACCACGTGGCGCACAAGCGGCATAAGCAGGGACCATTTTTTGACCTGCGTTCCGCCGCAGATGCGGCTTGGGGAAACGTGGTACCGCGGCACCGCGGACTCCGTGCGGCAGAACATTAATCTGATAAAAGATTTTGCGCCGGATCTGGTGGCAGTCTTCGGCGCGGATCATATTTACCGCATGGATATCGGCCAGATGATTGACTTCCATCTTAAAAATAACGCCGACGTTACGGTGGCCGCCAACGTCGTATCGCTTGAAGAGGCTGTTTCTTTCGGCGTGCTGGGCGTTGACAATAAAAACAGAATTACGGAGTTTGACGAAAAACCGGAAAAACCCAAATGCATACCGGGCCGCCCGAAACAGGCTTACGCTTCAATGGGTAATTATATTTTTAACGCGGATATTCTGATTAAGGTTCTGCAGAAGCGTTTCTGCGACGTGCCGGCTTTGGATTTCGGCAAACATATTCTGCCTAAAATTTTGACCGAGTACAGGACTTTTGCCTACGATTTTCCGTCTCAAAAGCTGCCCGGCGCAAAAGTTTATGAAGAGCAGGGGTACTGGCGGGACGTCGGCAACATAGAAGCTTTTTGGCAGACCAATATGGATTTGCTGGGGCCCAAGCCCAAGATGGATTTGAATAATCCGCTGTGGCCCATAAACACCTCGCTCCACCACCTGCCGCCTACAAAATATTTGGGCGGCGCGGTTGAAAATTCCATGCTCAGCAACGGCTGCGTGGTGCACCCTAACTCCGTAATAAAAAACTGCGTTTTGGGCAGCAATATTATTGTGCATGAAGGATGCGTGCTGGAAGACAGCGTAATCATGGACTCATGCGAATTTAAAAAGGGCAGCAAGATTAAGAGAACGATTGTTGACAGGTTTAACGTCGTGCCGGAGAAGCAGACTGTAGGGCATAATGCGGAAAAAGACGCGCAGAGCTATTATATAGACCCGTCGGGAATTGTCGTTATTCCCAGAGGCAGAAGCAAATTTTCATAAGTAGTGGGAATGGTGTGATTTTCGTGGAAAATCACATTTATTTCATGACTAATTTTATTTGGGCGGGCCTGCGCCCGCCGCAAGTTTTTCCTGCGCACGGCTGCCCGCCTGCGCTTCGCTACGGCGTGGCCAAGGCTTCAATTATAAACAGTGTTTTGTTTCGCTCACTTCGTTCGCTTGGCTGTATGTTGAAAAATTTCTTTGGCTTTTGGACGATTTTCAATTTTTCCGGCCCTCGCCGTACGCTTCGCCTTAAGTACTTGCTCAGGCCGGAGAAAATTGAAAATCATCTCAAAATCCTGTGAAATTTTTTGAACAGACGACTGAACGGCGGTAACAACACAGCAACATTTTATGCCTTTCCCCCCGCCCCTTGCGGGAGAGAGGGTGAGGGGTAGCGCAAAGAGAAGGGAAAAGATTTTAACAATGATAAAAAAAATAAAACTTAAAGATAAAGACGAGATTTTCCTTGTGCTGGGGGAGCAGGACAGCAGGTTAAGAGCGCTTGAAAAAGAATTTAAAGTAGAAATTTTTGCCCGCTATAATTCCGACGGCGACGGGGCGGAAATTTCGCTTTCCGGCCCGAATTCCCGCGTTGACAAAGCTTTTCACAAAATCAAAAAAATTATTGAAAATACCGAAACCGTCGTCACTCTGCAAAGAACCTCCCACGCCAAACCTTTTGACAACGGCGTTATTTTTTATCCGCCGCACAACGCGCCGGTAAAACCGCGCACTAAAAACCAACAGAAATATATTGAAACTATTTTTGAAAACGACATGGTAATTTCCGTCGGGCCCGCGGGCACGGGCAAAACGTTTTTGGCCTGCGCGTGCGCGCTGCGCGCGCTGGAGCTTGGCATGGTGGGCCGCATAATAGTTTCCCGCCCGATAGTTGAAGCCGGGGAAAAACTCGGCTTTCTGCCCGGCGATATTGATGAGAAAGTTGACCCGTATCTGCGCCCCGTTTATGACGCGTTCGGCGCTATGCTGGGCGCGGAAAAGTTCCGCGCTTTGAAATACTCTTCAACGCTTGAAATAGTGCCGCTTGCCTACATGCGCGGCAGAACGCTGGAAAACGCTTTTATAATTTTGGACGAAGCGCAAAACACGCTGCCCGAGCAGATGAAAATGTTTTTAACCCGCATGGGCGCAAATTCCCGCATGATTATAAACGGGGATTTGACGCAGATAGATCTG
Organism: Candidatus Elusimicrobium euhamitermitis; assembly: GCA_031254225.1. GTDB lineage: Bacteria > Elusimicrobiota > Elusimicrobia > Elusimicrobiales > Elusimicrobiaceae > Elusimicrobium > Elusimicrobium euhamitermitis. Next base: position 49,294 of record JAIRUU010000113.1, read on the forward strand.
CCTTTTAAAAAAGAAAGCGGCCTTTCCGTCGCGGTAAAAATTTTGCGCGGCATTGAGGGCATTTCAATTATGGAATTTACGGCGGAAGACGTCGTGCGCCACCCGCTTGTAAAAGAAATTCTGTCCGCTTACGACAGACTAGAGAAAAAATGAAAATAAATGTTTTTTATAACGTAAAAATACCGCCGGCGCAGCGCAAAACGTCATTATTTAAGGCGGCTGTTTCAGCCGCGCTGGGCCGCGGCGCAAAACGCGGAGGGGAAATAAATCTGGTTTTTGTTTCCGGCGCGGAGATACATAAAATCAATAAACAATTTTTAAACCACGATTATGAGACAGACGTAATTTCTTTCGGTTACCCGTCTGAGCCGGAAACTTTATCAGGCGATATTTTTGTATGCGTAAAAACAGCGCAAAAAAACGCTTTGCTGTATAAGCAAAGCGTTTTGGAAGAATTGCTGACTTACGCGGTCCACGGCGCGCTGCACCTTGCCGGCATGGATGACGCCGCTAAAAAAGAACGCGCTCTTATGGACAAGGCGGCCATGAAAATTATTTCTAAAATTCTTAACGCAAAAACCAAAACAGCCCAAATCCCGCCGCCAGCCAAAAGAAAATAATCAGTAGCCATGGTATGATGACAAGCGCCACGGCAATCCAGCCGAAAGTTGCGGCGAATTTGCTTGCCTGTTTTGCAGCGTTCAAATCGGTTTTTATTTTATCGTCAACGCGCAGCGCAAAAATCAAACTTGCGACGGCAGCCGGCATTGCGAAGAACGCGCCCAGGCCGGACAGACAAAGCGACACTATTGCCAGCACCAGATGATTTTCAATTTTAGTCTCGTTATTTTCCGTCATAATATTGCGTCCACCAAAAAGACTTATTTAGACTAATTATATAAAATATAAATATGGATATAAAATATATTGAGCGTCTGGCAAAGAGCGCGAAACTTAAATTTACGCCTGAGGATTTGCAGGACTGGAGCGTAAAAATGGAAAAGATTTTTACGTGGATAGACCAGCTGGCGCAGGTGGAAACTTCCGGCGTGCCCGCGGATATTGTAAGCCCCGTCCTGGATTTGAGGGAAGACGCCGCGCGCGCTTTTGAAAATATCCCCGCGATAATTTCCGCTTTCCCCGCGGAAGAAGAAAAAATGATAAGGGTAAAAAAAGTTTTATGACGGCTTCAGAGATTGTAAAAAATATTAAAGAGGGTAAAACCACGGCGCTCGCCGCGGCGGAAAACGCTTTTAGAATAATTAAGGAAAAAAATCCGCAAATCAACGCTTTTATTGAAATTTTTGAAGACGCCGCGCTGGCCCGCGCAAAAGAAATAGACGCAAAAAAAGCCGCGGGCAAAAAACTCGGCCGTCTGGCGGGAGTGCCCGTAGGCATAAAAGACAATATGCTTTACAGCGGTCATTTGGCCACATGCGCGTCAAAAATGCTGGCAAACCATAAAGCCGTGTACACGGCGACCGCGATACAAAGAATTATTGACGAGGACGGAATTATCGTCGGCCGTCTGAATATGGACGAGTTTGCAATGGGCTCGTCAACTGAAAATTCAATTTACGGCGCGACTAAAAATCCGCTTGACCAAACAAGAGTCGCGGGCGGTTCGTCCGGCGGCAGCGCGGCCGCGGTATGCGCGGGCATGGTGCCTTTGGCTCTGGGTTCCGATACCGGCGGTTCAATACGCCAGCCGGCAAGTTTTTGCGGCGTTGTCGGCGTAAAACCAACGCACGGGCGCGTCAGCCGGTACGGTTTAGTGGCCTTCGGCTCCAGCGTGGACCAGATAGGGCCGATTGCGGCAAACGTTGAGGACGCCGCGCTTTTGTTTGACGTAATTTCCGGCGCGGACGCCAAAGATTCAACTTCTAACCAGACAAAATTTGAAGACGTGTCAAAAAATTTAAATAAATCCATTGCGGGTCTTAAAGTGGGGATACCGACGGATTTTTTTGAAAATCTTGACCCTGAAATTAAAAAAACTTTTGACAACGCAAAAAATGTTTTGAAAAATTTGGGCGCGCAGCCGGTTGACATACCGCTGCCTTTTGCAAAATACAGCTCCCCCTGCTATTATATTTTGATGAGCGCGGAAGCCAGCTCAAATCTTTCCCGTTTTGACGGCCTGCGTTACGGTTATCAGACGGCAAATCCTGCGGATTTGGACGAAGTTTACGCCAAAACACGCATGGAAGGCTTTGGGCCGGAAGTCAAACGCCGCATTATGATAGGCCACTACGTTTTGAGCAAAGAGCGTTACGAGGCCACATGCGTCAAAGCCCGTCAGGTAAGAACGCTTATCAGAAAAAATTTTGAGGACGCTTTTAAAAAAGTTGATATTATTTTAACGCCCACTTCGCCGACGGTTGCCGCAAAACTGGGCAAAGCGGCTGAGGACCAGGTTACAACTTATCTGGCGGATTTGTTCACTTGTCCTGGCAATATGGCAAACCTGTGCGGCGTTTCCGTCCCGTGCGGGAACGCGGCGGAAGGGCTGCCGGCCGGCGTGCAGTTTTATGCCGACTCCGACCGGGAAGATATAATGTTCAACGCGGCTTACGCGTATGAGCGGGCGGCAAACAAATGATAGTCTCCGAGTTTTCCTGCGGCGGCGTTGTCTTAGACGGCAGAAAAGTACTGCTGGTGCAGGTTAAAAATATGAAGGGCAAAAAAATATGGACATTTCCCAAAGGGCATATTGAAGCCGGAGAAACGCCCCGCCAGGCCGCTTTGCGCGAAGTGGAGGAAGAGACGGGCTACAAAGCCGCGATAGTGCGTCCGATAATCCGCGTGCGTTACGCTTTTACTTTGCAGGGCAATTATATTAAGAAGACGGTGCAGTGGTATTTGATGAAAAGACTGGGGCGGATAGGCAGGCCGGACTCGTCGGAGATTTTGGACGTGAGGTGGGTTTCCGCGCCGAAAGCCAAAGAAATGGTTTTGTACCCGAGCGATTTGCGCCTGCTGGAAATGGTCGGCCCGGGAGTTCCGGCGGCGCCTGAAAAAGAAGATTTTGATACGGCTGATTAAAAAACCCGCCGGCTTCCCGGGGGTTTTTTAATGTCATAGAATGTCTTATTTTTTTACGGGTTTCTGTATTATAAACAAGCTTACAAAAATCAAAAATATTCCGGCAAATTCATTTAAGCCCGGCACTCTGCCGGTGGCGAGAAAATCTAAAACCAGAGCAACGATAGGCACCAGATACGTGACGCTTGCCGCGCGCAGCGCGCCTAATCTTTTAATTAAAGCAAGCAGCAGTAAAAACGCTATTGCGCTTGAAAAAACGCCGCCGTAAATCATAGACAAAACAGTCTTTGTATCCAGCATATTTTTAGACGGCATTACGCCGAAAACCAGCGACACCGCGCCCATAACTATAAACGCAAAAAGGTACTGGTGAAAAATATTTCCCTCGGTGGAAATTGTGCTGTGGTCAACCATAATATATTTTGTAAAAACGTTGCCCAGCGCGTAACATATTGCCATGCCCACAAGCGCGAGGCAGCCGTAAAACTCCGCCATGCTGCCCTGAAAATTTGCCGCGGGCAGCATAATGCATAAAATGCCCGCGATACCTATTAAAACGCCCAGCGCGCGCGGCCAGGTAAAAGAATCTTCCCCTTTCAAAATAATCGCGCCCGCTATAAACGTCCATATGGGCGCGGTGCCGTTGAAAATGCCGCCAACGCCCGACGGCACAAACTGCTGCCCCCAGAACATTAAAAAGAACGGAAGTATGATTAAAACCGAGCTCAGAAACCACGGTTTCCAAATTTCTTTAGCGGGAATTTTAACGCTTTTGCGGCGCAGCGCGAACAAAATTATAAAAAATAAAAACCCAAAGAATACGCGCGAGAACGCGCCGTAAAGCGGGTCCACACCCGCCACGATATTTTTTGCCGCCAAAAACGCGCTGCCCCAGCAAAAAGCAAGCGCGAAGAAATAAAAATAGGTCATAAAAATATTATACCTTTTAAGGTAATGTTAAAAAAGCGAAAAAAATAAAACAAATCTTCCCCTTTTAGGGGAAGTCTCCGGAGGGGATAGGGGTAAATACACACAAATATGCGTCTGTAAGATTTCTGTTTTAAGCAAACAGCGTTTTATAACAGCCATTTACCCCTTTCCGCTTCGCGGCTTTCCCCCTAAAAGGGGGAATTTTTATCTTATCCGGACTGATTTAGCGTTGCCAGCTTTTTCATATTTGATATTATAAATTATATGGAAAATAAAAGCAGACACCCTTGGTTTTTTATACCGACGCTTTATTTTGCGGAAGGTTTGCCGTATATAATTATTAACTCTGTTTCCTCCGTCGTGTACACAAAACTCGGCATTCCCAAAGACGTGATGACTTTCTGGACAGGTTTCCTCTATCTGCCGTGGATTTTAAAAATGGTCTGGAGCCCGCTGCTTGAAAACAGAAGCAAAAAATTTATTCTTTCCTCCGCGCAGTTTTTGCTTGCGATAATTTTTCTGCTTACGGGACTTGCTTTTAATTTAAATAATTTTTTTGTCGCCTCGCTGCTCGGGTTTGCGGCGGGCGCGTTTATCAGCGCCACTTATGACGCGGCGACCGACGGCTATTATATGCTTGTCTTAGATAAGGAAAGACAGTCTTTCTACGTCGGCATACGCACGTTTTTTTACAGGCTGTCCATGATTTTCGGAAGCGGGATTATTGTAATGCTGGCGGGCAGGCTGGAGGTTAAAACGGGCAATATTGCGCCGGCGTGGACAATAAGTTTTACGGCGGTTGCAGCAGTATTTTTTATTTTTACAATCTGGCATTTTTTTATTTTGCCGCGGGATGCAAAACCTCCGTCTTCGCTGCGCTGCGACGCGACTGCGCCGAAAGCGGCGCAGAATTTTAAGGAAGTCTTCAAAACTTATTTCACGCAGAAAAATATTTTGATAATTCTGATTTTTATTTTGGTTTACCGTCTGGGCGAAGCAAGCCTTGAAAAACTTATCGCCCCTTTTATGCTTGACCCGAAAAGCGCGGGCGGGCTTGCCGTTTCCACTGAAACTTTTGGTTTTATAAAAGGCACCGTGGCTATGATTGCTTTAATAGCCGGCAATATTCTGGGCGGCATAGCGCTTGCAAAATACGGTTTTAAAAAATGTCTGTGGCCCTTTGTGGTTTTATTAAACGCGCCGAATATTTTTTATGTAATTATGGCTGTTTTCAAGCCCGCTTTATGGATAGTTGCGGTTTTAGTTTCTTTTGAGCAGTTCGGCTACGGGCTGGGTTTCATGGCTTTTACGGTGTTTGTTATGAAAATCAGCCAGAAAAGCAAGTATCCCACGTCGTACTACGCCATATCCACGGGCATTATGGCCCTGGGCATGATGATTCCCAACATGATGAGCGGCAGGCTGCAGGTATCGGTCGGCTACACAAACTTTTTCATAATAGCGTGTATTTTGAGCATTCCCAGCTTTTTCATAGCCCCGTACGCAATCAAAATTTTTGAAGATAAATAATTTTGCTATAATATGTATATATATTAAGCAAAAGGAAAATGAAATATGTCTTATAAATGTACTATATGCGGCAAAGGGCCTGTTCAGGGCGGCTCCTACAGCCACTCCAACAGGAAAACAAACAGGACTTTCAAACCCAATCTCCAGAAACAGAAAGTTGTTCTGGAAGGTAAAACGCAGACCGCGTACGTCTGCACAAAATGCATAAAAAGCGGTTTTACGGCGAAACCCGCTAAATAATGGAAGCTCTTTAGACTGCACAGCCCGTGACAAAAATCTTGGCACGGGCTTTTGTTCAGTCTCGGTGTCTTATGAAAAAATTTCTGTTCTTGACATTTTTGGTTTGCGCGGCGTCCCTTTTCGCGCAGGAAAGCGCGGATAACAGCGGCCCGTGGATGGTTTGCGACACGGGGGTTACCGGCCTTAAAAATATTGCCCCAAAAACCGTTCTCAAAGCGGCCAAAGCGAAAAAAGGCGAAATGTACGAGAAGGGTTTTGTATACGACGATATGCAGAGCATAGTCGCGCTGGGCAGTTTTGACAACGCGCAGGTGGACGTTTCGCCGGCTAAAGGCGAGCGCAAAAATAAAGAAGATCAACAGAATTATCCCTGCTATAAAATCACATATATCGTCAAAGAAAAACCTGTTTTTGACAAAATTATCTACCAGGGCCGCAAACATTTGAGCAAGAGCAGCATAACTGAAGCCATGACGCTCAAAATTAAAGACCCGTATAACGAAACCAAACTTTCAACGGACATGCAGGCTGTTAAAAATAAATACGCCGAGAAAGGTTATATCAACGCTTACGTGAGTTACGAAACAAAAATTAATGAAGATTACGGCACCGCGGAAGTCACTCTTGTCATAAACGAGGGCGAGCGCGCCAAAGTGGACAAGGTTCAAATTCTGGGCGCGGAAGGAATAATCCCGTCTGAAACGCTGATTAAAAAAACGTCCAACCGCCCGGGCAAAATTTACAAACCGCAGAATCTGCAGAAAGATTATATCAATATGACGCTCTACGGCCGCAACAAAGGCTTCAGCGAGTTTGACGTCAAGCCGCCCAAAGTGGAAATGAGCGAGGACAAAAGCAAAGTCTCAATAACCTATGAAGTAAAAGAAGGCGTGCAGGCGCATTACGGCAAAAGCACGTTTGATGGCAACACGGTGTTTACGGACGCCGAGCTTAAGAAAAATATTTTTTACCGCGAAGGCAATATTTATAAACAAAAAAGTTTTGACTACACCGTGCGCGACATGCAGGAAGCGTACGCCAACAAAGGTTATTTAAAAGCGCAAATCACGCCGAAGCGGACCGTGACGGACGGCGTTCTGGATATTGATTATATTATTAACGAGGGCCGCGTTTTTTACGTTGACCACGTTGACGTTACGGGCAATGAAAGCACAAAAACAAACGTCCTTGCGCGCGAGATAACCATTAAACCGGGCGACTTGTTTGACTACTCCAAAATCCGCCGCAGCCAGACCAAAATAATGAATCTGGGTTTTATCAACGACGTGCAGCTTGATATTTCCCCCACCGCGGCCCCTGACAAAGTGGATTTGGGTTTTAACGTGGTGGAAGGCCGCCCCGGAATGTTTACCGCCGGCATAGCCATGTCTTCAATGGACGGGCTCTACGGCGAGGTTAGCGTCAGCCATCTTAATTTATTCGGCTCTGCACAGCGTTTGAATTTACGCACGCAGTTCGGCAAAAATTTACTTGATTATACCGTGGGCTGGTCCACGCCGTGGGTGTTTGACAGGCCGGTATCTTTCGGCGTTGACGCTTTTAATACGCGCCGTTACCGCCCTTTTGAAAACACTTTACAGGCGTATACGGACAAACGCATAGGCGGCCGCGTGATAGTCGGCCCGCGTTTTTCGGAAGATATTTACCAGTTAAGCCTGGCGTACACTTTGCAGAGCATTGATATTTACGACGTTGACGCCCAGTACGCAAATCTTATTCCGAAGGTAAAAAATCTTTCGTCCGGCTTCGGCGTTGATTTTGCCTTGGACACGCGCGATAATATGTGGGACCCTACGACGGGCTGGCGCAACTCCGCGGGCGTTGAAGTGACCGGCGGTCCTTTTATGGGGGATTTGGATTTATGGACGCTTAACCTGCGCTCCATATTTAACCATACTGTTTTAAACGTCGGCGGCAATTACCCTATAGTTTTTGTGCTGTCCAATAAATTCGCCTCAACAAAACCTTACGGCAGGACAAAAGAAGTGCCGGTTTATGAAAAATATTTTATAGGCGGCGCGGACACCATAAGGGGTTATGACAATACGGGCCAGGTCGGCCCGCCGGACGGCAGCGAAGTGTATTTTGTTTCCAACTGGGAACTGCGCTTCCCGCTTGCGCGCGAAGGGCGCAGGAGCATTGCGCAGCTCGCGGCTTTCTTTGACGTGGGCAATGCGTGGAACAGCGTGAGCGACGTTAAGTTTTCCCTCGGGCCGGATTATGACCAGTTTAAGGCCGGCGTGGGCGTGGGGCTCAGGTTTGCCACGCCGCAGCTGCCCATACGCATAGACTGGGGTTATGGTTTGAATCACGCGGCTGGGGAATCTAAGACGAAATTTTATTTCAACATGTCCAACGCGTTTTAGCGGCGTATCCTTTAGTTTTCCTCTCCCTTTTAGGGAGAGGAAAAAGATTGGAGGACGGAGTTCTGTTAATGAAAAAACGGATTTTGGTTTTAATTTTTTTATTAACTGCCGTTATTTCAAACGGACAGGAAAACGGCGGCGTGCTGTCCGCCGCGGCTCCGCCGCCGCCGCAGGGGAAATTAATAGCGGCTTATCTGGATATAAATTATTGTTTCAAAAACCACCCGTGGACAAATTTGACTAAAGAGGCTTTGCAGGAAACTTTGCGTAAAAAGGCGGACGAAATAGAAAACGCAAAAAAAGACATAGCCGCTATCAACGGCGAAACCGCGTCTCTTGAAGCCGAGACGGATAATCTTAAACCTTTTTATGAAACGTCTTATTCGTCCGACGGGCCGCAGCTTCTGCCGCAGCCGCAGGGCGCGGATTATGCCGAAACTGCGGACGCTCTTTCCCGTTTCCTTGTTTTCAGCGGCGCGGATATACGCTTTAACAGCCCTGTTGACGCCGCGGCGCTTGCCGAGCAGAATAAAAAGAAAATAGCCGATAATATGACGGCGGTCCGCGAAAAAGAAATCTGGATAGAAAAACAGAAATTTGACACCACTAATCAAGTAAAAAAAGAAGAGGCCGTTGAAGTGCAGGAAATTATGCAGGATATTTACGAAGAGTTAAAACTCTTCGCGTTAAAGAGAAATATTGCGATAATAGTAAATAAAGACGATATTTTGTACGGGCAGAAACCCGTTGACATAACGCAGGAATTTACGGACAGGCTCAGAAAAACAAAAAAAGAAAAATCCGGCAAAAAAGATTCAAAAAAAATAATATCCCTTGAACTTGACGCGCAAAAAGCGCCGCAAATAAACAGCGGCGCGGGAACAAAACAATGAAAATAAATTTACAGACTTTAGCGGAAATTACCGGCGGCGAACTGGCCGGAGATAAAAATTTTGAAATTACCGCCCCGTGCAGCATTGATAACCCCAAACCGGACGGAGTATGCTACGCCGCAAATACCGAAAATAAAGAGTTGCTCTCAAAACTCGCCGCGGGCTGCGTTATTCTGCCCGCCGCCGCAAAAGGCAAAATTGATTTTAAAGTAAACGCGGTTTACGCCCAAAATCCGGAATGGGCGTTTACTCTTTTCTTAAGATATTTTGAAGCGCAGAACCCTAAATTTGACAAAGGCATACACCCGACGGCGATTATAGGCAAAAACGTGAGGCTGGGCGCAAACGTAAACATAGGCGCGTACACGGTGATAGAAGACAATGTGGTTATCGGGGACAATACCACGCTTTATCCTCACGTCTATATCGGCCGCAATACGACGGTCGGCGCGGGCTGTTTGTTTTACCCTAACGTCGTTGTGCGCGAGGGTTGCGTTGTTAAACATAACGTCGTGCTGGAGGCCGGCGCGGTTATCGGCGCGGACGGTTTTGGTTTTATTTTTATTAACGGGAAACATGAGAAAATACCGCAGGTCGGCAACGTGATAATAGAGAGCGAGACGGAAATCGGCGCAAATACGACCGTTGACCGCGCGAAAATTGACAGCACCGTCGTGGGGCTCAACGTGAAAGTTGACAATTTGGTGCAGCTTGCGCATAATGTTAAAGTGGGCGCGGGAAGCATAATAATTTCACAGGCCGGCATAGCCGGCTCAACCGAGCTTGGCAAAGGCGTGGTTTTGGCCGGGCAGGCAGGCGTGGTGGGCCACATAAAAATCGGGGACGGCGCGCAGGTGGCTGCGCAGTCGGGCGTCATGGGCGACGTGCCCGCGGGCTCAAAACTTTTCGGTTCCCCCGCAAGAGAATACGGCGAAATGCTGCGCGTTTACGCCACTCTGCCCAAGCTGCCGGAAATGTATAAAGAATTAAGAAAATTTAAGAAGGCAAAAGAAGAAAAATAAATATGTTCAGGCAAACTATTCAAAAATCTGAAACAATAAGCGGTATAGGCTTACATACGGGCGTTAAATGCGGTATGACTTTTGAGCCTTATGACCGCGAAGGCATTTACTTTTTAAGGACGGATATCAAAGGCTCCGCGCCGATAAAAGCCACGGTTGAAAACGTTTCTTCCACCATGCGCGGCACAAATTTAAAGTCAGGCGGCGCGGAAATGCATACGGTTGAGCACGTTTTGTCCGCCTGCGCCGCTTTGGGAATTACCGACATTTTGATTTCCGCGGACGGGCCCGAGCCGCCGGTTATGGACGGCTCCGCGCTGGAATATTTTAAAGCGCTTGAGCGGTGCGGCGTTAAAAGATTAAATAAAAAAATGCCGGAGATTGCCGTTAAAGAGGCGTTTGAGTTTGAAGACAAAAACGTTTTATACCGCGTTGAGCCGGCGGACAAACTGGTTTTCCAATTTATTTTTATACACAAACACCCGCTGGTTTCGCGTCTTGAATATACTTTTGAATTCGGCCAAGAAAATTATCTTAAAGAAATAGCGCCGGCAAGAACTTTCGGTTTTGAGGAAGAGCTGGAATTTTTAAAAAAGCACGGCCTGGCCAAAGGCGGCAGCACGGAGAACGCGGTGGTAATTACGGCGGACGGGTTTTCCTCAAAACTGCGTTTTGACGGCGAAATGGTGAGGCATAAAATTTTGGATTTGGTCGGAGATCTTGTTCTTACAAACTGCAGTTTGAAGAACATGAAAATATACGCGCGCGGCGGCGGCCACAAATATAACGTGGAACTGGCGCGGCAGCTGCTGGCCAGGGGGTGTATAAATGAATGAAGAAAAAAGAGACCTTTCTTTTCTGCTCGGAAAAGAAACGGAAAAAATTATTACGCATGACGAAGTGCTGCGGACAATATTGCACCGTCCGCCTTTTTTATTCTGCGATTACGTTAAAATCATAGAAGAGGGAAAATATTTTGTTGGCGTAAAAAAGTTTATGGGCGAAGAAGATTTTTTTAAGGGACACTTCCCGGGTATGCCTATATTGCCCGGCGTGATTACGATAGAAAGCATTTCGCAGTGCGCCGGCGCCGCGCTTATGCGTAACATTAAAGGCAAAGTGCCGCTGTTTCTGAGCATTGACGAAGTAAAATTCCGCGGCGTGATTAAGCCCGGCACGGAAGTTCTTATGCCTTTTGAAGTTTTGCGTTTTGGTAAAATTTCGCGCATTTACGGCGAAGCTTACGCGGATAAAACGCTGTGCGTGCAGGGATATTTAAATTATATTTTGACTGACACAAGATAAGGAGATACCATGGCTCTGACAATCCACCCTTCGGCAATAATAGATAAGACTGCGGTTTTGGAAGACGGCGTTGAAGTAGGGCCGTTTGTAGTAATAGGCCCTAAAACAAAAATAGGCTCCGGCACAAAAATAGGCCCGCACTGCGTTATAGAGCACTGCGAGATGGGCAAAAATAACGAGCTTATCGCCAGTTCTTTTATCGGCGTAAAGCCGCAGGATTTGTCTTACAGCGGCGCGCCCAGCATGGTGGTAATGGGCGATAATAATAAGATACGGGAGTGCGTGACTATACACCGTTCAGGCAGCGTTGAACACCCTACAAAAATAGGCAGCAACTGCCTGCTTATGGCCAACGCGCACGTGGCGCATGACTGCGTCATCGGCAGCGGCGTTATTTTAGTTAACAGCACGGGTCTTGCCGGCCACGTGCTTGTGGAGGACAGGGCGATAATTTCCGGCCTCGTCGGCGCGCACCAGTTTTGCAGGGTGGGCACTTTTGCAATGGTTTCAGGCGCGACGGGCATACACAAAGATATTGCGCCGTACTGCATTGCCCAGGGTTACAGGGCGGGGCTTGTGGGTTTAAATCTTATCGGCCTGCGCCGCGCCGGCATGACGAGGGAGACGATTAAGTCCATTAAAGACACTTATAAAATTTTATTTATGTCTGATTTAAATATGAGCGACGCTCTGCCCAAAGCGCAGGCGCAGGCAAACACGCCGGAAGCAAAACATATGGTTGAGTTTTGCAAAAACACAAAACGCGGCATGGCCAAGGCCAGAATGCGCATGAGCGCGGAAGAGGCCGATGAATAAAATAGGCATAATAGCCGGCGAGGGCAAAATGCCCGTTTACATTGCCCAAAAAGCAAAACAGCGCGGCGTGGAGGTTTATGCGGCGTGCATAAAAGGCAATGCTTTGCCGTCTGAGTTTGAGCCTTACTGCGCCAAAATTGTTGAATTTAAAATGGGGCAGTTAAATAAGGGAATAAATTTTTTTAAAGAAAACGGCGTAAGTCAAGTGCTCATGGCGGGCCGCGTCAAACACACCGCAATTTTTACCAATATTATGCCTGACCTGCGCGGCGCAAAAATGCTGGCCGGCCTGCGCGACATGAAGACGGAGACTATTCTTTCCGCCGTGATAAAAGAATTTGAAAAAGACGGAGTAGAGTTTGTAAGCTCCGCTCTATTTTTGGAAGATTTTATGCCGCCAGCCGGAGTTCTCACAAAACGCGCGCCGACGGAAGAAGAAAAACGGTCCGTGGAATTTGGCGTAAAAGCGGCAAAGGCTTTATCCGGTTTGGACATCGGGCTTACCGTCGCGGTGGCGGACCGCGCCGTCGTCGCGCTTGAAGGCATGGAAGGGACGGACGCCTGCATTCTGCGCGCAGGAGAGCTTTACAAAAAAAGCAATAAAAGTTCAAAGAGCCTTGTGGTCGTTAAAGCCGCGCGGCCCGCGCAGGATATGCGTTTTGACCTGCCCATTATAGGCAAAGGCACTGTTGAAAGTCTGATAACGGCCGGCGTAAAAGCGCTTGCCGTTGAAGCCCAAAAAACTTTAATTCTTGATTTGCCGCAGGTCATAGAAATGGCCGATAAAAATAAAATCTCAATCATTGCTTTTTAGTTTCTTAGGTATATTAAGGGGGAATAAAAATATGTTTAAAAACGAAAAAGTATTAATTACCGTGTTAATTCTGGCGGGTATTTTAAGCTTCTGTTATGCAAAGCGCATGGATAATATGAAAGTCCGCGCGGACGCAAAACTTGCTATTGCCGCCGTGAAGAAACATATGCTGCTGGCTGACGGGGTGATTAATTTTAAAAAACAATACGGCATTTATCCGGACGAAAAAATTTATAAAACCTGGGGTAATATGGACCGTTCAAAAATAAAAGAAGAACACGAGGCGCGCGCGCGGGAAATTTTTGCGGCGGTTTATAATGAGATGGACATTTTTAGGAGCCAGAATTTTACGCTGACTAAAAATTTTGGTTTTTCAGACGGTCAATGGATATATTTTACGCATACGGGCTTAGACAGGGCGGATATTACGGGCCTTATTTCCAAAGTGCAGCCCGGCGTTGATTATGTAAATAATAAAGTTTCTTTTTCCCAGCTTGATATGCTTGTTGAATACAGAAACGTAACGCCGCGCCACGTGCAAATACAGTGCCTGCCGCTGACGGAGTATCAGGTAAAAGTGTGCAAAAAAGTTTTAAAATATTTCAGGAAACAAAAATCTTCGGACGTAATTTACTTTATTCCGCAGGAAAAAGTTTCCGTTAACGATATAACTTTTGGATAAAAGTTTAGTTTTCGCGTCTGTCAAAAATATAATTGCTGCCCGGCTGTTTTTTTGCAAAGCTTTTAACTTCGGCCGCTATGCTGCTAGCCATGGCAAAAGAGGTTATGGGACGTATGGTATTATGCACTATGCCTATGCCTATTGAAAGAAGAGGGATTTTCTGTAAAACGCCCTGCCTGTCTTTTGCGGACATAAAACCCTGCGCGCGGTCGGCTTCGTCGTAAAACGACGGCGCGGCCGCGTCCAGCAGTTCAATTATTTTTTTTGCGATTTCGTCCGCCGCGTCAAAATCGCACGACAGCACAAAATCGTCCCCGCCGACGTTGCCCACAAAAGCGTTTTCGCCGGATTTGGAAGCTTCGGCTATAATATCCGCGGTTTTTTTAAGCACTCTGTCGCCGGCTTCAAAGCCGTATTTATCGTTAAAAGCTTTAAAATTATTAAGATCGCAGTAAAGCATGGCAAACGGGCGGTTGGCGGCTATTCTGTCCTCAATATCCGCCTGTATTGACGGGTTGCCGGGCAGGCGCGTCAGCGGGTTGGAGTCCAGTTTTTGTTTGCTGCGCCGCAGCAGCAGTTTGACGCGGGCCACAATTTCCTCGGCGTCGGCAGGTTTGTTCAGATAATCGTCAATATCAAGGCCCAGTCCTTCCATGCGCGTCTGTTTGCCGGCGTCCGCGGTAAAAATCATAATAGGCATATAAATATAGGCGGTGTGGCTGCGGACTTCGCGCACCACGTCAAAGCCTTTTTTGTGCGGCATTTCATAGTCAATAATACACAAGGCGGGATTTTCTTTATAAATTTTTTCAACCGCGTCCGCGCCGTGTTCCGCGGTTACTACCGTATATCCCTCGTTTTCCAATATTTCTTTTACAAGGGCGCGTATTTGCGGATTGTCATCGGCCACTAAAATCTTTTCCATATTTTGATTATATTAAAAAAAGGTAAAATATGTTATGGAATTTTTTGCCAGTATTATTGATATTTTTTTGCATCTTGACGTTCATCTTACAGCCTGGGCAGCGGTTATGGGTCCGTGGCTTTATGTTTTGCTGTTTGTCATAATTTTTTGCGAGACGGGCCTTGTGGTAACTCCGTTTCTGCCGGGTGATTCGCTGCTTTTTGCCGTCGGCGCTCTGTCAACTTTGCAGGGCAGCCCCATTAATTTGCCGGTTGTAATAATAATTTTAATAATAGCCGCGGTGGCCGGCGACAGCGTTAATTACGAGATAGGCAAACATATAGGCCCCAAAATTTTTAAAAGCGAAAAAAGTTTTTGGCTCAATAAAAAACATCTGGACGAGGCTAGCCGTTTTTATGAAAAATACGGCGGCAAGACGATTATTTTGGCGCGTTTTATTCCTATAATCCGCACGTTTGCGCCGTTTGTCGCGGGCATAGGCAAAATGACGTACGGGCGTTTTTTAAGTTATAACGTCGTAGGCGGCGCTTTGTGGGTTTTGGTATTTACTCTGGCGGGTTATAAATTTGCTGATTTGCCGGTGGTTAAGACTCATTTCCATTTTGTAATTTTAGGAATAATAATAATTTCAGTACTGCCCGCCGTGTGGGAATTTGTCCGCGCGAAAATGAAAAACGCTAATCAATAATTCCGCCGCCCAAAACTGTGTCTCCGTCGTAAAAAACCGCGCTCTGGCCGGAAGTTATTGACATTTGAGGCTCGTCAAATTTAATCTCTGCTTTGTCGTTTTTAAGCGTAACAGCCGCCGGCGCGGGCGGGTGCATTTGGCGTATTTTTACTTTTGCGCGGAAACTGTTTGCAGGCGCGCCCGCGGGCCAGCTTAAATCGGACGCGGTAAAAAAATCTTTATATAAATCTTTTTTCGGGCCCACCACTACGAGATTTTGTTTTGCCAGAAGCTGAGTAACGTACAGCGGCTCTTTGCTTCCGCTTATTCCCACGCCTTTGCGTTTGCCCACGGTAAAATTCCATACGCCGCCATGCGTGCCCAGAATTTTGCCCGTTTTATCAACAATACTGCCTGGCGCGGCGTCAAATTTCAAAATATCATTATAATCGCCGCAGTAAAAGTCCTGGCTGTCCTCTTTATCCGCAACTGGTATATTTTTTGCTTTTGCCAGCGCGCGCACTTCTTTTTTTGTATATGCGCCCAGAGGGAATATAGTTTTGGACAACTGTCCCTGCGTCAGCCTGTATAAAAAATAAGTCTGGTCCCGCGTCATGTCAATTGCGGTTTTGAGCAGGAATTTGCCGTCTTTTTCCTCAATACGAGCATAGTGGCCGGTGGCAAATTTGTCAAATTCTATGCCCTGCGCGGCCGCAGCGGCGGGCAGCGCGCCGAATTTTATAAAACTGTTGCATATTACGCACGGGTTTGGCGTGCGGCCTTTTTTATATTCGTCCTTAAAATTTTCCAGAACGATTTTTTTAAACTGCCCGCGGCAGTCAATTACATAAAACGGAATATTCAGCGCGCGGGCCACGCCGGCAGCGGTTTCAATATCTTGTTCTTCTGGTCCGAAACAGGCGTTTCCGTGCGCTTTCGGCGCGGGGAAAGACGGGTCCCAGGTGGACATTATCGCGCCCGCGACTTCTTCATGCCCCTGCTCTTTAAGCAAAGCGGCTGTCAGCGCGGAATCCACTCCGCCGCTTAATCCCACCAGTATTTTCATATATATATGGTATAATATTAGAAGCTGAAAGGCTAAATCGGACGTCAACCCGCCCGCGCGTAATGAGCGCGAGTTGGGCTTTTTGTCCCTAAAAGTGATAAAATAATAACATGTACGCTATAATAGAAACAGGTGGAAAACAATACTGGGTTAAACCCGGTCAAAATCTGCAGGTTGAAAAACTGAACGTTGAAGCCGGCTCGGACGTGGACTTAAAAGTCCTCTGGGCCAATGATACCGACAGTACCTCGGCAGATGCCAAAGCGGGGTCTTCCTCCGCCAAGGTCACCGCTCAGGTGGTAAAACATTTGAGAGGTAAAAAAATCATTATCTTCAAAAAGCGCCCCAAAAAAGGGTATGAAAAGACCCGCGGCCACCGCCAGGAACTTTCTGAGATTAAGATTAAAGATATCACGCTGGGGGGGAAATAATATGGCTACCAGTAAATCGCAGGGCTCCTCCTCTAACGGAAGGGATTCAAACGGACAAAGATTAGGCATGAAAAGATACGGCGGCCAGTTTGTAAACGCCGGCGAAATCATTGTCCGCCAGAAAGGCACAAAATTTCTGCCGGGCGCAAACGCGTCCAAGAGTTCCGATGACAGCATTTTTGCAAGAAAAGCCGGCATTGTGACTTTTGAGTGGGCCTACAAGGATAAAAAGAAAATTTCCGTTTATCCGAAAGACCAGGTTAAAAAAGAGCCTGCCAAAGCAGCCAAAAAACCGGCCGCTAAAAAAGAAGCGAAATAGAAAAATATTTTAAGCTTAAAAAGCGCGGGTTAAAAAACCCGCGCTTTTGTTTTTCCCCTCGCCCCTTGCCTGACGCGCCGTAGTGAAACGTAGGCGGGCGTGGTAGGGGAAAATATTAAAGAAACATGTGAATGACATACAATATGGGATATTTATTTGATAAAGTATTAAAGTAGTATTTTCTGCAGAGAGTTTCCGTCAAAGTTTACAATTTAATCGTTGCGGCAAGAGGTAAAAGGATGAGTTTTTTAGACAGGGTAAAAATTTATGTTAAGGCCGGCAAAGGGGGGGACGGGTGCCTCTCTTTCCGGCGCGAGAAGTTTATAGAATTCGGCGGCCCTAACGGCGGCAGCGGCGGCAAAGGCGGGGACGTTTATATAAAAACGGACCGCAATCTTACTACGCTTTTGGAGCTTGCTTATAACCCGCACATTGAAGCGCAAGACGGCGGCAAAGGCGGCTCATATAATAAAACCGGCGCGGGCGGGGAAGACAAAATTATATATGTCCCCTGCGGCACCATAATAAGGAAAGACGGCGCGGTTTTGGCGGACCTTACAGAAAATGGGCGGCAGGTGCTCGTTGCCCGCGGCGGCAGAGGCGGGCGCGGAAACCAAAGTTTTAAATCCCATTCAAACACCGCTCCGCATATTTCCGAAATTGGCCAGCCCGGGGAAGACGTTACGCTGCACCTTGAACTTAAAGTTTTGGCGGACCTCGGCCTCATTGGTTTTCCCAACGCCGGCAAAAGTACTTTTTTGGCAAAAATTTCCGCCGCGCGGCCTAAAATAGCGGATTATCCTTTTACTACGCTAAATCCGAATCTCGGCATAGCCATGCACAAAAAAGTAAGTTTTGCGGCGGCTGATATTCCCGGCATTATTGAGGGAGCGAGCGAAGGTAAAGGTTTGGGCCACCAGTTTTTAAAACATATTGAGCGCACGCGCGTTCTGCTTCAGCTTGTGGACCCGCTGGGTTTTAAAGACTCTTCGGCAATTGACAGCGTTAAAGTTATTGAAAACGAACTCAAAGTTTTTAACCGCGAGCTTGCCAAAAAACCGCGCATAATAGCCGTAAATAAGGCTGACCTGCCCGTCGCAAAAGAAGTATACCGGAAAATTGCGCGAAAATATAAAACGCGGAAAGTATTTTTAATCTCCGCCGCTACCGGCGAGGGAGTGAGCAAAGTTTTAGATGAAATTGTAAGAGTGATAAAATCTGCGCCTGCGCCGGCTGCGGAAACCGCAAAGAGTTCCGTAGTTGTCCACGGCGTGGAGCCTTTGTTTAGAATAGCCCCGCTTGGCGACGGCCGCTTCCAAATCTACGGCCGCAAAATTGAAGATATGGTAAATATGACGCACTTCAATCAGGAGGAGGGGGTTATCCGGCTGCGCAAAACTTTTAAAAAAATCGGCCTTGAAAAAGCGCTTGTCAAAAAAGGCATACAGCCAGGGGACGTTATTGTCGTCGGCGCAAAAGAGTTTGAGTGGAGCGGGACCGAGTTTGACAACGAGCTTGTTGAAAACCCTGATTTTGCCGGCTACAAACGCCGCACCACGCAGGAAGAACGCCTAGAAAAACGCCGCGAGCGCCGTATAAAAAAAGGCATTTTCGCGCTGTCCCCAAAACAGACTTTGCGCCCGCCGCGCGTGCGTAAAAAACATCTTAAGAATAAAAAGAAAAAATCTGCCGCCCGATATTAAAATAAAAAACCGCGTTTAAAAACGCGGTTTTTTTAAAATGGTGGGCCGGATAGGACTTGAACCTACGACCCCCTCCGTGTAAAGGAGATGCTCTACCAGCTGAGCTACCGGCCCGTAATTCATATTTTATCAAATTTGAATTAGGTAAATTATGGAATAATCTGGAAGGTGGCTAAATTTCCCCCTTTTAGGGGGAATGCCCCGAAGGGGAAAGGGGTAAATGCGCTTTTATAAAATGCTGTTAATCCCTACTCATTTAACAGAAGTTTTACAGCCGTATATTTGTGTGTATTTACCCCTACCACCTTCGGGGACTTCCCCTAAAAGGGGAAGATTTATAATTTTTTAACGCCGTTTAAATTAGATATAATTGAAATATGAATATACTTGAAGACGCAAAAAACCTGTTGGAAAAAGAAATTGACGCCGTTGCGAATATGGCTAACCTTTCCGCGCTTATTTTTAATAATCTGCCGCGTTTAAACTGGGCGGGATTTTATATTTTTAAAGACGGAGAACTGGTGCTGGGGCCGTTTCAGGGCAAGCCGGCGTGCGTCAGAATAAAAATGGGCAGAGGCGTTTGCGGTGCGTCGGCGCAGAAACGTGAAACTATAGTAGTGCCTGACGTGCATCTCTTCCCCGGCCACATAGCCTGCGACGGCGCGTCCGAGAGCGAAATTGTTGTTCCGGTTATAAAAAACGGCGTTTTATTCGGCGTGCTTGATGTGGACAGCCCCGTCAAAAACCGTTTTTCTTCCGAAGACAAAAAAATATTTGAAGACCTTGTTGAAATATTCAAACAGCATACCGAACTTCCGCGTTAGACATTAATTTATTATAGAGATGTAGTCTGTTCCGCTGCCAAATCTATAATCCTGAAAATCTTTTCCTATAGATTTACAAACATTAATATCTGATATGCTTGCCGTTTTTGCCACGCGGCACGTAAGTTTATTTGAATATTCCGGATGATCAGGCCAGGTTGTAAAATAAATTATTTGGTAAGAGTGTCCTGCCCTTGCCGCAATCATATGGGCCAGGCCTGCTGGACCGGCTCCTATAGAATAGCTGAAATTCTTATCTGATACGGTAATATCTAAATTATCTAATGATGTTGCGAAGGAGCCTGTTTCAAGCTCATATCTTCTCTGCGCTTCCGTCAAATCGCGGACATTTGACGCGGCGGTCATGGCGCGGGATTTTTCCACGGACAGCTGATACTTCGGCACGGCTATTGCGGCTAAAATGCCTATGATTAAAACTACTACCAAAAGCTCAATCAGCGTAAAACCGGCGTATATTTTCTTAAGCATATAAGAAATATATAAAATTCCGGTCACGTCTGAAAGTAGATAGGCTTATTTCTTTTTTGTTATTTAAAATAATTAGCAGATAAATGTATTATTTTTTTAACTGTTTAATCAGATGTAAAATATTTTCGCCCAGGTTTTGCATTGTCTGGATGCCTTCGGCGTCTTTTGTGACTTCGCCTGGCTCGCGCCCGAAAGCTATGTTCCAGTAACTTGAGCCCACGGAGTACATGTCGCTTATAAAAAATAATTTTTGA